>JAHELB010000066.1 GCA_024644385.1 Nitrosopumilaceae archaeon | reverse complement strand
CGAAGAATTGGATTATCGTATCTTGAAAAATCTTCAAGGTATGTTGCATGGAATAAAAAAATCAATGGAAAGTACAGGTTTTATCGAGATCCTGTTTTAATGCATTCAAACTTTGCTGATTTGTATGAGGATACATGTAATTTTTCTTTTGATGTTTATTCAAAAAATATTGATCCAATGATAAAGTATGTGAGGGAAAAATACCCAATAAAAAAATATCGTTTTAAAGATTCAAAAGATGGGAAGGAAAAATCTTTTTCAAAATTAAACAAAGAAGGAGACATTAAATCTGCAAATATGATTTACAATGGTTCAACCAAAGCCAAGGCCCTTGATATTCTTAGAGGATTACTTCCTGCATCAACCTTAACTAATGTAGGAATCACTGGAAATGGTCGTGCGTTTGAATATTTACTAACGGTCCTTAGAGCATCAGATCTGGATGAAGAGAGAGATTTAGCCTCAAAAATCAACAAAGAATTAAACACTACAATCAAATCTTTTGTTAAAAGATCTGATGACAAATATGGAAAAGCATATCAAAAATATTTGAAACAAATTAAAAAGATTTCAAAATCCATTGTTTCAAAAGAAATTAAGACAAAAACAATCTCCGGAGTCAGGACCAAATTAGTAGATTATGAGCCTGAAAAAACCTCTATTGATAAAATAATTACAAGTATTTTGTATGAACAATCCCCAAGTACAGATTATACAAATATTTTACAGCAAGTAAAAAAGTTTTCAAAGGAAAAAAAGATAAAAATTTTAAACTCACTAATTAAAATTAGATTTAATCGACGACATCGACCAAGTAGGGCTTTTGAAACTGTTTACTATACTTTTGATCTTTTAAATAATTTTGGAATGTTTAGAGATTTTCACCGACATAGAGCTTTAACTCTCGAAAGGCAATTGCTTACTACTGATCACGGATACAACATTCCAAGTGAAATTAAGATTTTAGGAATCGACAAAGAATACAAAGAATGTATGAGTAAAACTAAAGAAACGTTTGATAAGATAAGAAAAAGATATCCCGAACAAGGACAGTACGTAGTAAACTTTGCTTTCAACTATCCCTACTTTATGAAATTTAATCTCAGAGAGGCATGTCATTTAATTGAATTAAGAACAGTCCCGCAAGGACATATAGACTATAGAAGAGTTGCTCAGGAAATGTACAAGCAGATAAACAAAGTACATCCAAACTTGAGTAAGTTAATAAAATTTGTGGATCTCAAAGAATATGATTTAGAGCGATTCGAATCTGAAAAAAGAACCGAGGAGAAAAGAAAGAAAATAAAATAGAAAATATTCTAATAGGATTACAAATAAAGTACATTGTGCCAAAAAAAATTACAAAGACTCCAGAAGAATGGAAATCCCAGCTTACCCCTGAGCAATATGAGATATGCATAAACAAAGGAACAGAACCGCCATTTTCCGGAATATATTGTGACAGTAAGGAAAAAGGAATCTACAAATGTGTTGCCTGTGGGGAGATGCTTTTTAATTCAAATACCAAATTTGATTCGGGGTCTGGTTGGCCAAGCTTTTGGGATCCAATTTCAGAAGAAAAAATAGAATATGTTTCAGATGGATCTCTAGGAATGGTTCGCACTGAAGTCAATTGTAATAATTGTGGAGCGCATTTAGGACATGTGTTTGACGACGGACCAAAACCTACCAATCTTAGATATTGCATAAATTCAATTTCACTATCCCTTCAAAAAGAAGAATGAATAAGCAATTATTCAATAATTATTAATAAAACACAATTCATGGTAAGAAAATCAAAGACATGAATAAAACGCACAGATATAGCATATTTGAAAGGAAGGAAAAACATTGAGAATAATAATTTGTGGTTTTGGAGTAGTAGGTCAAAGTCTAGTCAAGCTGTTTGAATCACGATCAGAGGATCTATATGCAAAATATGGGTTAAAACCAAGAGTTGTAGGTGTCTTTGATAGTAAAGGTAGTGCAGTTGATCTCTCAGGAATTGATCTTGAGAAACTTGTTGCAGCTAAAAAAAAATTTGGAAGTGTCAAAAATTATTCTAAAATAAAAAACAATATCTCTGGTTTGAACATGATAAAAAATCTCGATGCGGATGTCTTAGTTGAGACTACAGCAAGTAATTACAAGGATGCAGAGCCAGGAATGACCCACATTACAACTGCAATGAAAAAGAAAATGCACGTAATATCAGTAAACAAAGGACCACTGGCCCTTGCGTTCCCATCATTGTTAGAATTGGCAGCCTACAATCAAGTAATGTTGAAATTTAGTGGGACTGTTGGTGGAGGAACGCCAATCTTAGATTATGCCAAAGGTAGCCTCAGGGGAGAAAGAATCACGTCCTTTGCTGGTATCCTAAATGGGACTACAAACTATATTTTAACTAACATGGCAAATGGACTATCTTTTGAATCTGCTTTAAAAGATGCCAAGAATAAAGGATATGTCGAGGCGGATGAATCTCTTGATTTAGATGGTCTTGATGCTGCTGCCAAATTGGTAATCCTTGCAAATTGGATTATGGGGATGAAGGTAACAATGCCTGATATCAAGTGTACTGGCATTCGAAATGTAACAACAGATGACATTAAAAATGCTGCAAAGAAAAATTGTGCAATCAAGCTACTAGCTTCCTGCAATAGAGAACTAGAAGTTGGCCCCAAAGAAGTTTCTTTAGATGATCCACTATGCGTTAATGGAACGCTAAACGCTATTGCCTTTACATCTGAGCACTCTGGAACTCAAACCATTATTGGAAAAGGTGCGGGTGGGATGGAGACAGCAAGTTCAATTCTTCGAGATTTGCTGGATATTAGAAAAGAGATTGCTAAAAATTGAAATCCAACCTAATTTCAAAAAGTGAAACATCTCTAGTTTTAAAAAAAATTTCAGAAAAATGGGAAATGGAATTTCCAAAAATAAAAAACCTCAAAGTGCATGAAATATCTGATGATTCTAAAATCATTGTAGGAAACGGAATTAAAATTGTAGAAGTTTTGGATGAATATGTTCCATTTTTATCAGAAACTCAAACCTTGGAAAAATTTCCATATGTAATGGTGGATATGGGTGCTGTGAAATTTATGTGTAAAGGTGCCAATGTCATGAGACCCGGAATCAAAAAATTTTCAGAGTTTAAAAAAAATAGTATTGTATGCGTGATCGAAGAATCACACCATAAATTTTTGGCAGTAGGAAAGGCTTTGGTTTCTAGTGAGGAGATGACAAATATGGAGAAAGGAGAAATAGTAAAGAATCTTCATTATGTTTCTGATAAATTTTGGGATATTGGAAAAACACTCGATTAGAGAACAAAGGGATTAAATTGGGATTTAAGATTAAAAACAATTCTAACGTATGGAATTCGACATAATTTCCAAGGCAATAGTGTCTATTGCAATTTCACTAGCAGTGTTTCTCGGTACCAAATTTTTTATTTCAAGAAGACTATCAGAGCTTCAGGGAATACAAAAACTACTTGGATTAATTTCTGTAATCATTATTGGGTTTGAGTTGACATTTCTTGGAGTATTGTTTGATTTGTTTACTTTAGCAGCAAGTGTAATTGCCTCAGTAGGGGTTGCTTTTGCATTAGTTTCTTTTGCACTACAGAATCATCTCAAAAACATTGTATCTGGAATCGGTCTTTATGTAAATCCTAGAATTTCTATTGGAGACATTGTGGAGATAGATGGAAAGAAAGGTACCATAATTGAATTTCATCTGATGAAAACTATTGCTTTAACTGATGATGGAATATTTATGAATATTCCAAATTTAAAATTTAGTGAATCTCTTACACTAATCTCCCATAAACAAAAAAAATCCAACAACTAAATTTAATTTTAAACACACTCATTTTTTTGAAATCCTACAATCGTGCTACCATTCAAAATGTAAATTTGACTCTAAATTTATGAATTTTAAATTCGAGTATTTGAAAAGATTTTCCTGATTATCTAAGCAGTGATTTTTTCGGTGGATTGTTTGATGCCGTCTTTAGTGATTATCATGATATCCAGACCATCTCCACTTGCAGAATCTCTTAGGGATGCTGAGCGAACTGCTTTTTTTGCCAAATCTACAGCTTCGTCTTCAGTTAGGTTTTGTTTGAATTGAGGATCCAAAACACCCAAAGCCATTTCAGCTCCTGTCCCTACTGCTGCGTATTCATCAGGAAGAACTGAACCTAATGGGTCTAGTGTATACAAAACTGGTTTATCCACAACTCCACCTACAATTACCTGAGTAAGCAATGGAAAGTATCTTCTTTCATACATCATATTTGACATCATTTTAGCTACAGAATTTGGAGGTACGTCTCTTTTTAGTTCTAATTTTCGAATTTTGGCCAAAGCTGCAATTTGGAGTGATAAAATCTGCATATCTGCTACAAGGCCCGCGCATGTGGCGCCTACTTTTGGAGTTATCTCAAAGGTTTTTTTGGTTGATTTACTCACCAAAAAATTTCCAAATGCGATCCTTTTTTCGCTTGCAAAGACTACACCGCCATCAAAGGTAATCCCAACTGCAGTTGCACCGGGCATGTACATTGCCATAATTCAAATAATTTGTTGGCATAATAAAGGGCTTTCTCCCGAAAATGAGGTCATGGAATTAATCCCGGTTAAATTTATCTAAAATTAGGCAAATACATTTTGTAGTCTTTTTTAGTAGATCAACTCTTGCAAATTCGTTTGGAGAATGAATTCTTGAAAACATGTATGTGCTTCCAATGGAGATGCAAGAGGCACCAAGGTTTTCAACAAATGAATACATTGGTCCAGTACCGGCATTTGAAACATTGAGAATTGATGTCCCAAACGATTCATCTGCAGCCTCTTTTACTATCGACACAAAAGGGTCTGATGGGTTTGTTCTAGCTGCTGCTTCCCCATGAAAGATCTTTATCTTTACATCAGAGAATCCTTTTGATTTAAGATGTGCTTTTAGTCTTTGCACTTGTTTTTTTGGATCCATTTGAGGAACCAGTCTAAAGTCAATCTTTACCAATGCCTCTCCTGGAAGAACAGTTTTTGCTCCATCTCCAGTATATCCAGAAACAAATCCTGCAATGTTGCATGTTGCACCACCTGCCAAGGCTTTTTTTGCCTCCATACCTTTCATGTTTGAAATAAAAGATTTAATTCCAAATTCTTTTTTAAACGATTTTTCATCAAAAGGCTCTTTGGAAATTATCTCCAAATCTTTTTTTGAGAATGCTTTTACATCTTGATACCAATCTTTAATGAGGATTTTTCCATCAGGGTCTCTTA
>JAHELB010000025.1 GCA_024644385.1 Nitrosopumilaceae archaeon | reverse complement strand
TTTTCCGAAATTGAGTTTATTTCATAAACACACTTTAACATAAATACTGAAAATCCAGAGTTATTTTGTGAAAGCAGTTATTTTAGCAGGGGGTTTGGGAACTCGTTTGCAACCATATACAACATTTCTTCCAAAACCCATGTTGCCTTTAGGAGAAAAACCAATTTTGGAGCACTTGATAGGATGGTCAAAAAAAAATGGAGTAAAGTCAATTGTATTGTGCGTAAGCTATCTTAGAAAAACTATTGAAGACTATTTTGAAGATGGTAAAAAATTTGGAGTAAATATAGAATACGCAGTTTCTAACAGACCACTTGCGACAGCTGGACAATTAAAGACTGCTGAGAGTTTTATCGACGATACTTTTGTTTGCATGTATGGAGATTCAATTTATGGTTTTAAATTAAGTAACATGATTAAACAACACAAAAGAAAAAATTCATTTGTAACTATGAGTTTACACGAATACAAAACCAATTTACCCTATGGAGTAATTGAGACTACCAAGACCAACAAGGTTATCAAATGGAGTGAAAAACCAGAGATTAAAGTAAATATCAATATGGGGTGTTATGTTATGGAGCCTGATATTATGAGTCTAATCCCTAAAAACAAACCATACGGAATGGATGGGGTAATCAACAAGGCGATGAACAAGAAAAAATTAGTAAGCAGCTTTATTGGTAAAAATGGCTTTATCGATATTGGAAATAAGGAATCATATGAAAAGGCAAACAATGAGTTTATTCAAAAGCTTGGAAAGATTTAGTTAAAAAATGAGTAACATTACAATTAGAGAGATCCAAAAAGATGATTTGTGGAATGGGTTTTTTACTTCTCTAGATTCACTTCGTGAAACTAGCCACATAGACAAAAATATTGCAGAAAAAATTTTTGAAAAAATTAAAAACAATCCGGATCATTTCGTGTTGGTAGGCGTTAAAGAAGGAAAAATTGTCGGAGCTGCAACTTTATTGATAGAATCTAAATTCATTCACAATGGTGGAAAAGTTGGCCATATTGAGGATGTTGCAGTAGATAAAAAACATCAAGGTCAGAGAATAGGGGAAAAAATAATTCTAGATCTATTAGAGTTGGCAAAAACCAAGGGGTGTTACAAAACAATTTTGGATTGTTCAGACGATGTAAAACCATTTTATGAAAAATTAGGATTTAAACATAATGCGAATGCCCTAAGATTTGATCATATCTAGAAATATTCTTTTTTTGGCCGTCTCCTTTTTATTTTTAAAAGCGAAGCCCCAACTACCATTACAGGTATTGATAATACCATAAAGAGGATAGGAGAATAGGTCACAACTTCAGTAATATATGGTTCCTCAATTTTATCAACCAAAGTAAAACAATATGCCATTCCAACTAGCATCACTACCCCCCCTGCAATTATTAGATAACCTATAGGTTTTGAACCATAACGCCTAGACATCAAATATGGTAGACCAGCTAAAATTGCAGCAGGCGCAACTCCAATTGAAATGAATTGAAAAATTTTAGGGTCAGGCTCAAATTGTGATCCAAATGCAAAATCTTCAGGGACATTGGTCATAAAGGTGTAAATGGAAATCATCTCTCCAATAAACATTAGAAATAAAGCTAAACTAACAGCTGCAATCCACTTTTCAATTGCCATTAGGTTTAGAATTTCTGGTTGATAAATAAACCATTCAAAAAATTAGATAATACCTACTAGATTAGCCAATTCTTTTCTGCACGATGCCCCAAGTTTTTCGGCGGCCTGCTCTGGAGAAACATCATTTAAGAAAATTCCATATCCTCGTTCCAAGCCAGACCAGGGTTTTGTTATTGGGTAAATTTCAATATGCCAATGAATCTGCCTGCTATTTTTCTTCTCTGGAGATAAATGGAAAACCAAATTATATGAAACATTTTTGATTGTTTTAGATAATCCCCCCAAAGTTGCCCTTAAGATAAGCGACAAGTCATTGATTTCTTTTTGTGTTATTTTGGAAAAACTTGTTGTATGTTTTTTTGGAGTTATCCAAAATTCAAAGGGATATGATGGAGACCATGGACAAAATGCAATAAATCCTTCTGTTTGTAGAACTTGTCTTGGACTTCCAGTTTCAGCATTAATGGTTTGGCACATAACACAAACACCTTTTTCATTTAAGATGTTGTGAGATGCTTCTGCTTCAGATTCGATAACAGGTGGAATTGTTGAAAAGGTAATCAAATTAAGATGAGGGTGAGGGTTATCATTTCCAGCTTCTGATCCTTGGTCCCCAAAAATTGAAACATAAGTAACCCCTTTTTGGGTGTAAAGCCACCTTAATCTATCCTGGACTACTACTAGAACATTGGACCATTGTTCAGGATCTATAGTTGCAAAGGTATCTTTTTGCTTTGGAGAGGCCACGACAATATAGTGATACCCATATGCCGGTTCGCTATAGTGAGGTTTATCGCTGTAAGAGTTTTCGGCTTCAATTGAAACAATAGGATTTTTACTTTCAAAAACTCTTATTGACCAATTTTTGACATATTCATCTTCATTATCCTGAAGACGCTGTAACATTCCATCTTTTGCTACTAGTGAAAGCACCGAAGGATTTGTCATGGATTCATTGCCTGGAGCAAATGGTAATTTTTTGGGATCAACTATTTTGTCATCTTTTTTTGAAATGATCATAAAACGCTCAGAAACATAATCTTTTCTCATGTCTCCCATAGTTTTTAATGGCAGAAAAGGCATGTTAAATTGTTTACGGAGATCTAGTTTTTCGAAAAATAAAACAAATAATAAAATTTGAATGTCTAGAAACCTGTTTTTTTGACATAATTTTAAAAAGAGAGTAAAAAATTTTCAGATAAAATTAAAAAAAACTTTGATTCAGTGATCGTAATTTTTTGCAAGCTTTAAAGGAGACTCTAAATTTTGAAAAATTGAAAAGCATTATGGATAATTCTGATGTTCATATGGTGTATGTTCTATTAGATGGAGTAGGTGATCTTCCTCATCCAGACTTGGACGGGAAAACACCCTTAGAAGCAGCAAAAACACCCTTTATGGATAAAATTGCGCTGAATGGTTCTATTGGCGAGGTTATATCTGTAGGAAAAGGCATAGCCCCAGAATCAGACATTGCTGTTTTTAACATGTTGGGCTACAAATTTCTTCATTCTGATTATGTTGGAAGGGGGGTAATAGAGGCAATCGGAGTAGGAATTGATTTTAAGGATGGAGATTTGGCTTTAAGGGGAAATTTTTCTACACTAAATGAAGAGGGAGTAATAATCGATAGACGAGCAGGAAGGAAGATAAAAAGAGAAGATGCCGAAGAAATTGCAAAAGAGATTGAAAATAAAATAAAATTTTTACAACCAAATTCATCTGTGGTGGTTGCCCCCACAATAGGGCATCGGGTAACTGTAAGAGTACGATCAGAAGGGATTACCCTCTCATCAGAAATTACCAACACAGACCCAGCCTATGCTAGAGTAGCTGGAATGGGCGTAGCCAAGGCGGTGGGGGATTTTATGCGTATTGAAAAATGTCTACCGTTAAATGATTCTGAGAGTTCAAAAATTACAGCGAATTTAGTAAATGAATTCACTGAGCAATCCTTGAAGATAATGAAAGAAAGTCAAGTAAACCAGAAAAGAGAGCAGTCCAACCAAAAAAAATTAAGTTGCATTTTATTGCGTGATGCTGGAAATAAATTTCCCAAAGTCATACCCATAAATGAAAAATATTCTATGAATTTTTCTTGTATTGTAGATATGCCAGTAGAATTGGGAATTTCAGAGGTTCTTAAAATGCAAGCCTTCCAAGCAGGAGGGTTGACGGACTATGAAGAAAAAGCCAAAGTTGCAGCAAAGGCCATGGAGACTCAAAATGCAATCTATGTGCACCTAAAGGGACCAGATGAATTTGGTCATGATGGAGACGCAATCGGAAAAATGAAAAACATTGAGGAGATTGATCAACGATTTTTTAAAACTCTGCTAGAAAACATAGATTCCAATAAAGTCGCAATCGTAATTTCTGCAGATCATTCTACACCATGCATAAACAAGGGTCACAGTGATGATCCAGTTCCAGTTTTAGTTTCTGGAGATTTCATTAAAACAGATGGAACAACTAGAATTACTGAAGAGCAAGCCAAAAAAGGAAGCATAGGTTTGTTGCAAGGAGCAGATGTGGTCCCCACAGCTCTTAATCTAATTAAATCGCAAAGATAGTTAGCGCATTTGATTTTTGCATTGAAACTATTTTTTTGCGTATCATATCAACATCAATGTCATGATATATCGAAGGAGAATTTCCTAGTTTCTCCAAAGCTCGTTCAAGCATTCCTATTCCAATTAAATTATCATTTTTTTGACAATGAGCAAATGCCACTGCCAAAAGAATAATTCCTTGTACCAGTTCTTTTTCCCTACCATAACACTCTTTCCAAACTCCCTCAAAGGCTTCATGACATTCCCAAAACCGTTCGTTGTTAAAATAAAAAATCCCGTCTCGAATTCCTTTTTCTTTATCTATTTTTTCTTCAAAAATATGTCGCGCATTAACTAGTTGTCCAATAGGTCTTAATTTTTCTGTTAGTAAATCCAATTCGTCTTTTTTAACTTCAACATCAAACTCTACAAATGAACTGGCTACTCGTGCAACTCTTACTGATGCATCCATATTTGAGCAAAGTTCTCTTGCTTTGTGGACTAGATCTCGCGAGTCAGATGGTTTGTATTTGTCATTTTTAATATGTAGCATAAATCGAGCCATAAGCCTAGTTATCGGTTATTTCTTAAATTTGTTCTTGGGTAAATCAAAATTAAAGGCAATATTTTCCCCACGCCTAGGTAATCCTTCCCAAAAAATAATTTCAAAATAATCTAAACTTAACAATCACATGAGGATTTGTTGCCTAAATTTAGATTGCAAATCTCACAATCTAGTAAGCACTTGTCTTCAGGACAATAACCGCATTTCTGCTTCTTTAATTCAAATCTAGGATGACATTCTACTGGTAGGTTTTCGTCATCCATGTAAGTTTTCTGTTTAACCTAAAATTAAGAGTTTTTCAAATTCTCATTCTTTCCAAAAAATAATTCCAAAATCTTATCTTAATCTGAAAAGTTTTGAATTTTTTCATATGATTTATGATAAAATATTCAAAGACGATCCATGTATGAGCTGCAAACCACTGCCATCTACGATAATTATGTTTTTTCCAGATGGAATTGTTATACTACCTTGGGAATTGATTGTAACAACCGAATTGTTTTGAATTATCATACTTGACGGGGCGATTACATCATTTAAAACATGGCAGCTTTCATTTACAACCCAAATCCCAGAAATTGGAATTTCACAAATGACTTGGGGTACGAAAAAATAATTGTTTACCTCATCATATACTAAATCCGAAAAGGGAATAACAGTAAAGTTATTTTCTTTAAGGTACTTCATTTCAGCATCCAACAATATTGTCGAAGTACTAAAACTGACAGAATCAAAATCTAATGAATTATTAAAATGAACTTTGTGATAGTTTATTATTGGAATTTGATGAATGGCTGTAGGAGTGTTTAGAGTGGCTCCATTTACCACCCCAATAAAGTCTTGTAATGTTTGCAAATCATCAGAGTTGGAAGTTTCCAAGTTATTGTGATTAAAGGTAGGAATAGACCATCTATGAAACTCATTTAGATTTCCAAGACCATCAAATGTACTACAATCGCTCTGAGAGGATCCTGGATAATTACAATGAAGGTAAAATAAGGGATCTGTTTGGCTTCGAGCAAATTCATAATGCTGAGAAACCTCATCTACTACTTCTGGAACATCCCAACCATCGTCATAAGGAAATGAAAAAACTTTCACATCGTTTATCCCGATATCTTCCAGACATTCTTTAGAGCCACCTAATTCAAAGATCAACTCTTGGGACGACAAATCGGATAAATGAGGATGAGTCATGGTATGGGATTGAATGTCATGCCCCTCGGATTGCAAAATCAACAGCATTTCTGGTGTCATGTAAGGAGAATTACCACCCACCGATCCGCATATTATGAATTGAGTAGTTTTAATCCCATATTTATCGAAAATTGGTTTTCCAAGATCAAAGATGCTTTTCCAACCATCGGCAAATTCCAATATTACAATTTTATTTGAAGAATCGATATCAGCAGGCGAACTTGCTATACCAACTATTTGAGTATCAGTTGCCTTTTTGCCGCCACTTGTTGCAGTCCAAATTATTGTTGTCTCTCCTAGAGGAAATTGCGAGGGAGCATCATTGGAAATAGTTACAGTATGAATCCCACCACCAGAAACAATTGGAGTGCCCAATTCATCAATTGATAAAAATTCACTTGTAGAATATGTTAGAATATCATCAGGAGCAATAATATTCAAAGGGGAATTTACTTGGTTGTTTTCCAAAGCACAGTTAACACACATCTCTGCATACAATAAAGTAAAGGAGCTGGCAAACATTGCAACCCCCAGCAATACAGCGATATGAAAAATAATTTTTCTATCCCCCATCATGTTTAAAAAAAATTGATGGGGGTAATATTCTTGGTTTTGTGTATCATTCAAAAAGCTACATTCATTAAAATTTCAAAAAATCAACTAATTTTTGTGTGTAAAAATTTTTTTAATCTAGTCATTTTTGCAAAAGTGGTATTATTTTACAATTATGATTCCTTACAAAGTTTTTTTTAAATAACGAATCCGAATGGATGAACCATTGATTATTCATAAATTAATTATACTAGGGCTTATCTCCTTTTTTTCATTTGGAGTAGAGAATGTTTTTGCGGGAATACATTCAGATAATTTGACAGAGCCTTCCATTATTGGTTGCTCACTTCCATTATCCGATGACTGGATTGTTACTTCAGACTGTACTATGTTGGAAAGTAAAACAGTTCCGGGTAACGTATGGATTCAGAATAACTCCCTTTTAACAATCCCGGAGGGAGTAACACTTGGTATTGATTTTTTAAATTTTAATCTAACAGTGTTTTCAGGAAGTGGAGTTTTAATTCAATCAGGAGGTACAATAACACAGCAGGATTTCAACCTAGAGGATTATTTTTCATCTTGTAGTAATGAATGGTATATCACTGGATACCACACTCCTGTTGAAGAGGATTATTCTGGTGACTTTATTCCAATTACTATTAATGAAATTTCTCGAGAATTTAGACAAGACTTTGTCGAGAAAGTGATGGTAAATGGCTGGGGTAGAACTCTTGCTGGAGACTATTTAGGATATTACAGTAATTCTTTTCATCTTAACGATAATGCTTTGGATTCAGAAGGTAACGTCCTTGTTGTCGGGATAATAGCAGTTGATCCAACAATAATTGAACCCAATTCAAACTTGATAATTCCAACTCTTCCAGACCCTTGGAATGAAGTAATTTTTCAATCCTCAGATGAAGGAGCATCAATCATTGGAAAACATATTGATGTGTTTACAGGAGAAGGTGCAGAGGCAGCTCAAGAAACATATCGAATTACAGGTAATGACAATAGAGTTTGTCAACAGCCATAAAATTTTCCAACTTTTCTCCTACTAAAAAACATCAAATGACTTATTGGCTTGGAATGAATTGTATGGTTCCATTTGCTAGCAGTGAAACTAGTATTACTGGAATGCTTACTCCCACAAGAATTCCAACAAGTACCAAAATATCCTTTTTATCCATTATTCATCAAAAATTAATTCAAATGAAGGTTTAATATCTTCAATCATTGAGCCTTTATTTTATGGATTTAGGTTTTTAAAATCCAAACATTTCTGATCGTATTCATCAAGATATCTTTTACCATTAAATTGAGAATCTACAATGTATAATTGGCATGTTTCGGAATCTATCTTAGGACTATTGTTATCATTACTCATAAACTGAAATACAAAGACACCAGCTAGTATAATTAGGATAATAATTGGAAGCTTACTAGAGTAAATATCCATGAATTTCTCGTGTTTTTTTTCAACTTAAAGATATGGATGGGAATTAGACCAATTAACAAACTTTAAAAAAATAAATTTAAACAATCGTCCATTTAAAGCAAAACCTCGAATAAAAACTGATTAATCCTATGAACAATTGCTACGTTAGTGTTTTAAACAAATTTTTCAAGTATTACCTATGAATAAATCAACACTTGAGCAAACTGCTGTAAAGTTAGAGTGTGGGTGTATAGTTGGCATCTCTGGAGAGCTAAACCAAGAATGTCTTCCTCACAGTCAAGGCAACTTTATACAATAAAATATGCGGTAGTTATACCTCTTAGGCTTTGTTTTCATCTTAAAAAATTTCAAAACTTTAAAGAGTTTTGACTTGGCATTCTCTCAAGATTTATATGAAATATTATAGGGATTTTTGATACATGTCTTTAATCCAGACTATTAGTGATGTAAACAATACATTTCTATCTAGAAGGGAACTTACCTGCAATTTTACAGGTTTGGCAGGAAAACTAAAAAAACTTGAGGCAATTGACATGATAAACAAGGAATTTAGTTTGGGGAGCAAGATAATTATCCCAATTAGGTTGAAGAACCACTCTGGAAAATCTATTACCACTGGAACTTTTTTTGTTTATGAGGACGAAACCCTTGCCAAAAAACATGTAGATCCAACCATTTTTGCAAGATTAGAAAAATCAAAAGCAAAAAAAGCGGAAGCAGAAAAAGCATCTGAAGAGGCAATTGAAACCAAATCAGAAGAACCAGACGCAGAAAAACCAGCTGAAGAGGTAATTGAAACCAAATCAGAAGAACCAGACGCAGAAAAACCAGCAGAGGAGAAATCTGAGTAATGCCAGGGAAAAAAGGATCTAGTCCTAGCGTTTACAAATATTTTAAAATAGACGGAAGTAAATTAACGAGACTCAAAAAAAACTGCTCAAGATGCGGGAAAGGTATCTACATGTCTGATCATAAAGACAGACATACTTGTGGAAAATGTGGTCTAACAGAATTTAATCAATAAAATTTTCAAAATAAAAAATTATTTGCGAATCAACATCTTGAATTTTAATTTATTCTTCTTCGATTCCGCAGTTTATACACATCTTTTTTGATTGGATTTCAAACCAAGAAAAATTATGAATATATCCTTTTTTACATTCCATAGAGACCTACTTAGAAATTGGATGAATTTGAAAATGATTGTCAATAATAACATCGATCAAACATTGAAAAATTAAAACAATGAAAAATCTTTAAATTAATCGGGAAAATATCTGTTTTTCCAATTCATTAATTGGTTGAATATATCCAGATATTCTTTTGAGTTTGTCGTTATATGTACATGAGTATCGAACCCTGAGCATTGACCTTCAAATACTATTCTAGTTTCTTTTTTGAACAAGGGTACAGTTACCCCAACTTTTTTGATTTTGTCAAATTCATAATTATTGATTCTAATTTGGGATTCATGGATCGTTATTTCTTGTTTTTGTATATTTTTATTCAAATTTAGATTAATATTTTTTTTCATCAAATCACTCCAAACTGGAGAATTCAAAGGCCAATGATGAACATGAACTTTATTGGCAGAGAAAACAAAATTGAATTTTTCACTGGTATTTGACATTGCAATTATCCCCCATTAATTTTTGCAGTAGCCATTTTTTCAAAAAAATATTCCTGTTTTCTTAAATCAGAGTCCTGAATAATTCTACATTTTCTTATTGGAACAAGTCGTGAGATCTGCTCATAGGTACTAATCACTCTAACATCTGATGCATAGGCAATTTGAAGAAGGGGAGGTTTTTCCATAATCATTGGTTTTACTTGCTCATACCCTGAGGCCTGTCGCATTCCAGAACGGTAAAGCCCCAAGTTGTTTTTGCTTTTAGAAATTTGAGGATCTTGATAACAGCATATCGCATACTCGTCGTTATTTTTTTCAATAATTGTCATTCGGGTGAATTTATCACTCCAGGTTTCAACCTCCTTTGATAACTGCAATGCCTGATCCCTATCCTCAAAGACCGTTGAAACTACTAATCTATCTTTTTCATAAGCCCAGTAAATCCCATAAAAATTACTACGCCAGTCAATATCAAATGAAGACATATGTCACATCAAAATAAGTAAAATTAAGACCTTTTGATTATCTAGCAATATTTTTTGTTATCATTTTAATAATAACCAATTTATCAATAGAGTTTTTTTTTTCGAATTTTCTTACTTTTTTGTTCTAGTTCGTCCATTCTTTTTAGGAACTTTGGATCTAGTTTTATTTTAGATAGCGATTCCATGGATATTTTTACGGTATTAGTATCTAAGGCAATATTTGTTTGGGGGAGATTTTTTTCAATCCAATATTTCATTACTTTGTCTTCTAGTTTATAGTCGCGAAATCCAGAAGGGAATCTTTTTGTTATATGACTCAATAGAGTTCTATCATTAAAGACTGCTCTTGGCTCAAAAAGGCGAGTTTCATCTGCATATACACTTTCAAACAAATTTCCTGTAATCTCATCAGACAGAAAATCCATTTTTGATATTTTACGAATTAGTTCCAAATAATGCAAAAATTCGTGTGCTAATATTGCATGAATCGTTCCTTTAAGGCCAAAAGCAATTAGAGGGGCTGAAATTTGAATTACTACCTGAAATTTTTCTTCAAAAATAATTGGAATTGTACGTGCAAATAAAATTCCGAATTCATAAGAGTGTGGACTAGAGGATGACACCACAACAGAAGGTTCTACATAGGCCACAGGAAAACGAATTTCAGATGCTTTCTCTATCCGATTTATTCCCTCTACTGCGATATGGAATCGATTAAGAACTAGATCAAACAAGTCATCAGAAATGGTTCCTTGGACATGTGCCTCTTTAAATCTAATTAATGGATCCATTATATCTCCTCGATTAAGGTGATTGTAAAAAGGTTGGCAGACTTTAAAACAAATCCTTAAAATTAAATTAAAAGAAAATCCTTGTAAAGAAGTATTTCAGAAATTTTGAGACATTCAATACATAACGTCATGTTTGACCAGGACAAGTGAATAGAAAATTATTGTTTGAATTGAACACACATTTGTTATAATTGTCCTTAGACAAAGAAATTTGGTGAAAGTCCTTCATATTGATGATAATAAAGACATTACAAATTTACTCTCAGAAATGATTGGATCATTGGGTCATGATTATTTTGTAACAAATGATCCAAGAGAAGGAGTGGAGCTAATTAAAAAAGAAAAGTTTGATAGGATAATACTAGATATGCATATGCCTGAATTAAGTGGAATCGAGGTTATTAAAACTCTGGAAAGAGAAAATATTCTAAAGGATCAAAAAATAGTAATTCTTTCAGGATTTCCATTTACTTATAATGTAAAAAAGGATCTGTTGAAAATGAGGGGAATTCATGATTGTTTGAAAAAACCAATTGAATTTAATGAACTTTTATCAGCAATTAAAAACTAAATTTTAAATTATTTCACAAATTAAAATTATCGGTTTACCTTGATGCTGTTTGTAAAAATTTAATTTTGCCTGAAGAGTGGAAAAGTACAGTGTGATTTTTTGAACAAACTATCCTCTAAATAGAAAAACAGATTTTTTCACTTGTGAACATACTCGTAATTGATGACAATCAAGAGACCACCACAATGCTTTCAAAATTTTTTAATGCAAAGGGGTTAACAGTGACAATAACCAACGATCCAATGGAAGGCCTAAAACATATTCGAGAAAATCACTTTGATGTAATTCTTTTAGATATAATGATGCCAATAATTAGTGGTATTGGAATCATAGAAATTTTAGCTTCAGATAATACGTTAAAAGACCAGAATATTCTTATTTTTTCTGGAGCAAGTCTTCCAAATATACAAGTCAAGAATTTATTAAGAAAAGACGGGGTAAATGGATTTCTAAAAAAACCTGTCGATCTTGATGAACTGTTAATGGCGGTAACTAGTTGAATAAAGTTTGTGTTAATTAATACCAGAAAATTCAGGTCCATCAAAATTTAAAAATGTAAATTTATCTTGATTTTGGTTTTCCACGTTTTGATAGTTTTGATTTCCTTCTATTGGCTCGTTGATCCGCCCATCTTGCATGTTTACCTTTTTTTCTTAAGGGCATAACAAAACCTAGAATAGGCTCTAGTTATTTGTTATCATTTTTATTTCCATGAAATCAAATTCTTTACAAATACACTGGTCTTCAATAGTTTGAGTTACACCTGGGACCACATTATCACCTAAAACAAATTTTTTGATTGGAAATCCGCCTTCCACTTTGATATTTAGTGTGAAATTATTTTTTGAGTTTTTTTGGTAGTTTAACTTAAAAATTTTTTTTTCAGCTCTTTTTCCAGAATTCTCATAGATTACAATTGGATTTTTCAAAAGATTTTTTAATTTTTTTAGACTTTGTGAATTAATTTCATTTTTTGTTATAATCTTCAATTTAACACTAGACCTAAAACTCAATGGTTTTTTGGGAACATTGGAGATTATTTTACAATTTTTTATAATTATTGGTTTATTGGTGGAGCCTTTTGGCATTCTAACTCTTCGTTTATTTGGATTTTGAATCTGAGCAAAAAAAGGTCTTCCGGATCCTAAAACTAGACTTGAATTATCTTCCCCTCCAATCCACGTGAACTTTGCAATAGTTCCTCCAAATTTTCCAAAAAGAAATTGGGATATTTTTCCCTCTACACTGTCAAAATTGGTTAAACCGTGAAAACTACAAGTTCTACATCCTTTCCCCATGCAATTTTCGCATGACTTTTTTTTTTGAGGTAAACCCCTTTGCATTTTATTATATCGTCCTTGAACTGCAATTTGCTTTGTTCTCAAATCACAGATTTTATCTTTTAAATTTATTGTAAAGGTTACATCTGGGTCTAAAAATTCAATTTTCTTTTTTGTTTTCCTTGCAAATTGTTTTGATAACTCCCTGGTAATATCAGTTTTAACACTATCAACTCCTAGTAACCGGTACTTTGATCTTAAATTATCATCCCGATCTATTATTGAGGGTTGTATAATTGCCCCAACAATAAAAGAAGAAAAACCAAAACCAGATGATCTGCCTTGCATCAATTTTAAAAAAAAGGGAACACTATCAAAAAGATTTTTGCAAATATAGCATTTTTTTAAAGTAGAAATATTTTGTTTTAGTTTTTTCCCCAAAATTCTATTTGATGAGGATTTTAATTTTTTTGAAAATAATCTTCCCAGGCAGTTATCACATAGAAAATATTTTTGTGTTAATTTTTTTGCAATAGAATATTCTTCTTTATTTATTGTCATGATTTATTTCAAAAATTTAAAATTGTAAAATTACTATCCAAAGCCCATCCGGCGAAGATTTCCCTGCATCTGTCTTCCCTTGGATGCCTTCATCATGTTTTTGGAATTTTTGTAGTTTTTTACTAGTTCTTTTACTTCATGCTCAGACCATCCAGATCCTCTGGCAATACGTTTTATTCGAGAGGAATTCAATAAATCAGGATCTGCCTTTTCTTCTTTGGTCATACTTTGAATAATAAATCTCCATTTTGATACTCTATCTTCCATTTGATCAAGCTGATCCTCTTTTACCATTCCTGAAAGTCCTGGCATGTTATCTAAAAATCCCCGCAAAGAGCCCACTTTGGTTACTTCTTCTAATTGATAGAAAAAATCCTCCATGTTCATTTTTCCACTAGAAATTCTCTTTAGTCGAACATCATCCCCTTCATTTTCCAATCGTTTTGCAAGATCTAAAACAGCCTGAATATCGCCCATACCAAGTAATCTGCCAACAAATCTGGTTGGAGAAAATTTCTCTAAATCATCTATTCGTTCCCCTGTTCCAATATACATAATTTGAGCCCCTGTAGCTGCAGAAGCTGCAATGGCGCCACCGCCCTTAGCGGAGCTATCTAACTTGGTTACAATTATTCCACCGACAGGCAAAGTCTTGTGAAATGCTTCGGCCTGGTTGAAACATTGTTGTCCAATCGTACCATCAATTACAAGCAAAGCCAGATCAGGGTTTGCTACTTTGTTTATTCGCTCCATCTCATCTAAAAGATCTTGCTCTTCTTTGTGTCGTCCTGCAGTATCTATCAGGATTATATCCAGAGGTAATTTCTCAAAATGTTTTAATCCATTTTTTACAATTTCGGGGGAATCTTTGTTTTTTTCTTCTCCATAAACTTCAACGTTTGATTTTTCACACATGGTTCGTAATTGAACCAATGCGCCTGGACGATAAGTATCAGCCCCTATAACACCAACAGAGTATCCTTGTTTTGTAAGAAATTTTGCAAGTTTTGATGTAACAGTTGTTTTGCCACTACCCTGAATTCCAAGTAGGATTACTTTATTTTGTTTTCCAGGTTGAAAATTAAAATCAGTTTCATTTCCTAGTAATTTTGAAAGTTCATCGTATAGAATCTTGACAATGTGATCTTTTCTAGAAAGACCAGGAGGAGGAGTTTCATTTAGAGCTCGTTCCTCAAGATTTTTTGTTATCTCTAATACCAGCCGTACATTAACATCAGATTGAAGTAGGGCCCTCTGAACATCTTTAGATAGTTCTTTTATTAATTCCTCGTCTATTCCTGAGGATTTTACGATTTTCTTTATGGCATCTCGAAGATTGGTCTTAAGATTATCCAGCATCGTAGTCTAACCTCGCATCTAATATTTCAAACCTTCCCCGATAACCATCCCAGATTTTTTCTGCTTTTAGAATCTCCAGTGGATGGGAAAATAATGGGCAGTCAATCACAAAAGTCTCAGCTTCTCCCCCTTCAAAATCAAGATTGAATCCAAATTTTTTGGACAAATATTCTAATCTCTCAATTTCAACTTTTTCAATCTTTTTCCCCAACCAAGAATCGTCTAGACCACCCGATGAAACACTCGTAATAATGTAATCAAAATTAAGAGTTAAAAGATCTTCTAGGTATCGCTTAGGTTCTATACCCCACAAAGGGGAAATTAATTTTAAATTTAATTTTTGGCAAAGTCCCTCAAAATTGTCTTTTTGAAATTGGCTTTTTATCCCTCCATGGACCATCCCTTCGATATGATATTGGTCTATGGCACTTACCAAGATCTTTTCCAAGACAATTAATTCTGTACTAGTATTCAAACCAGAATGTATGGTAATTTGGGGTATTTTCATAGATTCAGATTGTAAACTAGTCCATTTCAAATTTGGATAGTGTAGCAGGTGGCTTTCTTCAGAATCTGGAAAGACGCTTAACAGACATTTTATTTTGTGTCCTTGTTTTTTTGCCAGATAAATAGAGTATGTGCTGTCTTTTCCTCCGGAGAACAAGGCACCTAATTTCATTTAATCTCCTTGCCATTAAAAGGCAAAATAAGATTACCTAAAATAAATTCTAGATGCTTCATCACTCATAATCCTCATCATTAATCAGACGGCTTTTCCGCTCATCATCAGCATCCAGAATAATTTTGATTTCAGATTATTTTAGTATAATTGAATGATAAATGTTGAAAATACTAGGCAAGTGCAAGGTAATTACCACTAGTGGGAAAAAATGATCTACCTTTTATTTGATAAAACCTCATAATAAGCAGGAAGCTGATACGATATTTTCACTATCGGAATATCCTGGCATCGGTTTACTGGTGAAGAATCCGTCGACACTATGTAAAGGGTGCAGCCTGCAATAGTCAGCTTCCCAGTTATTTTTTAAAGAAGATAAAATCATAAATTAGATTTGGTTTACTTTTGTGGGTTTTGATAAGAATTAATCTTCATCAAGTATAATCCACGATAGTCCTCTAACTTCTTCCCATGATTCGTTTCTTAAATTTGTCATATTTACAATAAGGGATTTTTATTTAAAAGAGGTACGAATAATTTGTTCATACAAATGATTAGTACGATCAAAATGATTACCGGTCAAACTTTTCAATTTTATGCAATAATGATAAATTCCTCCTAAACCCTAAGTAATATCATGGTAAGAGTTTATTTCAAATTTAGAAAAATTCTTGTCATGATTACTTTGGTTCCTCTTTTTACTTTTGGCCTGACTGCAGATTATTGGCAAAGTGCCGGAGCAGTAACCTATTTTCCACCACCTCTAAAGCAAATCAAAGACGGGGCAAATCCCACAAATGTTACATGTACTGAAGGTTTGGAGCTAGTCTTAAAGCAATCAACTGGGCAGCCAGCGTGTCTTAAACCTTCTAGTGTTTCAAAGTTAATTGAGCGTGGATGGGCAATACACGTTTTACCAGACTATACGACCGAAAACAATAATTCTGAGATTTTCTCACTAGGGAATTTTGAAGTAGAAACCTCAATGGTGTCGTATTTTGATGAATCTCAAGGCTTTTTGGCAAAGCCCTCTTCATCAGGAGAATTTCCTGCCATTGTAATGATTCACGAATGGTGGGGGTTAAATGAGAACATTAAAGAAATGGCCAAAAAACTTGCATCCCATGGTTATATCGTTCTTGCAGTAGACCTTTACAACAACAAGGTAGGAACCACTTCTGAAGAAGCAAGACAACTGGTAACATCATTTGACAGCAATGTTGGAATACAAAACATGAATGCCGCAATTTCATTTTTAAAACAAGAGCATTCTTCTGAAAGTATTGGATCAATTGGATGGTGTTTTGGTGGAGGACAGTCACTTAATCTTGCAATAAATAATTCAGACTTGGATGCCACTGTAATGTATTATGGTCAGGTTTCATCTGATCCTGAAAAACTAGCTAATATCTCCTGGCCTGTCTTGGGAATATTTGCAGAAAAGGATAACGGAATTCCGGTGGAATCTGTGAAAGAATTTGAAAGTCAATTAAATAACGTAGGGGTCGTAAATGAAATTATTATTTATCCTGGAGTTGATCATGCATTTGCTAATCCCTCTGGTGACAGATATGCTCCAGAAGAATCAAAAGATGCTTGGGAGAAGACCATACTATTTTTCAACAATAATTTAAATTGAAATTCTTAGTGTAAAAATCTAGGAATTTTCTTAGCAATGTTTGCCAAAGAAACTCTTCCTGGTCCTGCAACAATTATGACTAAGGATGCTGCAAGAAGTATCAAATCCAATTCGTAAGCTCGTTCCCCCGTTAGATTTGCAGCATTTTTTACGTAAAATATTGCCCCCAACATTATAATTGATAATAAAGAGGCAGAAATTCTAGTTAAGACTCCAATTATTAACAAAATGCCTGGAATGGTTTCAGCCAAAGCAATCGGAATTTGCATTTCTGGAGGGAATCCAAGCGGCCCGGTAAGAAATCCCACGAATCCTGGATTGAATTTTCCCATTCCATGAGCGATGAAAATTACACCAATAGCGGTTCTCAGGCCCATAAAGGCAATGTCATGCAGTTTGTTTTCAGAAAATTTAGCATCAATCAATAATTAACACCAATTTTAGAATTATAAAAACCGTAACCCATCAAACCAAACCTCGAAATTACTTTGCAATTGAGACAAAAATTTTGGAGCATGCTAAAAGAAAACGAATTGCCTAAAAATGTAACTTGTTCAAATTACAAATAATCAACAATAAATAGAATAAGCCAAGGGATCACATATGAAAATGACAAGGAGTTTTATCTTAATGTCAATTCTTGTTTTAGGTTTAATTGGTAATTCAATATTTTTTTCTGAATTTGCATTTGCAGGTAACTCCGATATGGAAGCAAAAAAGGAAGCTAAAGAAGCTGCTAAAGAATTAAGAGAAGAAGCTAAGGAAGTAAAAAAGGAAGCTAAAGAAGCTGCTAAAGAATTAAGAGATGAAGCTAAGGAAGTAAAAAAGGAAGCTAAAGAAGCTGCTAAAGAATTAAGAGACGAAATCAAAGAGTTTAATGAAGCTAAAGTTAGCAACTCGTCAGAATCAGACTCCACAGATTCAGAAACTTTAGGTAAAGTAACAATATGTCACATTCCACCTGGAAATCCAGGAAATGCACACACCATAACAGTTGGGGCTCCAGCAATGAGGGCTCACCTTGCTCATGGCGATGTAGAGGGATCATGTGACATTGTAGACCTAGAAAATATTGATGATAGTAAAGCCGAAAAAAATTCAAGATTAGCTGAAGATTCATCCATTAAAGAATCCAGAGCTCTGGAGCGTGCCGAAAGACTAATTGAACAGTTGGAACAAAAAATTGCAAGTTTAGAGGAACGCTTACAAACTTTAATTGAAAAATACGAGTCTGGGGAGTATTATGGTAATATCTCAACTGCGGATACGATAACCAATTCGTACAGTATTTCCTTTGAAGGAACCGCAAATTCAATTTACGATGAAACAATAACAACTGAAATGTCAGGGGATTTATTTTTAGAAAACCAAGTAACAGCGTCTAATACCTCAAAATTTAAGATTTTATCAGGGGAAGTGATCATTGGGAATAATCTTTATGATGTAGCCTTTGGAAAAGCAAGAGCATCATCTTCAGGACAAGGCGACTCGTTTATGATTTTACTTCAAACAATAGATTCTGAGGAAAACGACAATACAATTAAGATAAACCTAGGCTTTAATTCACCTCTGGGAGGAGAAATTGGAAATCCACCAGATGAATTTGAAATCCTAGATAAGAGTCAAGTCTCAGGTCAATGGATAATAGATGGTAGTGGCCAATTATCCATAGAATCTTAAATTAAAAACAACTTAATCATTTTTTAGCAAGGCTCGAAAAATATTCTTCTCCTGCTTTTCGTAGTCCTTCTGGAGTCATATCAATTTTATGAGTTGCAATAGCCCAAGAGTGACCATAGGGATCCTGTACCATTCCATATCTATCGCCCCAAAATACATCCATTATTGGCATGGTAATCACAGCTCCTGCCTCCAAAGCTTGTTTGAATATCTTGTCAGAATCCTTTACGTAAAGATGCAATGTAACACTCGTTCCACCTAATGTCTTTGGAGAATTCATTCCCATAGCTGAGAACTCATCAGACATCATGATAAAAGAATCACCAATCTGAATCATTGCGTGCATAATTTTTCCATCAGGTGTAGGAAATTTGTAAATCTCCTTTGCACCAAAAGCTTTTTTGTAAAATTCTATTGCTTCTTTTGAATTGCTTACAACCAGGGAGGGAGTAGTAGTATGAAATCCATCCGGAATCGGTTTTGCCATTATTTGGTTTAATTGATTCCTATACATAAACTGTTTTTTTAAAAACCAAAAGAATTTACACTATTATTATTAAAAATCACCATGTCAAATAATCCAATTGAACAGTCTGCTGATGCTTGGAAAGTGTATGTAGGTTCTCTTACAAAATGGAAACTTGCTTTTGAGTTGTGGCAAAAAGCTGGAGTAGAGGCAATGATGAATTACAACAAGGCAATAGCAAGTGGGAAGATAAACAAGGAACTGCCAAAACAAATGTCAGATGTCATGAAAACATCATGGATGGAGGAAGGAATGAATCAGATTTCTCATTTTCAAAAAGAATGGCAAAACATGATAAAAGCCAGTGGATTAGAGTCTTTGAGGTATTTTGATAATAAATGGATAAAATTTTGGAGCTCCATGGAACCTGCCACCACATATAATGAGGCTTTAAAACAATTTACTGAAACTTGGCAAAGTATGTGGAAAAAGTAAAATAATATTTCTCACCAATAGTCCCCTTCAGAAATTTAATTTTGAATTCACTACTTAAAAATTAAAAGGAATTTTTAATTTTGAGAAAATTATTTACAAACGCATTGTGATCCACATCGGGCTCTGCGGTAACATAGACAATATGGGATGTATTTAGTGGAAAAGTAAATCTCTTGACCTTATCATATTCAACCATTGCATATTTTCCATCTCCAATCCCAGTGGAGCATTGATTTCTGCTAAACCATGTATTAGTAACATGTTTTATTGACTTTTTTTGTTCATCCTCTGAAAGATAATTTTGTATTCCCTCTCGCTGCCCCCCAAAAAGAATTGTACCTGCCTTATCAAGAATTGTAACAAATCTTATTTTGGGATCCAAACTCATAATGGAATTATAAAGAGTATAAAATTTCTCACGGTTTGGCATCATGTAGATCCCTAGCTAATCTTGCAACTAAAAAAGTTTTTTAAAATTATCACAAAATTTTTTTATGGAATATCAAATTTGAATTGAATGCCAAAATCATCGGTTTGAGAAATTGTATTAAATTCCGTAATAATGCTCAAGGCCTCAGAAAACATTAAAAAGATTATGAAAATCAAAGCTTCAATAACAGTTAAGATAACTCCCAAAATTAAGCAATTTTTTGCAAGCTTTCTATAGTCATACTTTAGAGCAAACCAACCCACAACACCACCAATCACACCTAAGAAAATTGGAAGGGCGTACCACCACTTGCTTTTAATTTTGGGAGGTTTTATGCTCACATTGAAAATCCCTCAAGAGATTACAGAAATATATTTCCATTAAATCATTCGAACTTTTTGGAATATTGTCCAATTTGTTGGGTAAAACATTAAAGATTTCTTGGTGTGGATATTTGTAAAAAATTTTAAATTTTAGCCTTTGATACGCATGATTTTTGTTTTATCCATTACTACCCAATATTCTACATTTTGACCGTTTTCCAATTTTCCTTTAACCTCATCATCAATCAAAACAATGTCAATAGTTTCAAAGGTTTCAGAATCCATAACTTGCACTGTTTCTCCGGTTATTGAAATAATCTGCCCTACTTTTTTGTTGATCAAAGGTACATGGATTTGCATGCTTACAGGACCAACGTGAGGTCTTTTTTGTCCATCAAAAATACCTTCAGCAACTATACGAGCCTTTGCAGCTCCATGCTTTCCTGGTTTAGAGGTATCATATTCAACAATTCTACATGGCTCCCCACTTGGTTGATCAGAATGGGGCAATAGTATGTACGAACCAATTTTTAATGAACCAAGGTCACTCGGTTTACTCATGGTGAAGCAGGTTTCTGTCGAATATTTAACTTTTTTACTTTAAACAATCAAGGATAGAGAGACTAACCAAGCTTGTCATTGTCATTCCTTTTCTATTAGCATCTTTCCTGGTTTGATCACAATATTTTTTTACACTTTGATGACTTTTTTCAGTTGCGACTTCCAGGACCAAAATACTCTGGGAATATGGGAATGTGAATTTTAAAGGAGTGGTACAAAAAGTTTCCATATGACCATATCCAGCAACCTCGATCTTATCGCGGTTGATAAGAAGGGATGCTAATTCTCTTACATCCTCTTCTGATTCTCCATATTCTAAATAATAAACAGAGATAAAATTTGTGGTTTCATCAGTCGCTATATGAAACAAGTCATCTCTAATGTCAAAAACAAAGGAAATTTTATTTTGGTTAAATCTCTCAAGATCTTTTGCTATTTGATGATTATCTCTGAATTTTGCAACAAGATAATGATTATTAGATTCTTCAAAATATGGTTTACTATCACTAGAAAAAGTACCTGTAGAGAAATACAATCGTTCAATATTTTTTGATTTCATCCAATAGTCTTTCAATTCGACTGATCGATGATCATGAAGATATGGAGCACAGACATAACCTGAATAGGATAGTTCAAGCTTTGACACATCAAAAATTTTGATATCGCGTATTTAATGTTTCTCGGATAGGCATGACTTTTGTAACATTTTTTCTTGTTCGATAGTTATTTAATACTAAAAACCCTCGAGTTTTTTGTCCCAAGTTAGCTCAGCCTGGTAGAGCTTCCGGCTGTAGTTGTTGGCTTTAGATGGCTGACCGAATAACAGCATATCAGGCATACAGAAACCGGGTTGTCGAAGGTTCAATTCCTTCACTTGGGACCACAAACTTTTGACATGTAAAAGTGATTGTGAAAATTTTATCGTAAAAAATCAATGAGACCCTTTGTTATTCAATTTATTTTAAATTATTTTTTGTAACTGATAAACGGTATCCTTTCTTTAATGATTCTAATGAATTTTTTAT
>JAHELB010000065.1 GCA_024644385.1 Nitrosopumilaceae archaeon | reverse complement strand
GCAATCCTAGTTGCAGGAATTAGTATTTTAGCCAAAAATGAAGTTTCTCAATATTCAAAACGTGCAGAAATTCTAAATTTGATCTTTATAGTTGCTACAATATTTTATGTTAATTTACTTGCCTTTGGAGGAGAAATTATTTTCTATCCATTTATTGCACTTTTTGTTATCAGTATTTTTGTTCCTTTTTATTTTTACAAAGAAAGTACCCAAAACAATATTCAAAAAAAGGTTACATTTCAATTACTTTCAATAATAATTCTTGATGCTTCTATCCTTGCTCTTTATTCAGAATTAATCTTCGCACTTTTGACCCTAGTTTTATTTGTGCCTGCATATTTTATCACAAGAAAGATGTTTCTAACGTAAGCTATGAATTTATTTGAGAAATAATCTCGTTTATCATACAATGAAAAAGCTCATAGTTATTGATGTGGTTGGTTTAACAAAAAATAATTTAGAAAAATTATCCCTTCCCAACATTTCAAAAATATTAAAAGATGGATTTTGCTCCTCTGTTATCCCATCATTTCCTGCCGTAACGTGTAGTGTTCAGGCTACCCTAACTTCTGGATACAATCCCTCAGAACATGGAATCATTGCAAATGGATTTTATGATAGAAACTCAAAGACTGTCTCATTTTGGGAGCAACCAGAAAGTTTAGTTGAAAAACCACGCCTGTGGGATACATTAAAGAAAATAAATCCAAATTTGAAAACAGCTGTTCTTTTCTGGCAAAATTCCCTTTACATCAATTCAGATATTGTAATTACTCCAAAACCCATTCATCATGAAAATAATTTTGAAATGTGGTGTTATTCAAAACCTGTGAATTTTTACGAAGAAGTTGTAGAGGAACTAGGAGAATTTGATTTAAAGTGGTACTGGGGTCCTTTGGCATCCCTAAAATCAAGTCAATGGATAATAAACGCAGCCCAATATACCATAAAAAAACATTCGCCAGATTTACTGATGGTTTATCTTCCACATCTAGATTATTCTGCACAAAAACATGGTCCAGAGAGTGATGAATTTAGACAGAGTATTTTGGAGTTGGATAAAATTCTAGGTGATTTTGTAGAGTTTCTAAATTCAAGTGGAATAAATGAATATGAAATAGTTTTGTTATCAGAGTATGGGTTTAATTCAGTAAACAGTTCATTGTCACCGAATTTGATCTTAAGAAATGAAGGTTTGTTATCAACTAGAACTATTGGTGGCAAAGACTATCTTGATTATGAATACAGCAAGGCATTTGCAATGGTGGATCATCAAATTGCTCATGTTTACATAAAGACTGGATATGAGGAAAAGGTCAAAACAATTTTTGAAAAACACGAAAAGATATCGCAAGTTATGGATAAAAATTTGCAACAAAAAAATAACATCAATCATCCAAAAAGTGGAGAGTTGATTTTATGCTCTCAGAATAATTGCTGGTTTAATTATTATTGGTGGGATGATGTCACCAGAGCCCCACCTTTTGCATTTAATGTCGATATCCACAGAAAACCTGGTTTTGATCCCCTAGAGTTATTTTTTGACCCATCTACCAAAACCATATCATTGGATGCTTCTCTAATCAAGGGATCTCATGGTGTCTTTCAAAAAGATGACGTCAATTCCCTCCCAATTTTTGCAATGTCAAATTCTAAAGAATCGCTACCTGATACGGTTGAAATGACTCAATTAAGCCCCAAATTATTGAAATTTTTTACAGATCTGGCCTAATTACAATCTTCATCGAATTATCACCTGATTTAGCCTGCTTCAAGGCTTGATTTAATTCGCTTAGTGGATATTGGTGGGTAATTAGTTGTTCTACATTGACTAGTTTTTTGTTTATCAAATCAAAGGCGTGCTCAACATCCTCCTTTGAGGCAGCATATGTTGAGATTATAGAGATTTCCTTTGAATAAATCCTGCTAAAATCCATTTCAATTATACAATCCTTGTTTGGTTCTCCAAACAAAAGTACCTTCCCCCCCTTTCGAAGTAAATCAGTTGCCTGGGTGATCGTGTTCATGTTGGAGGTGGCGATAATTGCTAAATCTGTTCCTCGATTATTGGTTTGATCAAGAATCACCTTCTGGTTTTCTTGATCGGTGAATCGTAATGGGATTCCTATGTTATTTTTTTCAATAAAATCTAATCTTGATTCATTAGGATCAATAAAGAAAATTTGTTTCATGCCAAAATATTTTGCCAACATTCCATGCATTGCCCCAATTGAACCAGCGCCAAAAATTACAACAGAATCATTATTAGCAACAGAAATTTTTTTCAAAGCCCTAAAACAACAAGCCACCGGTTCAATCATTGCAGCCTCTTCAAACGTCATAGAGTCTGGAATTTTTATTATGATGCCTTTTTTTAAAATCCAGGAGGGGACGAGAAATTTCTCTGATAACCCACATGGTTCCAAACTATCAACAAATTTTTCGCACATTGTGTGGTTTCCGTGTGTGCAAAAATAACACTCCTCACATGAGGCATGATGATGAACAAAAACTCTGTCTCCTACATCAAAATTATTTACATTTTTTCCCTTACCAATTATAGTCCCTGATATTTCATGTCCAATTTTTTCAGTTGGTTTTGCTGAATTTCCAAAAATATTTCCCAAATCCGAACCGCAGATTCCACAAGCCTCTAATTTTACTACTAAACTAGTTTCTTCTCCTATTGGATCCGAATTTTCTTTAAGCTCTGTTATGGTTCCTTCCTTAATTGCCGATTTCATGGAATTTTTTTATAATTGTGCGTTCATTTTAAATTTTAGAATTGTAATAATTTCTTGTTACAACCTCTGTAAATCAGAGCAGTAATTGTTTTCTTCAGGTTACTCGAGATGCTAATTTGGTATCGATTTTTTTAATTTGCAGGCTTGGTCAAGGTTTTTCCTAGTAACTCATTGTAAAGTGAAATGGCATCGGCCTCGTCTTTGGGTCCAACAATTACGGCAGATCCCTTTTTCATAAAACTGACTGACATTTCATTTGTTCGTAAGGATAAACCAAATTCGCCTTGGTTATCAACAAGGAATCCTTTCTCTTTTGCAATCTCAGTTACAGAATTAACATCTAGATCAAATGTGCTAGTAGGCGTAATTGAGAATGTTCTCTTTCCTCTGTTTCGCCCACAAAGTTCTTCTAAAATTAATTCTTCTTTTACTACTTCTTCTGCTTTGCCAGTTCCACAGACAGAACACTCGTCTGCTCTAAATGTTCTAGTGGTAGTAAAGTCAAGATTTTCAATATCCACATGTAAGATTTTCTCAGACAGACCTGGTTTTTTGCCTAAAATCACCTTTACTGCCTCAGCTACCTCGATACCACCGATTATTGAAAGTATTGATGGATGAACACCCTCTAAACTACATGTAGGCATTGAATCCTCATCTAAAGATGGAAACATGCAGTAATAGCATGCACTTTTTTTAGGAAGAATAGTAAAAGCCTGACCAGAGACTCCAACTGCAGCTCCTGTAACGAAGGGTATGTCTAATTTCACACATGCCTTGTTTAATGCATATCTTGCATTAACACTATCTAGGGCATCAATTACAACATCGCATCCATCAATTACCTCAAATGCAGTATAGTCATTAACTGACACAGCTAGTGCCTCAACTTTACAATCAGGATTTAGTTTTTGCAATTTTTTGGCAGCCACTTCAACTTTGATTTGGCCAACGTCATCTTCATCAAACATTGTCTGGCGATGTAAATTAGATAGTTCAATTACATCTCTATCAACTATACGCAAAGTACCTACACCCATTGCAGCAAGTCGTGATGTTATAGGATTTCCAAGACCGCCAACACCTACCACACAGATTTTAGCATTTTTGAGCTTTAATTGCCCTTGATAGCCAATTTCTTCGAGCATTACCTGTCGTGAGAATCTGTCTAGTTCCTTTGGAGATAACTCATCAGCTCCTCCAGCTACTGCAGGTAAAATATACACCTCGTCACCATCTTTAAGTGAAGTGTCCATCCCGCTTGAAAATTTGGCATTTTTTCCATTAATGTAAATATTAATTAGAGAACGCGGTGTACCATCATTTTCCAAAACTCTTCTCTTAAAGTCATCACCCATTACCTCAGAAATTTTTGCAAATGCATCACTTAGTGAGCTCGCTACAATTTCATTCTTTTTTTCCCCTTCTCCTTGATTTAATACAGATGGAATTGTAAATGTGATATTTGCCATACTAGTTTACTACCGCCGAGATTTCTGTCACATTTGCCTTCATTACCTTTGGTTTTTGAAGCACTTCCATGATTGATTCTGTTGCTTTAAGGCCATTTCCAGTCACATAACAAACCACTTTGTCATTAGCATCAATTTTTCCTTGCTCTACCATCTTTTGGAGAACAGATACTGAAACACCTCCGGCAGGTTCAGTAAAAATTCCTTCAGTTTGGGCCAAGAGTAGTATAGCATCTAAAATCTCTTTATTGTTGCATTCTTCGGCAAAGCCATTATACTGTTTGAGTCTTTTGAGAACATATCTACCATCTCCAGGGTCTCCTATAGCCAAACTCTTTGCAATAGTATCAGGGTTTTCAACTGGAATAACCTCTTTACTGTTTTTCTTAAAGGCTTCAACTATGGGTGCACATCCATGAGGTTGAGCTGCAACCATGTGCATATTTGCTACATCACCTAATAATGAATTTGTTTGTAACTCTTCGAATCCTTTGCAAATAGCGTTTAGCATTGCACCACTTCCTACTGGAACAATAAGTTGATCAGGTACTTGCCATTCAAGTTGTTCTGCAACTTCAAAGGCAAGAGTTTTTGAACCTTCAACATAATGAGAACGCATGTTAATATTTACAATTCCAATTCCTTTGCTGTCTCCAATTTGTGCAGCTATTCTATTGGCATCATCATATGTACCATCAACTGCAATGTAGTTTGCACCATACGATAGTGCCTGTGCAATTTTTGCCATCTCTATATCACTTGGAGCAAAAATATGACATGGAAATCCTCCCTTTGCAGCATGAGCTGCAGTAGCTGATGCTAAATTTCCAGTTGACGCACAACCAACTGCAGATAATCCCAATTCTTTTGCTTTAGAGATTGCAACACCTGCAGGTCTGTCTTTAAATGAAAATGTTGGATTTACGGAATCATTTTTGATATAGAGGTTCTTTAGGCCTAACTTTTTTCCAAGATTGTCTGCTTTGATGAGCGGAGTCATGCCAGCATTAATACTTACAATATTTGATTTTTCTTCAATTGGAAGTAATTCAAAATACCTCCAGTAGGTATGTTCACGATTAGAAAAAGTATCTTTAGAAATTTTTGGAAAATTATATTTTACATCAAGGGGTCCAAAACAATCGTCACAGATATACTTGAATGCAGTAGGGTATTCTTTTTTGCATTCTCTGCATTGCAATGAAGTTCTACTCAAGATCTTTTTTTCCTCTCAAAGCATACATAAAAAATCCTAATATCAAGTTAAGTAATACTTAACTTATTGACATTTAAAATATAATGATACTTATAGGGTATTTTAATGGAATATCTAAAGTTTACACCGTTTTTTTGAAAAATTTTAGAAAAAAAGAAATTAT
>JAHELB010000064.1 GCA_024644385.1 Nitrosopumilaceae archaeon | reverse complement strand
AAAACAAATAATAAAATCTCTAAAAGAAAATTCTAATCAGACTCCTGAAAAACTAGCAGAATCAACAAAACTATCAATTGATCAAATTAGACGTGGAATGGAATGGCTGAAACTAAAAGGATTAGCAGAAATTAAGGAGACAGAAAAAATTTCTTTCAAGCTTGGTAAGAACGGACTAGATGCAATGGAGAAAGGTCTTCCTGAACGAAAAATTGTTAATCAAATTAAAAATGGCCCGAAATCATTTGAAGAAATTAGAGATTTACTAAAATCTGAATTTAATGCTGGAATTGCTAATGCCAAGAAAAACAACTGGATTCAAATAGAATCCAAAGAGGGCAAAAATACAATTTCAATAAAAGGGGATGCTCCAGTTTCAGCTGAAGAAAAATTTATCAATTTTATTGGAACAAATGAGAAAATAAAAAATGAAATTGAAGATTTAGAATCTCTATCTTCTCTAAAAAAGCGACCAGATTTTATCTCTGAAAGTATAACTAAATTAAAAACGATTTCTCTTTCTGATAGCGGAAAACAAATTGATCTTGAATCCTCTTCTGAAGCTATTGATGTTGAGGCGAAGGTACCCCAAACGCATGCTGCAAGAATACATCCTTTAAAAGAAACAATTAATGAAATCAGAGAAATTTTTGTTAGTTTAGGTTTTTCAGAAGTTTTAGGAAATTTATCCCAATCTAGTTTCTGGAATTTTGATGCCTTATTTACTCCACAAGATCATCCAGCAAGAGAAATGCAAGATACTTTTTACATTAAGGACATCAAAGCAGGGAAAGTCGCATCATCTAAACAAATTACAAACGTTTCACGATCTCACAAGCTTGGCTGGGGATATGACTGGAATATTTCTCAAGCCCAAAAAATGGCTTTACGTACCCATACTACATGTGTTACAATTAAACATCTTGCAGACCACAAACCAGATGAAGCAAGAATTTTTTCTTTGGGACGTGTGTTTCGAAACGAAAAGGTGAGCTACAAGCATCTTGCAGAATTTAATCAAGTTGAAGGAGTAGTAATTGGAAAAAATGTCTCTTTACGAGATCTAATGGGACTTCAAGAAGAATTTTATCGACGAATTGGTCTAACAAAAATAAAATTCTGGCCAACATTTTTTCCATATACAGAACCATCATTACAATCCATGGTTTACAATGAGAGACTAGGAAAATGGATTGAACTCTTTGGAATGGGAATTTTTCGACCAGAAGTAACAAAACCTCTTGGAATCTCAAAACCTGTTTTGGCATGGGGCGGAGGTATAGAACGAATTGCTATGCTAAAATACGGAGTTGATGATGTTAGAGAATTTTATAATAACAATCTTACTTGGTTGAGGAGCGCTACAAAATGCCAGTAGTTCAACTCTATCTTAATAGATTACAAAAACTAGTAGGAAAAAAATCAAACAAAAACAAAATACTTTCTAAAATTCCATTTCTGGGACTAGATATCGAAGAACAAACTAATGAATATCTACGTGTAGAATACAGTCCAAACAGACCAGACTATGCAACTGATTTTGGTATAGCATTAGGACTAGAAGGTTTATTTGGAATCAAAAAAGGAATGCCAAAATTATTAATAAAAAAGGGAAACTATAGTCTTAAAGTAGATTCCTCAGTAAAAAAAGTGCGCCCATATGTAACTTCGATAATTGCCAAGAATGGTACACTAGATGATGAAACCATTCGCCAATTAATTACTCTCCAAGAAGATCTACATTTTGGAATAGGAAGAAAACGTAAAAAAACATCTATTGGAATACATGATTTTGACAAAATTGTATTTCCAATAAGATACACTACAGTTACAAAAAATCACAAATTTACCCCACTTGAGTCAAACAAGGAAATCTCCATTTCAGATATCTTAGAAAAAACAGATGTTGGAAAGCAATATGGCCCTATTCTCAATAATTCTTCGAAAGTACCAATAATTTTAGATGATCAAGATAATACAATATCGTTTCCACCGATAATTAATTCTGCACTAACTTCAGTATCTACGAACACATCAAATCTATTGATTGAGGTTACAGCTACTGACAAAAATGCTGCTGAAGATACCCTTGCAGTAGTAGCAACAACATTACAAGCTGCGGGATTCTCACTTTATTCAGTTAAAATTTCTGGAGCTTCTAATTCAACTCCTTTGTTAAAACCAAAGAAAATAATCCTAAGCTCTGATCTTACAAACAACATTCTGGGATTAAATTTATCCAATGCAATGATTGCCACATGTATTAAAAAAAGTCGAATAGATGCAACAGCTATGAAAAATAAAATAATCTGTAGCATTCCTCGCTATAGATTTGATATATTTGGTCCCATGGACTTAGTCGAGGAAGTAGCATTAGGATACGGAATAGAAAATCTGAAACCTACTCTACCTCCATCTATTTCGGTTGGAGAAAAAAACAATGTCACTAAAGCCATAGACTCGTTAAGTTTGATAATGATTGGATTAGGATTTACTGAAGTGGTAAATTCCAGTTTAGTTAGTAATGAAATTCAAAACCAGCTAACAAACAGAGGTAATTTGGATATAATTCAAGTGGTAGAATCAAAAAGTTTAGAGCACACCATTCTACGTGATGCAATTATGCCCGGTCTTTTAGATACTTTATCAAAAAATATTCATGAACAATATCCACAAAAACTTTTTGAGACAGGAACTGTTTTTTCTAAAGGAAATCCAATTCAAGAAGATATGCATTTAGCTGGAATTAGTGCACATAAAGATGCAAATTTTTCTGAAATTAAATCAATTCTTCAAACTTCATTAAAGATTGGGTTTAACATTGATACTGAAACAAAAACAGCATCCCACCTACCTTTCTCAAAAGGAAAAACTGCGTACATTCTAGAAAATAATAAAATTGTAGGAATTTTAGGAGAAATTGATTCTAAAGTTATTGGAAATTTCAAGATCCGAGAGCAAGTCAAAGTAGTTGGCTTTGAAATAAAACTATCAGGATTAATATTTGACTAGCCCAAAATTCTAACTGCCCAAAAGAGCATGCATACAGACGGATTAGGATGACGATGATCGTTATGATTACTATGATTTCTAATTCACCCAGGTATGCAACATCGGGCAGCCCCGGTTTTAGAGCCAAAGGAGGATTATGGCTAAGACCGATGAGTTTGTGTGAGTCAGAACCGGGGAACATATTTTCTTTTTATTTAGAGAATACTAGTAAAGAAATTGAAAACGTTTATTGATACATAAGTAATTTCATAAAAAAGAATGGCAACCGCTTATGTTTTAATAAACTGTGAACTAGGATCTGAAGAAGCAATTATTCAGCAACTCAAAAGCCTAGAGGGAGTTACGGAAGTCCATGGTACTTTTGGTGCATATGATATTTTAGCAAAAATAGAATCATCAACAGTAGAAACTCTAAGAGAGACTATCACTTGGAAAATTCGTAAAATTGAAAAAATCCGTTCAACTTTGACCTTAATGGGCATTGAAGGTCAGACTTAATCACTTCTTTTTCTAATTATGTTACTGCATTTTATTTTTGTAATTAAAGAAAAAGATCTCGGAAAGAGAAACAAAGAATTTGAATACATAAAACAAATGTCAAAGTTTTATCAACATTGGATTAAGAATAATTTCTCAATTGATTATGATATACAATGCGATGAAATGATTACAAAACCAAATAGTTTGTTACAAAGATTGGATACATACCAATTAGTAAAAGATCATAGAGAACGTGGAGAAGATATCTACCATTTTTACCTTACTCATTTTCGACCCTTATGGACAGATTGTACTTGTGAGGGTTACCATGCTGAAAATTTTGGAATGACGTTATGGGAAACACCAAAAAATGAAGACGATATATTGTTTTTAGCAGAAAAAAACTGCACAACTGTTTCCCATGAAATTGTTCATGAATTACTACGAAAGTCAGGAAATAAAAAGTACATAGAGCTTGTTCATGATGTTTGGACCAAACATCTTTTTGATAACTTGCCTTTTGAACAATATGGAGAAAATTTTGAAAAAACTACTTCAAAACCTTACTTTTTAACAATTGATACATCTAGTTTTCAGTTATAGTATAATCACCACTTTCTTTTAATTCCAATTATTCTGTTTCAATCATGTTTTCATGTAAGGGACTTTGTAAAACAAAATTTAACTCATTAATAGGAAGAAGTTTTTTACGATATCAAAATAATCAAAAAAGATGCAGCGTTTGTGATGTATATTTTACTATGATTGATTCAAAATGTCCATGCTGTAATGCAATACTGCATGTCAGACCAAGGCATTCTAAGGCCAAGTTAAAGTATTACAAAAGTAAGGGAATAAAATGGATATAATCTAACACTTTGTAACAGAATAAATTCTATTTTCAAAGTTTGCAGTTTTAAACTCTAATTTATTTTCAGGATCTTTATTTCTAGATTTACTTAATTTTTCAAGAGTAACCAATGAATCACCTTTGAATCCAACAGATGAACCATATACCGCATCAGCTAACATTGTACCATGATCACCTTTTTTGACATCATCAGCAATCGCATAAAATTTTTCAGCTTCTCTTTTTTGAACAGGAGTGCCAGTAGCCTTGTTAAAAGCAATTGCAATATACATTCCATTACTTTTAACAGCAACAGGAATTTTATGATTTTTTCCAGAGGCACCTGGAATTGATTCATTAATTAAAATTTCACATTTATGATACATACTAGAGATGTAGGCAAAAAATCTATACTGTGCAAATTTTCCTTTCTCATCTTCTTCGCAATCAACGAAGACCTTGTGCAAAACTTCCAATGCTTTGTCATTCATGCTTTGCAGTCTATCATCAATTCTACCGCGTTCAAGCAAGTCAGAATCACAATCTTTTGCAACTAAAGCTAGAATAAAGTCTGGCAAGTTGTAATTTTTTAAAGCAGCAACAAAAGCACCTGCCTGCGACATACCAAAACTTGGAAAACCCTTATTGACCATCTTTTTTTAAAACACCACTATTTTCAAAACAATTTGGTTTACAAAAAATCTTTTTCTAGACAACCATGTAATAAAGCAGTTTTTGGCTTATAATTGTTAGCTAAATTTTAACTGTATTTTACGATTGAGCACACCTACAACAAATTGAAGTAATAAATTCCCCAAAAAATAGTTGAATAAGTATGGAGATAGAAAGTACCCCTGAATTAGTTTCAAAGGTTTATCAAAAAACTAAAGAAAATCTTTCAAAATTCCGACAAATTGTAGGTAGACCATTAACATTAACTGAAAAAATTCTAGGTGGACATTTAGATGAAATCGAAGAAAAGAATCTGGATCAAGGACTAAACTATGTTCATCTAAATCCCGACAGAGTAGCATTACAAGATGTTACTGGACAGATGGTATTACTGCAATTCATGCAAGCAGAATTAAAACAAACGGCAATTCCAACTACTGTTCATTGTGATCACCTAATTAGAGCTCAAGTCGGAGGAGAAACTGATACAAAAACAGCTTTAGATGAAAATAGTGAAATTTACAAATTTCTTGAAACAGCATCTAGTAAATACGGAATTGGTTTTTGGAAACCAGGAGCAGGCATTATTCATCAAGTTGTTTTAGAAAATTATGCTTTTCCTGGTGGATTGATGATTGGAACTGACTCACATACTCCCA
>JAHELB010000024.1 GCA_024644385.1 Nitrosopumilaceae archaeon | reverse complement strand
CTCGAAATTGCAGGCATGGTAAAATAATACTCATCTTCAAAATCATAGTCAGCTTCACCTTTTTCACGAAGAGATTCAAAATAGGTCGTACAATTAGTGTAAAATTCACTATTTTTTAGATTTTCAGGGGCTTTTTCCATTTTCAATAGTTTAGAAAACTCCATTTTTTACAAAGGGTGAGGGATTTTAGTTCTGAAAGTTTGTTTTCTTTAAGCAATTGCTATTGACTGTTTTGGTATTGTGAATGTAAATTTAGCTCCTTCCCCCTCTTTACTTTCAACGAATATTTTTCCTCCATGGTTTTCAATAATACCCTTGCATATTGCCAACCCAAGTCCACTTCCTCCTCTTTCCCTGGTAAGAGTAGTATCGACTTGATAGAATTTTTTGAAGAGATTCTCTTGTTTTTCTTTTGGAATCCCCATTCCATTATCCTTTACCGCAATTTGAATTTCTGAGGGTTTTTCCTCCAATGTTATTTCAATTTTACCTTTTTTTGGTTCTACTGCAATTATTGCATTTTTTATCAGGTTTGTCAACACTTGTTTAATTCTCTCTGAATCATGATAGATAACCACATTTTCAGCGTTAATGACAAGTTCAACTTCATTCTTTTCTGCCTGGGGGGAAATTGCATTTATGGATTTTATGATAGAACCTTTAATGTCAGAATCCTCTTTCTTCATACGCAATTGCCCAATTTCTAATTTTTGAACATCTAACAAATCAGAAATAATTCCTAAAAGCGTTTCTGAACTTGATTTAATTATTGATAGTCTTTCTTTTTGTTTAGGGTTTAATTCTCCTAAATGCTCGTTGAGTAAAATATCTGAATATCCTTGAATAGGAACTAGAGGGGTTTTTAACTCATGTGTGATCATGGCCAGAAACTCATCTTTTGCAATATCTGTTTTTTTTGCCTGCTCTTCTTTTTCTTTAATGGTATCAGACATTATGTTAAATGATGTTACAAGTTCACCAATTTCATCTTCTGATGAATATTTTATCTTCTCGCCATACTTTCCTTCTTTTACTCTGGAAAGAGCTTTGTTAATAGTATCTAGTGGAGAAAGTGATTGTCTAATGACTACCGGCACCAAAAAGAATGTAGCAATATCCACTGCTAACAAAATTTGAATAATTGTTTGTTGATTTGAACCCTCACCAAATATTCCTGTTTTTTCATCTTGATATAGCAAAAATAAGTTAAAAGCAGCTGCTACTATTAAAATTCCAATTAACACATACAATTTACTTACTATTTTCACACCTAGAAAAACCCGTCATGAAGTATAAAAAGAGGGGATGTAATTTCTTGAACAGTCATGTCTGATGAGTTCATAAAAGTCGCTACTCAAGAAATTTGTGATGAATTAGAAGGCATTACATCAATTTTAGATACCTGCACAAAAGATGAGGATGTCATAAAAAATTCAAATAAAATTGAACAACACATGCATAAAATTAAAGGACTAGCCCCAATGATGGGCAAAGAAAACATTGGGAATTTAGCAAAAACTCTTGATTCCTTATTAAAAAAAATTGTTTCTGGAGAAAAAATTGACGGATTTTATGAAATACTCGTTAATTCTATTACACAAATGACATTTGCTATCAACAATCCTTATGATTTGAGTGGAATTCACAAGCAGGTTTCTGATATTGCTTCAAAAATAATTGATTAATTATTTTTAATATGCCACTCGCAAGTAATGTACATGGCAAAAATTATGATTGCAGATGATTCTGATGCCATACGACTGGTTTTAAAAGATATTTTGGAAATTGGAAACCATACCATTGTAGCTGAGGCAAAAAATGGAGAAGAGGCAGTTAAATTCTTTTTCGAGACCACTCCTGACCTACTATTATTAGATTTGGCAATGCCAAAAAAAGATGGACTAAATGTTTTAAAGGAAATCATTGAAAAAAATCCTCAAGCAAATGTTATGTTAATCACTGCTAGCGATGACCAAAAAATAATTAATCAATGTTTAGAAATTGGTGCTTCCTCATACATTTCAAAACCCTTTGATTTTACTAGTGTCTTAAAGCAAATCAATGACTCATTGAAATAGTGTTACGCGATTTAAGTAAACTAATTTAGGGCGAATAATTTCTTAATGAGCAGAGAAGATTTTGTCGACAGTCGTTCTTGATACCAGTGTGATTATCAATGGGTTATTTACTGACCAAGTAAAATCTGGAAATATACGTAATTTAACAATATTAATTCCTCAAGCTGTGGTTGATGAATTGCAATCACAAGCATCCCAGAAAAAAGAAGAAGGGATTGCAGGACTAAGGGAAATTAAACACCTCAAGGAGATATCAAAAAATTTTGGCTTGAAAATATCTATTCAAGGGAATCATCCTTCTGCTGAGGAAATCCGTATGGCAGGGACAGGTAAAATTGATTCTATTATCAAAGATTTAGCAAAACAAAATCAAGCAACTCTTTATACCTCAGATAATGTTCAACACTTGGTTGCTCAAACAGAAGATGTTTCCTCAATATTTTTGCATCAAGCAACAAAAGAAGAAGATCTTAAATTTCTGAAGTATTTTGATTCTGAAACTATGAGTGTACATCTAAAAGAAAATCTTGCTCCTTTAGCAAAGAGAGGGAAACCTGGATCTTTTGTATTGACAAAAACAAGCGATGAATTACTAACAAGAGATGAATTAGAATTTATCGAACAACAAATCTTGGAAACTTCCAAAAATTTAGAATCAAGCACTATAGAAATTTCTAAAAATGGGGCTTCTGTAATTCAATACAAAGATTACCGGATAGCAATTACAAAACCTCCATTTTCTGAATCTTTTGAAATAACTATCGTTCATCCGATTGTAAAACTAACTTTAGATGACTATTCAATCTCTGCAGAATTAATGGAGCGGTTTTCAGATAGGGCAGAAGGTATTGTCATCTCTGGACCTCCTGGATCTGGGAAAAGTACTTTGGCATCAAGCCTTGCAAATTTTTATTACAATCAAGGAAAAATAGTCAAGACATTTGAATCTCCCAGAGATTTGCAAGTTGACCCTGGAGTTACTCAATATAGTAAATTAGATGGTAGTTTTGATAATTCCGCTGACATTTTATTGCTAGTTAGGCCAGATTATACCGTCTTTGATGAAGTGAGGCGCAGGGAAGATTTTCACACTTTTGCTGATTTGAGGTTAACTGGAGTGGGAATGGTAGGAGTGGTTCATGCCAATACTCCCTTGGATGCAATTCAGAGGTTTATTGGAAAAATTGAGCTTGGAATTATTCCAAATATTCTGGATACTGTAGTCTTTGTAAAAGATGGACAAATCACGACGGTATATGACTTGGAGCTCAAAGTTAAGGTACCAACTGGAATGACAGAGTCAGACCTGGCAAGACCTGTAATTGAGATTAGGAATTTTGAAACCAACAAGCTTGAACATGAAATCTACACCTTTGGAGAAGAAAATGTAATAGTTCCCATTGGTAAAAAATCTCAAAAGATTGGAATTGAAAAACTTGCAGAAGACAAGATTCGAGAAACTTTCAAGAGGTATGATCCAAAATCAGAGGTAGAAATTTTATCTGACAATAGAGTAAGAGTATCAGTTGACAAACAATCAATCCCTTCAATTATAGGAAGAGGTGGGTCAAACATTAATGATATTGAAAAATCTCTAAATATTCACATAGATGTGGTGGAAAGAGATTCATCCTCAAACATTATCTCTGGCGATCTACCTTTTTCCTTTTCAGAATCAAAAACATCTTTAATCTTAACTGTTAGCAGAGAATATACTTCTATGCATGCAGATATTTTTGTAAATGACAAATATGTTGTGACCTCTAGAATAGGTAAAAAAGGCCAAATTAAAATTCCTAGACGCTCTGATGTTGCAAAAAACTTAATGCAACTTGCATCTTCCCAAAATGAAATCCATGTTTATCTTAAAGATTTTTAAAATTATCTAAAATTTTTGGATTTGATTTTAGAAAGGTTATGAACTTCCTTAGTTGTTTAATGGTTTTTGGGTTTAGGTGATGTTCTATCCCTTCTGCATCTCTGTTTGCAGTTTCAAAACCAACGCCAAGAATTTCAAAAAACTCTAGTACAATTCCATGCTTTTGTCGAATTGTATCAGCTATTTGATTACCCTTCTGAGTTAGGTTAATTCCATGATATTTTTCGTATTCTAAAAATCCATTCTCATCTAATCTCTGAAGCATTTTGGTAACACTGGGTGCACTAACATGCATGTACCGAGAAATATCCAAGGTAGTGGCATATCCTTTTAGTTCCACCAATTCTGAAATAATTTCCAAATAATCCTCCATTCTGGTACTAAAATCCGTTTTTTCTGATTGATGTGCAGCCTTAATTGACTCTAATCTCTTGGTATTTTTTTTCAAGGTCATTTTTTTTCGAACAGTCTAGTATAATTGAATGTCTTTTAGTGTAAAATTAGGTTACATGAAATTGACTTGAGGGTATTTGGTTTTGATCTTTGGATCTTAACTAATTTTTTCCAAAAGTAAATTTGTATGGTAGACCACCTAAAGGCACGACTAGAAAATTTAAGAAAAATCCACGAAACGACTCATAGGCGCGCAAATCTTTATTCAGATGTAGCAAAACTCGATAGCAGCCATGCAAAATCTCTTGGGGCCTTACAAAAAGCACCTGCACCGGGAAAAAAACTGCAAAAGGTTGGCTTTCTTATGCTTTGGGTACCTGAGCCTACTGGTGTTACCTGTGCTATTGGCGGACCGATGATTCTTGCAGGACGATATCTTGATAAAAAATACAATGGAACTACAATACATGATATTGGACATGAGACTAAAAATAACATTTCCTCCTTAGCAGATTTTAAAAAATCTATATTTTAGCTAATTTGAAAATACCGTTTGAATAATTGTTGTTACTTTTGAACATGCATTTTTTTAAGTATTATAAAAAACCACGCCTATTAGGAAGTTCACGGCAAGAGCTCTAATTATTGCCCCCTCTAGGCCTTGCGTGAACTCCATTTAATGTCGCTCTTTTCCTTGAGGGTTCTCTGAAATAGGATCAATTGAATACTAGTTAGTATAATGGAAATCATGCCTGAGAAAAAAAATGAGATTGAGGAATTAATTGACAACATGATTTTAGGTGGAAATGATATGGTTAATCATCTCAAAGAGGTTTTACCTGATTCACTATCAGAAACTCTAGTAATGTTTCATGAATCAAACGTGATTAATCTTAAAAAAATTAAAGAATTTGTCAAAACCAAATAAAAAATTTAAATCTATTCATTACACTTTGATTAAATTCTAGGAGCATTTACAATAGATGAATTCCTTTTAATGCACTTTCATTCTTTGATTTATTTTTCTTTAATCTCAGGGAATTCTCTTTTTTGTGGCATTTCTTCTCTGATTCTATTAATCATGTGTACAGTTATTGCCATAAATTGAATTGATTTTTTGTAATTTGAAATATAGGTTGTTCAAATGAACAAAAATTCCTTAAATTCTACTGATTCTGATCGGGGTATTTTGACATTACCTGCCCTATTAAGCCAAATTTACGCATAAAACAAGGTGAATAAGTCACTACTGCAATATTATTGCGGACACTGCAACAACTCCCTCAAGGAACTAGATCCTGTGATTCATCTAGTTCGTAGTATTGAGCCATGTCCATTTTGTGGTACTCTTTTGAGTGATTCTCTACAACGGAGGGAGATTCACAAAATCCATTCCCCTACAATTGTATTTCAAAAAGCATCACAATTACCAAAACTTACATTTGATATCGAAAAAATTGATTCTATTTTGAATTTTATTACACCTGATCTAAAAATTTGTATTGCAGGAGTTCATACTCAAAAACTAGTTGAACGATTGTGTGTCAGAGCACAACTTCCAATTAGGTATGGCGGTCTTGATTCAAAAGTATTGTTAATTGATGGAGCAAACAGCTCAGACTTGTATCTCTGTGTTGATTTTGCACAACAATATGGATTGGATGTAAAAAAGATATTGTCTGGAATTATTTCATGTAGAACATTTACAGTGTATCAGATTGCAAATTTAATTGTAAATCAACTACATGATGTAATAAAACAATATGATGTTAAAATTGTCGTAATTACCCAATTGCTTCATTTTTTTACAAATAATCCTTACTTGAATCGAAATGAAATGCAGCAAATACTACAAACAGTAGTACAATCTCTAAAAAAAATACAACATTGTCTAGTTATAGTTTCACTTGGTATGGCAACTGGATTGGATGGAATGCTATTGCAACTATTCTCAAAGACTATTAAAATAAAACAAAACTATAACGGATTATCAGTCCATATTGAGAATTTGGGTAAAACCCAATCAATATTACTTGATGCCAATACGTTAGACAACATACCAGAACACTAGGTGATCATATGGGTAGAACTGTACCGTCATTTCGCATTGCACTATATCAAGAAGAAAAAAAATGGAAATTATTCCGTGCAGCACTAGAGAAAAAAAACAAGAAATCGTTTGATGATGTGTTTGCAACTGCTAGGTTATACATCTCAGCATGTATGATGGGATGTAGGCCAGTAAGACTAGAGTCTATATTTATGGCAGTAATTTTCCATCATTTTAAGCAGATTTTGAGCCTCTGTGAGAAAAATTGAGCCTATTTCCTAACGATGACTTGATTGCAAAAGAAATTGAATCATGGCGTTCATTTAGCGATAGTCTTCGTGCAAAAGACAAAAAATTATTTAATGAAATGATTCGACAGTGCTACCGTCATATTAAGGCCATTAATTCCAATGGGGAGCAACGCACAACAACATCCGTAATGATGTCTCTTATTTTGATACAACATCAATTAATACAATTTTTACTAAACAAGAAATGATTTGTGGATGGCTATTTGATATCTATCCATTAGATGACAAGATAATACTATGGATAAAAAACAAAAACATCCATAGACTAGAGATAAACTGGGGACCATCGCTTTATGTTGCATCAGCTGACAAATACAGATTAGAGACATTACTTAAAAATCCACAAATTCTTTCTTTAATCAAAGATTCCAATTGGGTAAATAGAATAGAAAAGGTATCGGACCTAAAAGATTCAACAGTACTACAATTAACACTCCAAAAATCTTCTGATCTTTTGCGATTGGGAAATACAATAGAAGGTCTTGATAGGTTTGGTGCATATAGATTGTACAATGTAGATGTGGCACCTGCTCAGAGTTTTATGTATCAGCATAATTTATTCCCCTTGGGGAAATATAAAATACACCACACTTGGATTCCACAATCAGATATTGCAGAGACTAATTATGATTTACCTGTATTCACAAAAATAAATCTACAAGTCAATGCCAAAACAAACAATACACTTCCAAAGTTTACAGATAAAATAAAATCAATTCAAATTAATGATGTTACTTTACAGTCAGACTCTGAAGAACAAATAATACTTGACTGTGTAGCAATGATAAAAGATATTGATCCTGATTTTATTATAACACAAAAAGGTGATTCTTGGGATTTTCCATATATTGCATACAGGGCTAGCAAAAACAAAATTTTAGAAAAATTAATTTTAGATAGAGAACAACATCCGCTAAGAATTCCAAAAAGAAATGGAACCTCGTACTATTCATATGGTCAAATCCATTTCAAGTCCACTGCGGTTCAATTACAAGGCAGAATCCACATTGATCGCTCAAATGCGTTCCTGTGGGAAACTGAAAACTCATTACAAGCAATATTTGAGATTGCACGAACTTGTAGGCTGCCAATTCAAACTGCTGCAAGAGCGTCCATTGGAAAATGCATGAGCTCTGTCCAGTTTTACAATGCAACAAAACGAAATCTCTTGATTCCTTGGAAACCTATAACGTCAGAGATTTTCAAAACAAGAATGGATTTGCTGATAGGTGATCGTGGCGGCTTAATCTTAGAGCCAAAAATTGGTGTACATGAAAATGTTGGGGAAGTAGATTTTGCATCATTGTTTGGGAATATAATGCTACAAAAAAACATTTCAGCTGAAACTATAAACTGTAAATGCTGTCCCAATTCAACTAGTATAGTCCCAGATCTTGAATATCATATTTGTAAAAGACAAGGCATAGTTCCCCAATCTTTACACCTACTACTTGAGAAGAGAAAAAAATACACAGATCTTATTGAAATTACATCTAATAAAGCGCAATCTAAGATTTATGAGCAACGCAAAGCTGCACTCAAATGGATTCTAGTTACATCTTTTGGATATTTGGGATTTAACAATGCAAAGTTTGGAAGAATTGATGCTCATATGGCAGTATGTGCATTTGCAAGAAAACTGTTACTACAAGCAATGAAGATTGCTGAAGAACACAAGTTTGTTGTGCTGCATGGCATAGTTGATTCACTATGGGTATACAAAAAAAATTCCACTATCCAAGATTATGAAATATTACGTGATATAATTGCAAAAGAGACGGGGTTTGATTTGTCTTTGGACGTATACAAATGGATTGTATTTTTACCTTCTAAAAATAATTCCGAATTGCCTGTTGCAAACAGATACTTTGGTGCAAACAAAAATGGAGATCTAAAACTACGTGGTATTGAAACTAGACGTCGTGATACTCCAAAATACTTCAAGCAATGTCAGTTAGATATTTTGAATTTGTTTGCAAAATGCAAAAATATTTCTGAAATTAAAAAATCCCTGAAAGAGGCTAAACACATTGAAAATCAGTACAAATTGAACCTATTTAGGCACAAAATACCTCTAAAAGACCTGGCATTTACAAATAAAGTCACACGAGGAACAGATCAACACAAAAGCCATACAATACAAGCTGACGCTATAAATCAATTAAAGTGGGAAGGTAAAAACATAGAACCAGGACAAAAGATTCGTTATGTAATTAATGATTATACTAGAAAAATATCACACCGTGTGGTTCCAATAGAGTTTGCAGACAAGTATGATGCAAAAAAATATTCTGAATTACTTCATGATTGCTGCAAATCTATACTAGAACCATTTGAGAATTAAAATTCAAGTTTTTTTTGTTTTTTTTCTTCCCATATCAATTCTGGTAGCCCTAATTGTATTCTCAGTGTGTTGGCAGTTGCAGGCCCATATCCTTCATAGTGGTTATTTGCCATGATAATTGCAAGGTTAACTTTATCTTTTAATTTTTTTATTTTATCTGTCCACATTTGAATTTGATTAGTCCTATCAATGATAACTTTACCAAACTCTGATTCTGGAATACTTCTATCTCCAATTAACCTGATGTATACATAATCTGAAGTTATCTTTGCAGGATTGTTTACTCCCTGTACTTCATTCCATACTTGGCAGATGTTATGATCTGTCAAATAATCTAAAGCCTCATCTGTAAACCACGATTCATGCCTACCTTCAATTGGGTATCTAAAGTCTGTTGGTAAATATGAGAACAATTCTTCTAAATGAGGTTTTGCTTCATCAAAGGTAAGTGATGGTGGTAGCTGCAACACAAGTGCTAAAACCTTTTCATGCATTGGAGTAAGGGAGGATAAAAATTTGTATACATGGTCTTTAACCTTTTTTAATTTATTTTCATGTGTGATGACAGATGGAAATTTGGCAGTAAACCTAAAGGAGTCTGGAGTATCTAAATTCCATTTTTTTGTAATGATTTGATCTGGTATTCTATAATATGTGGAATTTATCTCAGTTATTGGAAAAATCTTAGAATAGTAATGAAGCCATCGGGGCTTTTCTAGTTTTTTTGGATAAAATGTACCTGACCACCCATCATAACTCCAACCTGTACAGCCAATTTTAATCTCCATAACCTCCTAAAACGCGTGTAAGAAAAAAATCTTGGTTTTTGGAAATGCCTTAAAGGTAAGGCAATAAAATTTTTTCTACTCGATAATTTTTTTGAATCTTTATACGATTGGAAAAACTGGAAAATTTGGTTAATTGGACTTTCTTTAAATTAATTTTAGAAATCAAACTCTGTTTTTTATTTCGCGTCGAATAAACTAGATTTTTACACCTTTTAAAAACAACACACTTAATTTTTTCACACTTTTTCTTTGTTCATTGAAAAAAGCGATAATCGTAACTGGAGTTATTATAATTGCAATACTGGGAATAATTTTTGGTTCAATTGTTTATTCGTACAATCAAATTGATGTTTCTCTAGTTGATATTTCCTCAGTAGGAATCGAGTTTGAGGATTTGTCTTTGTCAAATTTAATATCTCTAGGGATTGACCTTTTATCTGGAAATTGGATGGAAGCAGCTTTGGAGGTAATTGCTGATGTTAATTTGGGATTAATTTTTGAATTAAACAATAATGGCATATTTCCAGTTTACCTTCCTGAAATCGAATACAATCTTTTTATAAATAATATTCCGGTAGGCCAAGGACATTCTGAAATAAACGCTACAATAAAACCAGGAGAAAGTATGGATGTGACAATTATCCAGAATTTACAAAAGGACAGTTTTATCCCTACTAGGGAATCCATTCTTAATAGCAAAGGTGTAATGGATATTGGTGTTAGTGGAATCGCTTATTTTGAATTGTTAGGCCAAAGTATCCCAATTCAATTTGAATCAAAAAAACAGATATCCCTTGTTGATGAAATTCAAAATCAATTAAACCAACAAACCCTAAATAAATAAAATTCCATGTAACAATTCAGGAAAATAACAAATTTAACAATACTTTTCCACAACACGGAATTATTTTATTTTAATTAAAAGGTCAAATCCAAAAAAATAACTTTGAATCTGTTACAATTTGCTGTGACAGTTGACTATTATTAAATAATCATATGATTTTAAATTGTTACTTGAAAATTCAATATTTTACTCTATTAGCAATTATTGTCAGTATGTCTTTCTATTCGGCATCAGGCCAAATTAGCCCAATTACGGTCGAGACAGATAAGGCTCAATATTTACAAAAGGAAACAATCTATGTATCCGGTTACGTGGATCAAGTTATTTTTGGACAAGAAGTAAGTTTAATGGTAATAGCGCCAAATGGGAATATAATTTATTTTGAAAATCTTTTTGTGGATTCTGCTAAAAATTTTCAAACAAAATTAACTGCAAACAGCTCATCTATGAATATTTCTGGAGTTTACACTCTGCTTGTAGTATATGGTTCTGATAATGGAACTGCTGAAACTAATTTCACCGTAGTACAATCTCCCATAACAGATTTAAAATTGAAAAATATTTTACTAAATTTTGATTTTATAAATTCTAATAAAAAAAGTATTCAAGAACATGTTGACTATAAAATTACAGTATTAAAAAATAATATTGCTGTTTTTGGACCTACTCCTTTAAATCATTCTTCTACCGGGTCTGTGTCAATTCCCCTTGATATAGCTGAAAGACAACCACATGAGGTTTTAATCGAAGTTAATGGAATTTTGTTTTCACCAATTCCTTTGGAAACCGCATCATTTAGCATTATGACCAATAGCGAAAATGTTCAAACAGAATACACTGACAATAATTCCCTTAAAATTAATTTAGCAGTTGACAGGGATCCCTTTTTAGAGAAAAAATTAATCCCTAATTGGATCAAAAATAATGCGGGCTGGTGGGCAGAAGGAAAAATCGATAATGAAACTTTTGTCCAAGGAATTCAGTTTATGATAAAAGAAAAATTTGTAAATATACCTAATTTACCATATCCTGCCTCATGGATGGACAAAAGTGTCCCAATATGGGTAAAAAACAATGCAAACTGGTGGGCCAATGATTTAATCCCTGAGCAGGAATTTATCAAAGGAATCAAATATTTGGTTGAAAAGGGAGTAATCCAAATTTAATCTTCTTTAGATTTTCATTTTTTCCTAGTCAAGATATTTTATAAGGGGAAATTGTTTGAAAATCTGTGACCAGCAGAACTAAGGTTTTAATCCCAATTACAATTGCTGCCGCAATTATTGGGGTTGCAGGAGTGTTATCTGTTCCTAGTGACAGTAAGTTAGAATCAGTAGAGTTTCCTCGTGGTACCATTATGATTGATGATCTGGTCCTTGAGGTACAAGTAGCTGATACTGAACCAAGGCGTGTAAGAGGCTTGATGTTTCAAGAACAATTACCCTATGATCAAGGCATGATCTTTGTTTTCCAAGAACCTGGAATTTACTCCCTATGGATGTTAAACATGCAGTTTTCACTTGATATGATTTGGTTTGATGAAAATGGGCGTATAGTGCATATTGAACAAAACATTCCTCCCTGTAAGACTGCCACAGAGATTATGGCATGTCAGAGTATCATTCCAAATGGAAATGCTTTGTATATTCTGGAGGTTGCGTCAGGATTTGTAAATGAGTTTAACATTACCAAAGATTCTACACTAAATATAATTTCAATTTAAATTTGCAAAACCTTATCTTGTAAGGATAACTAATCCACCAAATGAAGAAAATTTTTACAATCGCCATAATTTCTTTAATTGCTATTTCACTTGTTATTGGGATTGCTATGATGCCAATTTCTGAAAAGGAAGAATCTAAAACATTGTCTGTCTCTTACAAGGAGACAAACGAAAGCATTCAATCGAAACTGTCGATACATAAAATTTCAATGTCTTCTCCATTAAAATTAAATGGTTTTTCAATTAAAAAATACTGTACATTTTTTTCTGATGAATCCATCCAAAATGCTATTGAATACTGCACCTCCACTGAACTATTAAGCTCTGATGGAAAATATTTAGGAAATATTCACATGGTAGGAATTCCAGGGATGCCAAAATACATGATAGGAATAATCCAGGCAGATCCTCAAATTTCTCAAATAGGCGATATCAAGATTATCTATAAGACCATGATAGAATCAATTGTGTGTAATTGTTGGAATGATCAAAAACCAGGAGGGTTTGAATCAGTTTCAGATTGGATAGACGCTGCAAACTCTCATCATCTGGATGCAAAGAAAATTACCAGTAAATCTGTGATAAGTGGACTTGCCAAAAACGATCTAGTCTTAGAAATTACCACAAACAATGAAGGTTATTTGTGGAAATTTGTAATTCCAAGCTAAGGGTTTTATTGTTTCTAAATCGTGGCTTTCATTTTTCATTATCTTGTTTTTCATCTTCTTTAAGCAAACTTTCCATAATGTGACTATGAGAAAGTTTGTGAAATACAAAAATGGTGTCTACAATTAGTATTATTGATATTCCAAACCCTATCACTGAAATCATTATTGAAAGAAATTCGTTCTCTGAAATTTCTGCGATGTATGGCTGGATTATTGCCACTAACCCTAAAACCAATCCTATAAATACAATATTTCGCAATAAGCGATGCAAGGGTTTAGTCTCTAATTCACTTGTATCTCCTGGAATCAATTTTGTAGAAATAATATCTGAAATATTTGTAATAATTTTTTCAACCTTTCCCAATAGTGCAATTATTGGATAAGCAATAAGAATAATGCTCAGAAACGTCAGGAATAATTCAGGTTCTACCAAAAGAGGTAAACCTGCACTTGATAACAAACTGATAATCTCATTATTAAAATAATCAATTACTGCTAAAATGGCAATTACGATGATTACATTTATGAAAATTTTTGGTCCATGAGTTTTTAGCATTTTATTTAGAACTGTGTTATCATCAGAGGATTGCATTAGTTGATTGAAGAATTTTCCCACTATGAAAATCGGATTCAATAGTTGCATTGGGATTAAACTTTTTTTATCTGCTAATGTAGGAAGTACTTTAAACAAAACAGGCATACAAAACATTGTAGCAAGGGTGACAAGCATAGTAACGGGGTATAATGCATCCCTAACTGCCCCTGTATCCACTGCCTGTTTTGCAATAATAAAAGAAAATTCTCCCCTAGGAACCATTACTGCACCAATTGTGGATGCTCCTTCAAGATTATGCCCTGACATTGTTGCACCAAAAAAGTTACCAACAAATTTTCCAAATACTGCTAATATGATAATTGGTATTGACATTAATGCGACCTCAGGGATTTCAGTAATATTTACCAGCATTCCAATTGAAACAAAAAATATCACGCCAAAAAAATCACGCAAGGGCAAAACTTTCTTAATTATTGACTCGGAATGTTTTGAGGACGCAATTATCATTCCCATAATAAAAGCCCCAATGGCGGAACTTTGTCCAAGGAAATGAGCTAATACCGCAAGACCAAAGCCTAATGCTAATGCAGTGATGAAGGGTCCTTCTGGAATATCTAGACCTTGAATTTTCTCCAATAACTTTGGAATTAATTTTATTCCAGCTGCAAGTGCAACAATAAAGAATGTAAGGCTTTGAAGTATCAGCATTCCTACATCTGCAATTTCTATTCCTTCTCCAGCAGATGCGTTTCCCAAAATTACAAGTAATAAAACAGCTGCAAGGTCTTCAATTATTAAAATTGTAATTATAGTGTTGAATTCTTTGGTTTTTACTAGTTTTAGATCACGCATCAACCTAAGTGATATTGCAGTACTGCTAATCGATAATATTCCAGCAAGGTATAGGGCCTCTATATGAGACCAACCAAATGAAAAAGCTCCGATATATGCTAAAAAGAACATTATGGATAATTCTGTCAACCCTACAATGATTGCTTTAATTCCTGCTTTTCGAAGTTTTTGAAGACTAAATTCTAGACCCACGACAAAAAGTAAAATAATTATTCCAAGCTCTGCTAGCAAATTTATTAAATCAATGTCTTCAACGATTCCCAATCCATAGGGTCCTGCAATCATACCAATTATGATGAATCCAATTATGGTGGGGAATTTTATTTTCTTCATAATTCCTGCCCCAATCATTCCACCCCCCAACAACAAGGCAAGAAGTGCAAGAAACTCTGTAACGCCTGCTCCTGCCATTTAATTTACAACCTTACCTTTTTTCAAATAACTTGTTTTGAATTTAGCATTTCTCACAAATCCTCTTTTTTTACTGAGAATTTTATTGAATTGAGGCACCCTCTTTTTCATAAAGAAATAATAGTACTTTAAGCATTATTAGGAAAAACACTGCAAAGTAGTTCCCATCGTACTTCATGTGCACAAACTAAATATTCCTCCCCCGATAAGACCATACACAAAATTAATGAAATCTTCTGATTTGTTTGTTAAATGCTTAGAAAATGAAGATGTTGAATACATTTTTGGTCTCCCAGGGGAGGAGAATTCGGATTTTTGTATTTCTTTGCTGAATTCTAAAATCAAATTTATCCTAGTTAGACAGGAGCAATCAGCAGCGTTTATGGCAGATGTTTATGGCCGCATTACTCCAAAGGTAGGAGTTTGTTTGGCCACACTTGGACCAGGAGCTACTAACCTTACTACAGGAATTGCAAATGCCAACATGGATAGATCCCGGGTTCTTGCGATTACGGGTCAAACTGATTCTCACCTTTTACATAAAGAATCCCATCAAAACATGGACGCAATAACATTGTTCAAACCAATCACAAAATGGAATTGGTCAATTCGAAATCCGAATAACATCCCAGAAATTATTAGGAGGGCCTTTAAAATTTCCCTTGAAGAAAAAAGCGGCGCAACTCATATCGAACTTCCTCAGGATGTCGCAAAAAGAGAGTCTGAAATTTTACCTATTATTCCAACCCCTACAATTCGCCCAATCCCACATCCTTCTCTAGTAAAAAAAGCTGCAAAGATGATCCTAGAATCAAAGATGCCCCTGGTTCTTGTTGGAAATGGCTGTATCCGTGAAAATGCAAGTAAACACATTAGACGATTTTTAAAAAAAACAGGAATTTGTTCTATGAATACCTTTATGGCAAAGGGTGTGGTGTCTGATAGATCCGAAAGACACTTGCAAACAATCGGAATTAAACAATCTGATCATGCTTTAATTGCTATGAAAGGCGCAGATTTGGTTATTGCAATTGGATATGACCTTGTAGAATACAGTCCAAAGAATTGGAACAGTGATTTAACAAAAAAAATCATACACATTGATTTTACCTCTGCTGAGGTGGACACGTACTACCCTCCAGCCGTTGAGATAGATGCTGATGTAGAAAATACTATAGATGTAATCTTGGAACAACTTGAAAAAGAAAAATCCGAAAACCCCACTGTTGATTTTCCAAAAAAAGAAATTCCAGATTTGTTTAAGCAGATTAAACAACAGGTAGTAGAGAGAATCGAACGTCACAGAAATGATAATTCTTTTCCAATTCAACCAGAAAATCTAGTAACAGATGTAAGGGCAAGTCTAAATGATGATGATATTGTAATTTCTGATGTGGGTGCACATAAAATGTGGATCGCAAAGACCTACAATACTTTTGAACCAAACACCTGCTTGATTCCAAATGGCTTTTGCTCGATGGGATTTTCTTTGCCAGGAGCAATTGCATCGCAACTTGTTTTTCCTGATAAGAAAATAGTGGCTATGTGTGGTGATGGTTCATTTTTGATGAATGTTCAGGAGATAGAAACCGCTGTAAGATTAAACCTGCCAATAATAGTAATAGTTTGGTGCGACGGTGGTTATGGCCTTATTACATTAAAAGAGATGGACGAATACGGCAAGGATGCATTTACAAGATTTACCAATCCTGACTTTGTTAAACTTGCCCAGAGCTTTGGGGCAATTGGGTATAAAGTAAATTCATCTGAAGAATTTCCAAAAATCTTAGAAGAAGCAAAACAATCCAGAGACAAACCTGTAATAATTGCAATTGATGTTGATTATTCTAGAAACAAACTACTCTTACATGATGATTTTGAAAAATAGCTCATTTTAAAAATAATTTTTTTACCAGATATTTTGTTAAAATATTCCTTTTTTCACTCTGAATTGAATTTCTTTGAGCCCTGGAGGCTAGATTTTCGCAACAAAATTGACCTAATTTCATAGTATTTTTTTACTATCTGGGATAAGAGTAAATTTCATAATTGTTTAAAAATGGCAAACTTTGAGAAATCTTGGTCATCACAACCAACACCTGGGATTAAAGAACAAATTACAGGCGTTATTCACAAAGAGGGCCCATTAAAACCAAGAGTTGAAGGAGCAACAAGAACACTCAATCAGCCTATATCTAAACTTGATTCTATAGCAAAAAAATTATCCGATAAAGATAATAAATTATTTCAAAAAATTGTTGAAGCTCATCAAAATAAAGACAGAATGAAAGCTAAAATCTTGGCAAATGAATTATCTGAACTCCGAAAACATGAAAAGGTGGTTGGAAACATGAAATTAAGTATTGAGAGAGTACAAATGAGATTATCTACTGTTAACGAGCTTGGAGATATGATGCATGTCCTAGGACCTGCAATGTCTGCAATGAGATCAATGGGACCTGCGCTCTCCAAATTCATTCCAGAAGCGGATGCAGAATTTTCGGCCATGGGCAATGTACTAGGTGGACTAATGTCAAATTCCTTTGAAGGTAGCTTTGATTCAGGTATGGGTTCAAATGAGGAAGCAGATTTAATCTTACAAGAAGCCTCAGCCGTAGCGCAAACCCAAATAGGGGAAAAATTCCCCACAGTTCCAACATCCTTGTCCTCAGGATTGTCGTCAACTACGACAGAATGATAAAATTTTTCCCTAACTGCGTTTTGAAATTATCCAATTAATTTTATTTTTAAAATATTTCTAAAGATATAATTTCGTTATTAAAGGGAACACAGAACTGTCAATTTTGATTGATTCAAATCCTGAAAAATAAAATTTACTATGTTTGATGATGGTAATTATAAAATTGTATAATTATGGTGGAAAAGATTTGTATGGTATTTGCCAAGCAAAATGATATGGTGATGTAATTTGCCTAAAAAACAAAACACAATACAAAAAACTGCAAATTGTCAAAAAAATTGGTCATCAAAGAACCTTATTGGAAAAAATGTTTTTGATATAAAAACCAAAAACTGTGGAACAATACAAGATTTTTTAATTGATCCGGAAAAATTTTCTGTGTCTGGAGTAATGATAAAAAAGCGATTTTTTAAAGAATATTTTCTATCTCACGAGTATTTTGATAAATTATCCGAATCAGGACTAATTTTAAATTCCGTCCCTATACTACCTAACAAAAAAGTGGTAAACACGGAAGGAAAAAGTATTGGGAGGGTATCTAGGATAAATTATGATTCCGAGACGAACAAAATCCGATCACTTGAAATCAAATCTGGGTTTACAAAAAAAATAATCTTTTCAGATAAAATAATAGGTATCGGAGAAAAAATTACCATCCAATCCAACTAGATGGGATCAGGAGAATTATGTCTAACTATCGGACAATTTTTTACTAGAAAATTGTATTCTAGATAATACTCTTTTTGTTTATTTTTTTTAATTTAACTGATTGAAATTCAACTAAAATTATTTTGATTATTATGGCAACTAAGAAAAAAGCAGCAGGTAAAACAAAAAAGGCTTCAAAGAAGAAATAGTTTTTTGAATCCTTGTTTTTTTATTTTAGAATTTTATTCATTAGAATAATCACGCAAAAAATGATAATTAATTAAGAAATTTTGAACAACCTTTTCGCATTTTTGTACATAAAATTATCTCTAAACTCTCTTTTTATGTTGAGTTTTGCCACAAAATTAAGATAAGAATCCATGCTACTAATTGGCCAATCAGTACCATATAGTAAATACCGTGGTTCTCCGGCATAATTTATCAATTCAGCGACTTTGTCCTTCATCATTTTTTCAAAAAAGTGATCAAAAGACCCTATAACAAGACCTGACACATCTGCAAAAACATTTTTGTTTTTGTAAATTACTTCTTGGGCGTCTTGTATCCAGGGATTTCCTAAATGGCACATTACAATCTTTAGTTCTGGGTTGTCTACTGCAACGTCATCCAAATTCAGTGGTCGTGAAAATCGTAATTTCCCCTTCTCAGAGTAGGTATCTCCAGTATGAAACATTACTGGAATGTCAAACTCAATGCAAGTATCATAGACTTTTTGGTATCTTTCATCATATGGGTAATAATGCTCGTACCCAGAGTAAATTTTCATTGCTTTAATGTGCCCATCTCTAATCAATTGCCGATAATCCTTAAGATCCTCATCGGTATGATTATCTATTGTAAATCCAGCGGCGATACCCAGATTATCATATTTTTTTATGCCCTCAATAATCTGTTTGGTGGATGGTCTTTCTGAATTTACCTTATATGATGATAAAATTATCGCATAATCCACGTTATTATTTGTCATTTCTAGTTGTAGCATTTCCAATCTGTCTTCTAATAGAGGAACATTTTGTGTGAGTTCATATTGGTTCACATGAACATGACAATCAATTATCATTATTTTTCTACGAAATCAGGATTTTTCCACTCAATAAAAGTTGCATTGTTCAAGGAGCTGGGATCTTTCATATAATTTGGCAATATTTTTATAAACTTGAAACCATTGCGTAACTGGAATCTCAAAACAGGCTCTTTAATCTCGTGTCGTTTTACCTTGAGTGCATATTCTAAAGGAGATAATTCATTAGCATATTTACAATAATTTAAAATTCTCGCACCTGCGATAATCCTTCGTAAATTTAATTTTCTTGCCAATTCTTTTCTTGCATCATATAGTTTGGTAGCAACTCCCAGTCTTCTATGATCTGGATGAGTTGACACATCTGCTCCATACAAAGAATCCCCTTTTGGATTATGGTTTGAAAAGAAACTGTTCCCGCATACACTCATCCATGTATGATCTTGATATTCAGAATCAAGTTTTACAATTAAACTACTACAGGATCCGACAATTTTCCTATAGTATTCAGCAACAAATTGACCCTCAGGGAAAATCTTGAGATGAGCTTTTAATTGATCTGGTTTCCAATACACTCCTTTTGCCGCCATAGTTGGAAAGGCGATTTTTTGAAGCTCCACAATTTGAGGAATATCCTCTATGGTCGTATTTCTAATTATAACATGACTATGCCAAGGATGATTTTTCATTGAACTTTTTTCTCCCTTAAATTGAATTAGCTTTCCGTACCAAAAACAAAGTTTTGGGATTAAACCTTTTTTTAAATAACAAATATTTTATTTTTTCCGTTTTGTTTCCCTCTAGATAAACTTCCTCTATTAAACAGCTCACCAGATATTTTAAGATTATGAAAAAGGAACTTTTGTTGTTTTTGCATTTTTTGAAGGTAGGTTCCAAAAGCACTTTGGAAATTTTATGTTTAATTCTTTACATCTCATTTAATATACAATAAGATTGTGTGATTGACGTTTACAATGATTGATCATCTATGGCTTGTTCCTTTAGGCTTTGTTGCAGGAGTGCTAGGCTCTATGATAGGGCTCGGTGGTGGCATTATTGTTGTACCTATCTTGACATTTTTTGGGTTTCCACCGACTCTTGCAGCTAGCAACAGTCTTTTTGCTGCTTTTAGTAATGCTGTTGCATCCACATTTGCATACTCTAGACAAAAAAGAATTGAATACTCACTTGGACTAAAACTTGGATTGCTTTCGGTTCCTGGTACCGTTTTGGGAGCATATGTATCAAGTGAGGTTACACCAGAAATATTCAAGATTCTCTTTGGATTTGTGTTAATAGCATCTGCTGTTTACATTTTTTTGAATAAGAAAATAAAGACTCGAGAGAAAAAAATCTCAACCCAAATGATGATTTTCTCAGCGGGTGCAAGCTTTTTTGCAGGAATCATCTCTGCATTTTTTGGGATAGGTGGAGGCATTATTTTTGTCCCTCTAATGGTAGTGGGAATGGGAATGGCCATGAAAAAGGCTGCCCCTACGTCTCAGCTAATCTTGCTATTTGCCTCCTTGTCTGGCGTTATAGTTCACACTGTTCTTGGACATTCTGATTTTCTTCAAGCTGGATTGTTAGCTTCTGGTTCATTTGCAGGAGGTCTTGTTGGGGCAAGACTATCAGTTGATATTAAAGAAAGATTCTTACAAATTCTAGTCTCTGTGGTCATTATAGCTGCTGCCATCAAAATGTTCTTTGATTCGATTAGTGAGAACATTCATTTGATAAACAACTAATTTTAAAAACCCTGGAGAATTTAGCCTCAAAAATATCTCGAGGTTTTTATACTGATTTTGTAATACTGTCTTGTCTTCTAGGTCTCAACTTACTAGAAGCTGGAGAGACTTGTTGGCTCTCCAGTTTTAATTTTATTTTGGTGGCTCTTTTTTAATTCTGTATAAATTTTTCTTTGAGACAAGAACTGTTTCTCCTTGTTGGTTAGACCCTTCAAAGTCTATTGCGATTTTTCCATAGGTATCATCGATATCTTCTTTTCCAGAAACAGTATACTGGATTTTCAGAACTTCATCTGTGTGCAATGGTTTGAGAAATCTAGTACTCCTGTTTTCCCATCCAGGATCACCATCTGTCCCAACAAAGATAATGTGGTTCCCATAAATCTGATTAAGCCTGGTAAACTCTCCTTCCATTCTGGAGAGCGCAGCTCTTCCTGAAACCAGCTGTGTTTTTTTACTTTTATAATCTTCTAGAAATGCATTCTTTACGCGAGAGAAATTAAAATAATCGTCAAGCTCTTTGTCTGAGATGCTACATGTTGAGAAAAACTTGTCTCCTATCCTAAAGTCTGAGAATTTTTTCATTCTTATCTTAATTCATCAACACAAAATGTAACTTCGGAAGATGAAGCTGCACTATCTGATACTAGGAAATTCAAGGCTTGCGCGATTCTTTCGTTGCTTGACTCTGCCCCAGTAACTGATCCGGGGAATACTGAAAAAATCCTAATCTTTGATTTTAGCACATCGCTGAGCTCTTGGTTTACTGTAGTTGTAAATGGTCGTAGAGCTCCTCGGAATAATTCCACCTGAGCTCGCTGGATTCCAGAAACTTTTCTTCCTATTGGCAAATCCGGACCAATTATCATCATCGAACCAGTCGCATCTTTGTATAGTCTTGGGTCTTTTGCTCCGCCTGGAACAAATTGTTCTAGTGCGCGCTGGGCTACTGTTGCAGGGGTGGTGATGAATTTCTCCACTAACTCTTCCCATTTTGCTCGTGACAATTCTGTTATTTTTGCGATTTCAGGTAATTTTCCAGTTATATGGACTACTGCTAGAATTTCTCCAATGTTGGTTTTGGCGGTATTTAGCCACTTTTCAACTTCTTGGGGATTTTTGATATTAATCACATGGGAGTGGAATTTACTGCTAATTGCCTCCTGAATGTCTTTTGGCGTGTCCTCTGAGATAAAGCAGGCTGCTTTTCCACCATTTTTCTCTACATGGGACGCCAAATGTAAGACTCTGTCTGAATCAGTTTTGTCAGTGGCATCAATTGTAAAAACAATTGCCTTTCCTGTAAAGTCTGGTTGATGTACTCCTGGAGTTGCGTTTCCAATGTGTGACTTTACTGGATAAAATACCCTATCCCCTGGAATTACTTTGCCGTTAATTATTTTTGCAATCTCATCATCACACAAATTCAAAACAGATTCTGCAACTTGGGATTGCGATAGAAACTCTCTGTTTGCAATCATGTGCGAGGTATTGGTTTGAACTTTTTCTGCAATGCTTTGAATCTTGTTTAATAAATT
>JAHELB010000003.1 GCA_024644385.1 Nitrosopumilaceae archaeon | reverse complement strand
CGTCCAGGTTGTGAAGAAGATAATTCATGTTATGTCCCATCTATCATTTATGTAAAACAAGGGGAACCAGTAATTTGGTCAAATGAGGATGTGGCCTTTCATAGTGTAACTTCTGGTTTTTATGAGGAACCCAATTCTTTGTTTGATAGTGGATATTTAGATCCACAACAACAATTCACCTTTGTTTTTGATGAAAAGGGTACTTTTGATTATTTTTGTACCTTACATCCTTGGATGGCAGGAAAGGTAGTAGTTGAATAAGTTTTAAAAAAGGTACCCGAGGGAGTCGAACCCCCTTGTATAAGCTTTGCAGGCTCACGCATAACCGTTCTGCCAGAGTACCGTTTTAAAAAACACAAAATGAATAATTAAACTCTTTAGATTAGAATTTGGTAAATGGTTTTGAAGCAAGTTTTACGTCTTCAGCTTTAACTGTTTTTCTTCCTGCATGAGATGACATATCTACAGCACTTTTTGCAATTTCGATAGCTACATTCTCTATAATTCGGCGTAGTTCATCTGCTGATTCGTCACTAACTCGTTCTGCTCCGGCTTTTTTCAAAATTCTATACATTGCCGAAAGACCTAATTCAGAAGATTTCATTACTTGGAGTTTTTGTATATCATGGTAAAAGATTATGAGTGAAAAAATATCACCAAGAAATCGATTTATACAGACTATTTTTAAAATTACTAAATAATGACATGGTTATTTGATTCTCACATTCATCTCTCCGATCCTGAATTTCAAAAAGATCTAAATCATATAATCCAAGGAATGGAAGTCATGAAAATCAAGGCATGTTGTGTCTCCATGGATAGAACGAACTCTCTAAGAACCTTAGAAATTGCCAAAAAAAGTAATTTGATTTTACCTTTTATTGGAATTCATCCGGAATGTGCAAATGATAATTTAGATAAGATGATTGAATTGATAGAGGAGAACTCTAGTATTATTTCAGGAATAGGGGAAATTGGTTTAGATCCAACTTATACTAAATCAGAGGAAGATAAAAAAAATCAGATTAATATTTTTGAGTCTTTACTCTCTATTGCGGAAAAACATCAGAAACCTATATCCATTCATTCAAGAAAAAGCCTTGATGATATATTTGAAATAATGACTTCGTTTAGTACGAAAAATGCATTACTCCATTGGTTTGATGGTAACAAGAAACAACTACAAAGGGCAATGGATATGAATTTTTTTGTATCCTATGGACCTGTTATGGTTTATGCAAACGATAAACAGAATCTATTAACTAAAACTGATCAAGATAAAATTCTTGTAGAAACCGATGGTCCTGTCAGGTTTTCTAGGTGTTTTGAATTAAAACAAGCACAAATAGGTTTTATCCCAAGCGTGGTTTTTTGTTCTTCTAAAATTTTAAACATAAAGTATGATGAAATGGCATCAATACTAGAGACAAATTCCAAAAATTTTCTTGGAATATAGGTATAAAAAACCCCAGTTTAGTAATGGAAGAATGGATAGGATTAAGCGACTTTCATATGAAGTAATGAACCAACACAAATCAAAATTTAATGAAAATTTTGCTGACAATAAAAAATTATTAGGGAACCTTGCCATTATCCGCTCAAAGGGATTAAAGAATAGAGTCGCAGGTTATATCACTAAATTTATAAAAAAAGAAAACCTTGAACAAGAATTAAACCAGTCCAAAGAGGATTCTTTAATCGATGAAAGTGCACCTACTGAGGAAATAATCGAAATTGATACAAATTCAGCTATAGAATCAGAAGAAAAAGTTATTGAAATTGGTGATGATTCCATAGATGCTCCAGAAACCCCAGAACCAACAGAAGAAAAAACCGATTAATTTTTCAAAAAATTAAATTCCTCACCTTAATTAATCAAAATATGGTAACTGTAAAACTAGTTGGAGGGGCAAAAAAATTGTTTTCCTCAGAGGAATTAGAATTAGAAATAGATACCATTACAATTGATAAATTACTAGATTTAATCTTAAAAATTAAACCAAAAAATACACCTGACCTTGACACCAACAATATTCTAATAGCGATTAATGGGGCAGATTCTTCTTCAATGGAGGGTAAAAAGACTCTAGTAAAAAACAGTGATCTTGTGAGTATTATTCCTATTATTCATGGTGGATCTAATAAAAAAATTGGACTTAAAGTTGGGAAAAAATTAATTCAAATTGTTGAGATAAAGGGAAGTAAAAAAATCGGTGTTTCCTTTTTAGAAACCCTTAGAAAAGATTTTCCAAAATTGAAATTACAAGCAATTTCAAGTAAATTTATTCTAAATTCATATCATTTAAAAAAAATTCTTTTCATATCAATCAAATCTGAGCAGGAAAATATCTTGCTTTCAAATAAACTTGAAACAGATATTCTGTTGCGTTTTGCAGCTACAAAACAGATTGGAGATGCAATAATGTCAGTAGGAATTAAACCCAAAAATAATTTTATTTTGATTGCTATAGGGAACAAAACTGAATTGGAAAAGCTATATCGAAAATTAAATCCACTGATAATTGAAATTTTTTCTAAAGACCACTCATCATTTTTAAAAAAATACTTTAAAATAACAAAAAAACAATTAGATTCAATTTACTCCAAGACTCCTTTAGAAGATCTTTTAATTGAAAAAGGAGCTATTCTACTCGGATAAACTTCTTTTTGTTTTTTCAACGCTTAAAATATCAAATTTATTTAAAATAGAGATACCTGTCCTTGCTCCTAAAATCTCAATTTGTATAATCTTATCTGGATTTTCTAATGAAACTTTATTTTTAATAATCTTGGCCACCCTTGTGATCAGTTCTTTACTTGAAACATCAGAATTTCTTTTTTCTATTGATATTCTATAAGATTCTCCCTCTGAAATTAATCCTAATAAATCTGAAATTTCTCGTTCCATATCTTCGATTTTTGTTTCAGTTACCCTTTGTATGGGTATTATTCGAAGACAATATCTGACGCTCCAAGGTTCATCGATTATTGATTCACGTATCTTTTTTACGACCATAAATGGATCTAATTTTGTTTTTACTGTTAAAATTCCTGACATGCTTGAAATCAAAATTTTAGGTTCAGAATCCCCCAAATCCTCTAGAATTCTCATAATTTCCTCTTGGGTTTCTGGTTCCAAATGTCTAGCACATGTAATTAATAAATTCAAAAAGTTTCTATAATCTCCTCTTTTTTCAAGGCCCCTATTCTATGAAAAATTGGGTTTCCTTGTATCATTTCTAGAATTGTTGATTCTTTACCATCTTTAATATCTCCATCATCTAAAAAAACATCAAATCCGTTCATTTTTTGATAGCAATCGTCAGAGTTTGTAAATGAATCTTCCCCAGAATTATTTGCACTTGTTCCGATTAAAAATTTAGTATTTTTCAATAGGTTTAGCAAACATTTGTTATTTGGAACTCGGACAGCAATTTTTTCTTGCAAATTTAAAGTCTTTCTCAATCTTTCATCTTTTAATTTTAATACCAACGTTAAAGGGCCAGGCCAAAACCTTTCAGCTATTTTTTTAGAATCATTATCAAAATCAACAATTTTAGTTGCCATATTGATTGAAAAAGTCAAAACCGGGAAGGGCTTTGATTTGGGTCTTTTTTTGATTTGATAAATTCTATCCACTGATTTTTCATTGTAAGGATCGCATCCTATTCCATAAACAGTATCTGTAGGAAAAACCACAATTCCGCCATCCTTTACAACTTTGGTTGCTTTGTCAATACCCTCTGTATTACAATTTATTTTCAATTGAATTACCTGACTTTGTTCTTTAATTATTCATTTTCATTTGAATAGGTTTTTAATCTCAAGAAAATATAATTTTAAAATGACGAGTAACTCTTCAGAATACGAAGATAATGAATTTGAGGATGAATTTGATGATGATTCAGATGAAACTGAGGAACCAGAGGATTAGATAGTCAGACCAAAATTAATGGCAAAGCCGCTAAATTTATGATATGCTTGCAAAAACTCTCTTCCTGTCTGACTAATTTTGTATTTATGTGAACCCTGCGAATCAACTTTTTCTAGCAATCCTTGGGATACTAGAACTGATAATATTCTGGATATTCTTGAATGAGACACATTCGCTTTTCTAATTAGATAAGTTACAGTGGCTCCATCTTCATCTTGGAGATCGTCACGGGTAGTTGAAAGAATATCTCCAATTATCTTCATATGAGTTCGATACTCTACCATTTTTTCTCTATTGATTATTTTAATAATTTCTATGATAGTGGCATGCTATTTTCCAATATACCAAAAAGATAAAAGAATTTGACAAATTTGATTTATCAAAAAAATTGAGCCTAGTTTTTCCTAATCAAAGCTTTCATCAAATTTTATTTTGGTGAGGGGTATCTTGCTCACTGGAATGAAAAGTGCTATCAATCCAGCTATTTTGATAATCATTGATACAAAATACAATACAGATTCTGGAAATACAAAGGAATACCATCCCAGAAATTCACCTAACGCCAATAAAGACAGCCCTAAAGCAACTGAAATGGCCCCTTTATTTCGATTTTCTAAATAGGATAAAGTAGTTTCAATGGCACCATATGCCAACAAGATAAAAGATACTGATCTAAAGATGTGTTCTATTTGTACTGAAGAGACTAAGAACAATGGAAAGATTCCAATTGATCTAAAGTATCTAGATTTTGGAAAAAGAGATTTAATGCTGTGAGAAAATGCTATGAAAAAGTAACCTACAGTTTGGATTGCAATGCCAAGGGTTTGTATCCATCTCTCTAAATGTCCTGCCTTTAGCACAAAATCTTCTACCATATATCCCGTCCATATTACGAAAAATCCAGCACTGATAGAACAAAATGCGATTGCCAATCTAAACAAGGTCGGACTTCCTGTGTTTCTATAACCAATTATAGAGACAATTCCAATTATCAATCCTACTAGAAATCCAACAAGGTTTAGAATGTTTTCTAATAAAAATTCCAACTCTGGTTAGAAATAGCAAAAACTAATTATTTTAATCTGATGGATGTTTTTTTCATTTGTTAATCCCATTCATCCAAGGATCCTGCAGTTTGTCCCTCTGTGCTTCCGGCATAGTCTCCAAGAATATCAGAATACGTTTTCTGATTGTGAGCTACATATTTCACATATTCCCCATAACTCATATCTAAATTACAATGATCACATGTAACTATAGAAAAATCCATTGCCAATTCTGCATTTTCTTTGCATTTTGGACACTTTATCTTCACATTTAATTTTGTCCTTGTTAACTATTATTACTTTACATTCACAAATTGGATTGTTTTTCATATTTTTGAATATTTGAGGGAAAATTTATTCTCAACCTGGTGGAACTGGTTTATGGGATTATTTTCGGTTAAAGGGTTAACAAGTTTATTAGCCGTTAATAAAAAAATGCGCACCTCTTTCTACGCACAAAAAATCATCCTAATCCAGATTATAACGTAAAGTTTGTTTGGTGGAGAAATAATTTCAATTCATCTTGACTTTTGTCACCACTATATTCGTTCATGGCCTTCACATTCTTTGGTACAATTCATTCTTTTTGAATCTTCGCATATTGTTTGACTTGGTTATTCAATTTTTTTATACCATAATCTCCTTTCGACCTTTTAAAGATTATCCAACACAATTTCAATCTTAGTTGAAAATTATGGTTAGTGTAATATGTAAAAATAAATTAAGACGTGTTGTAATCTACTGTACTACAAATTTTCATATACTTTCATTAAAAATAAAATCATGAATAAATTAGATAGCTATACCGATTATTCAAGTAATGGTGTATTTAGTCCAATAGAAGTTACAGAAAATAAAGCAGTGACCAAGGGATTAATTACCCTGGGAATAATATTATTTGGAATTACCACGATAGTTGGTTGGTATATGATTTCCGGACCAGAACCATTCTCCATATCATATATTGTGGGGAACCTTTTCTTATGGGGTACAAGTCTTGTAATAATTTTATTTGGATATAACAGCAGAAAAATCTGACCTTATATTATATGACGTTTGATTTTCTTAAATTTTATGTATAGAATAGAGGAAATACATTTTATGAAAAAAAATTTCAAACTATTCTAGGAATTGAACTGCCTAAAAAAGATCCTTGTTTCAGACCGAAATATCATTTCCTGAATACTGCGGGGTCTGCTTTGGAACATCAAAAATTCTCAAAGAATCCAAATACAATAGCTGCTTTGAGATTGATTCAACATCACCAAAGGAAATCAATATTCGGTCATTATGGTTAATCTCATACTGGGAGATATCCGAATAATATTGCTCTCCATTGATATAAACCGCCAAGGATTGGTCTTGTCCTGAACAAAATTTACCAGCTATCATCTCTGCAGATACTCCATCATTCAAGATAATACACTCTGGTGTTATTTTCATTCCAATTGAGGAAAACAACATTTCCAATGGAACGTTGGTTGCATGCTTGTGAATTTGGTATGGATTATGATTTTCAAAGTGGATGTACCTACTGGTAACCTGAAATTGAGACAATCCAAAATTTAGCTGTTCCTCATCGATAAAAATAGCCATGGCAGCATGCGCGTGGTCACTTCCATATCGACCTACACCATACTGGTTTACTAGCTTCCTTTCAGGATCATTGATTCTATTCTGAATAATCTTCGAGTCAATCTCACTTTGATTAATAAAATAATATGAAAAAAACCCAGCTGCAACTAGAACAAAAGCCAATGCAAATACCAAAATGGCACGGTTTTTTGGTTTGGGCTTTATGGGTTCTACGTCAAAATACTCTGAATTGCCCTCCTCTAGGCGACCAGGTAGACTAAAATCTGAACCAAAGTCCTTTGGAAGAACTTTTCTATTATCTTCTGTCAATCAATATTCCATACTAGTTGATTCTATAAATTTCCTTTAGTTAACAAATTAAAAAAACATAGTAAATCTCCTCTATTTTCTAAAAGATATTCTCTTCTTTATGACTAAGCCGTAACTAGATTTTCCTGAATCCAACCTATTTCGTATCAATATAGTTCAGAAAAAATATTTTGTTTTTTATTAATTATGAAAGATCACCCATTCAATGGTTTTGGTAATTTTATTTTAAATGTAGTAGGTTTTGTCTAGACTGTTATTGTTCCTTTATGAGATTCTATGATAGATTTACAGCTGGCAAGACCCAGCCCAGTTCCCTCCTCTTTTGTGGTAAACAGTGGTTCAAATATTTTAAATTTAATTAAATCGTTTTTAATTTTAAACTACACTTTAAAAGTCATAGAATTCTCGCATCAACCCAAAGACTGGCTCTGGTTTTGAGGACAAGAAGATCCTTCAAAGGATTTTTTGATCAATTTTGTGGCACAATCATCAAAGAATTAGTTTTCCTGAGTGTTTATACTCCACATTCAAAAAAAGATAAAAAGAGTTCTTTCTTGCTTCAATATATGAGTCAGACCTGTACTAAATGTAAAAATCCAATTTCTGATAATGAAGAATTAGATCCAGTTGGCAGCAAATACCCAGTTTGCACCAAGTGTTGGAACGAATGGAAGGAATATCGAGTAATGGTAATGAATGAAATGAGGCTAGATATGTCTATGCCTGATCATAGAAAACTCTTAAAAAAACATGAAAAAATATTTGCCGGTGTCCTTACTCCAGAAGGAGAAATCGTGGATTATACCAATGAGGATAATCGAAAACCAGACGAAAATCCAAACGCTTAGAGTTTCAAATAGGTTTGAGCATTATCAGGAATCACTAGTAGTAATCTTCTTTTTCTTTCATCCTCGAACCTATTAATTATATTTTTAACAGACTGGGAAATTATGGTCTGCTTCTCCTTATCCAATGATAGAAAAATCTCTAATATTCCATCTAAATTAAAAGTAATTAGTTTCTGGGGATGTTCAGATATTTCATTAAGGTACGCAAGAAATAAACCACTTCTCTGATCTTCTGGTAACACTGTTAGTATTTCCAACCATGTCTTAAACAATTTTGCAAAATTTGGAAAAGGAATTGTTGGCCCAGCTTCCAAAGCATTATTGATCAGCTGTTTTTTTTCGGGATCTGGCATCTCAAAAAATTCCATCATTCTTTTTTTCAAGATTGGTGTTCTGAGAAAATCTGGAAGATTTGCTAAAATAACTATAATGTTTCCTGCATAATTTGGTTCAGCCAATGTTCTAGTTGAATTTTCTGTTTGATAATAAATCATGTGCACCACTTTAGCTTAAATAAACGGAATTTCAGTTCAAAATTGTGACATCTACTGTAGTCGTTGGTGGTTTTTTTGGCGACGAGGGAAAAGGAAAAATTATTTCATATCTTGCCATCAAAGATAATCCAAAAATCATTGTTCGCGGGGGAGCAGGCCCAAACGCTGGTCACACAATTCATGATGGTAAAAAGGTCTATAAGGTTAGAATGTTGCCAAGTGGTTTTTTAAATAAAAACGCCAAAGTAATGATTGGACCAGGTGTTGTGGTAAATCCAGATGTTCTTCTTAAAGAAATTCAGGATTTTGGTGTATCAGGGAGGGCCTTTGTGGATAAGCACTGTGGAATAATTGAGGAAAAACACCTTACAAGTGATTCGAAAGGAGAATTAAAAGAAAAAATTGGTAGCACCGGCTCAGGTACTGGTCCTGCCAATGCTGACCGAGCTATGAGGGTGTTAAAAATGGCAAAAGACGTCAATGTTCTTGCCTCGTTAATCATTGATGTGCCTGATGAAATTAATTCTGCTCTCTCTTCAAATGAAAATGTTCTGGTTGAAGGGACTCAAGGTACCTTCTTATCATTATGGCATGGGACTTATCCCTTTGTAACCTCAAAAGATGTAACAGCCTCAGGAATTTGTGCAGATATTGGATTGGGACCAAAAAAGGTTGATGAGGTGATAGTAGTTTTCAAAGCATATGTTACTAGAGTAGGCACAGGACCTTTAACAAAGGAGCTATCACTTGCAGAAGCGGAGAAAAAGGGTTGGTCCGAATTTGGAACGGTTACAGGTAGACAAAGACGTGCGGCTGATTTTGATTTTGACTTAGCTAGGCGTGCAATAATGCTTAACAGCGCAACCCAAATTTCAATTACAAAGTTAGATGTATTATTTCCAGCCTGCGCGGGAAAAATATCTTATGACGAAATTTCTGATGAAGCAAAATCATTCATAGAAAATATCGAAGCAGAGTTGAAGACGCCTGTTACTATAATTGGTACAGGTCCTGCCATCAACGATGTAATTGATAGAAGAAGCTAGCCTGAAAAAGTTTGGGTAAGTTTAATTTAGTATAATACAAAAAACTTTCGTGGACAAACTACCTCGATACATTCAAGTTTCATCGACTTTAGAATTTTCTAGACTTGTTTGTGCATTGGAGAGAGCCCCACGTATTTCATTTCTTCATGATCATGAGGGGAGAAAAATTTTATCAGTACAAATGGATATACTAAAAGAAAAACCAATTGTATATTACACTCCGCTTGAACATAATGGTCATTATCTTTGTTATGCGTTTAGGGGTGAAACAGAACAGACAGAAATTGTAGATTCCACATCAGATGCTAGTAAACTTTATTCTCCAATTGTTCGCATAAAATCACTCCCTGAAACCTTGCGCCCTGGAAATGGAACTGCTGATAGATACCAACCTATAGAACTTGAAGATTTGGCAAGTCTTGCAAAGTTAACTTGGGGGTTTGATGAAAATCCGTTCCCATTGTTTTTATTTCCTCGCAACGAAAAATGGCTAATAGGAGTCTTCATGAATTTTAATGAAGAAGGAACATCATATTTTTGTCATGTTGTACTTGGCGAGGATCCTCAAAAACCATTTTTAAAATTTTCAAATAATAATTCTGATCCAACTTTTGTTAATAGTCCATCCGAACATGGATATTCATATGTGAAAATTATAAAACTAAAAGATACTCATCCACTAGTTGATTATGGCCACCTTCAAAACTAGAATTTCAGAAATCTCAAAGAGCAATGGTAAGGTAATTCTTGCAAATGATTATGACCATTCAATAAAAAATTTAGAATCAAAAACAATCCGAAATATAATAAATCTTCATCCATTTCTTTGTGGAATTAAACTTAATTTTCATTTGTTATTACCACTTGGATCGAAACAAATTTGTAAAATTAACAAAACAGCTCACAAATATGGTTTACAAACAATTGCAGATATCAAACTAAATGATATAGGAAACACAAATAGAATAACAACAGAAAATTTGTGGAACTTGGGATTTGATGCAATTATTGCAAACCCCATTATGGGTTTTGATAGTTTAAACAATCTAGTAAAAATTTGCCATAAAAAGGAAAAGGGTGTAATCACCCTCTGCCATATGAGCGCCCCTGAGGCTAAATTAACATATGATATGGAAATTAAATTAAAAAAAAAGCAACTACTATACCAACTGTTTCTTGATTGGGCCTTAAAGTCCAAGGTTGATGGCATTGTTGTAGGGGCAACTTTTCCTAAAATTATTTCGTTTTGTCGAAAACAGGCCGGAAAAAAATTGAAGATATATTCTCCAGGAGTTGGAACCCAGGGAGGAAATGCTAAGGAAGTAGTTTCTGCCGGGTCTGATTATTTAATTGTGGGTAGAACAATTCTAAATGCAAAAAACCCAGTTGAGGTTGCAAAGAATTTACAATTACAAAGTTTTGGAAAGTAGTTTATAAGATTTTGACAAAATTGTTTTCGCGTTATCAAAAGTTGTTCTTTCCATAGCAGTTGCGTAATCCATCCAGGTATAATTTATATGCTCATTAGAAATTTTTATGTCCTTAGTTTTTGTTTCTCCAAGAAAAAAAACCACTTTTTTATTAACAATCTCTCCTTGATATTGAAAATTATATTGTATCCATTCTTCAAAGTTTTCTAAAAATTTTACATCAATAATCCCTGTTTCTTCTTCAGTTTCTCTAATTGCCGTCTGATTTGCTGATTCTCCTTTTTCCATTTTTCCTTTTACAAAGTCCCAATGCCCTGAGGGATAATGAAGTAGTAAAAACAAAATTTTTTCATTTTCTTTTCTAAATAAAACAACACCTGCTGATGTCTCTTCGATCATTTTCCAATTCTCCTTTTTCGTTCTTGATAAGTCCTAATGGCTCTCATTAAATCTATTTTTCTAAACTCTGGCCAAAAAATATCCATAAAAACTAATTCACTATAAACACTTTGCCACATTAGAAACCCACTCAACCTTTTTTCTCCCGAAGTTCTTAAAATCATGTCAGGAGATGATTGTGGTAAATGTGATGTATACAAATTCGATTCAATTTCTTTCTTATCAATGTCATTAATTTTGAGAGATCCTTCCTTAATTTTTTCTCCAATTTTTTTTACCGCATCAACCAATTCAAGTTGTCCACCATAAGCTAATGCTATATTAAGAAAATGACTATCATATCCTTTTGTGGACTGCTCCAATTTATGCAGGATTTCTTTGATCGGTTCTGGTAAAAGTTCAATTCTCCCTATTCCTTTTATTCTCATCTTATTTTTGTGGATTCGAGGATCTTTGTACAATTTTTCTAGCCTTAAACGAATTAATTCAAAAAGATATTGTAATTCTTTGTCGTTCCGGTTTAGATTCTCCACTGAGAGAGCATATAGAGTAATAATTTTGATGTCAAGCTGCTCGCACCAATCTAACAAGTTTTCTACTGCGTCAGCTCCCTTCCAATGGCCTATTTTTGTCATGGCAAGATGTCTTTTTGCCCATCTCCTATTTCCATCTAAAATTAGGGCAACATGGTTTGGAATATCCCCATTTTTAATCTCGTTTTCTAGTTTTTTAGAATAAATCTTGTATAACCCAGAAAATTGAAAAACGGTATCTTTTATTCTGTTTATCTAAATCACCAGTCTTTCATTACAGGGTTGAAAATATCAGTGTTTTTTTAAAAAAATTAACTCATTATCTGACTCTAAATTTAATCTGAGACCATTTCTTGGTCCTTTTGCTTTCTGTATTTCTTGAATAAAATCGTGGCTGAAATCAAAGTAATAGCAAGGCCTCCTAGCAAAGGTGGGACTAAACTAAACGAACTCTCATCATTTATCATTGTATTTGTAAATTGAAATACGGTGGGATACAAAGCTATCAAGACCACTATTCTTAGCACATCGCTAATTTGTCGTGGAATTCCTCCAATCCAATTACTAAGTAACATACCCGCGAAAATAGCCCCCAACCCAATCCACAAAATAGGCAAAGCACCTGAGATAAATTGTCCAATTATTACTTTGTTGGAGACAACTGAAAGGATTTCAGTTTCGGATTCTAACAACTTTTCATCAACTGCATTAATACCAGCTGGTATAGACGATAAAATTAACAAAACCCCTGCTACCATGGTGAAAATTCTAACGAATCCCATCGGTGTAGGTTTTACCATATGAGACCAAGCTTTATCGATATCAAAAGCCCTAATGAGAAGAGAACCGCCCAAAATACTTACTAACACAGCAGTAATTTCTGTGGTATAGCCAACGACGGTGGCAATTCCTCCTATTAACAAAAGAATTCCTGGAACTCCCAAGAAAAATTTGGAGTATTTGGAATCGTATGCTATCATTTTTAGATATTTTCCAAAAACAGCATACGAATATTCTACACTTCTACTAACTTTCATTACTACTCGTTGAACCGAAATTACAGGGAGAATATTTTGAATTACTGGTACGACACTTTCATCGTCTTCACCATCTGAAACTATAACTGCTCCATTTGCAGGAAAATTTTCTAAAACTTTCTTGGTTTCCTCAAGTATTTTTTCATCTGCTTGGACTCCCTTCCTTTTAACCCCAGCTACTGTTATTACTTCAGCTTGGTAACCCTTACTAATCAAATCTTCATATGTTTTAATTGCAGCAAAAATTGAATTAGAATCGGCATCTTCTGGATCCTCCAAAGCCAATCTTTGAGCTGCTTCAATACAGGCATCTCGCCCAATGACGGGTGTAACTATTCCTGCTTTTTCACCTACATCGTTGTCTCTATCTATGCAAATAACAAGAAGCTTATTGGAGGTTGATTGACTAACATCCTTCTCTACCCTGTTTGAATTTTGAGACATTGGTTTTATTATCACAAAATTACTTTTTAACGATTTCCAACAAGTCAAATTATTATTATTAGGTCTGAGGCTATTTGGGTCGAGAATTATCTGACGTTTCTATAAATCTGTTAGATTCATCCAAAAAGGATTGAATTTTGGTTAAGGATTGCTCTAATTGATCTGTTTTTCCTTCTTTGATTAAATTAGCATAGACTTTGGTTTCGATTACATAAGAATTGAAATTTTTAAAAGCCTCCAAATAACTAATGTAACTATCTTGCCATTCATTTGGTGGTTTTGAGATTACAAATTCACTTATTTGAGTGGAAATCTGTGAGGACGTAACATCAGCAATTTGAAGATACTCATCTGGAGATATTTCTCCATCTTTTAGTTTTTGAAACTCTGTAGAGATGGTTTGTTCTAGAATAAAGTGAATTTCTTTTGTTCCATCAAGGTAATTCCCATGATCTGTTGTAATCAATGAAAATTGGCTTTCCTGAGGCAGAAACCAAAAAAGGAAACTTGCTGCTGTAATGGCTATCAGGATTATGATAGTGATTGCAATCCCTTTTTTTGAAGCCATTTTAAGAATTGTTCTTTTTGGGTGTTTATAATTGGTAATTTTTCCAAATTTGTTATTTTGTATAAAAAAAATAAAAAAAAGTTTATTGTTATGGAATTATCTCATAAAAAAATAAAGATTTTTCATTTTTTATTGATTTTTTTGGAATTCTTCTTTCCTAAATCGATAAAAAATTTACAACCATCTAGCCTGTGGTTAAATAATTTTCACAGCCTCTTCCTAAATAGAACAAGGATTGACTTGTCTTAGAATGGTAACAGCATATTGTGTAAAATGCAGAGCTAAAAGGGACATCAAAGATCCTAAAGAAACTAAACTAAAGAATGGACGTCCTGCCGTAAAAGGTACCTGTCCTAAATGTGGGACTAATGTTTTCCGAATAGGAAAAATGGAATAAGTTTAAAAATCCACAGGATTCCTCTTTTTCAAAAACCAATATAGGGTTGGCCCTACAACGACCATATATGACAAAGTCCGACTATGAAATTCTACTTAAAAGAATTCAAGATAAAATAGGCGATACTAAAAAAGGATCAAAGGCTAGGTTTGAATTACCAGTTGTTGATGTTATGTGGGAAGGTCAAAAAACTTATCTCCGGAATTTCTCAGAATTTCCAAAGGTTCTTCGTAGAGATCCCGATAAAGTCCTACAATACCTTTCAAAAGAATTTGCAGTTCCTGCTGAACGTTTAGGGGATAAAGCTATGTTTGTGGGCAGACGAGCCCCTGATGATTTTACGCGCCTCTTCCAAATTTATGTCAAAGACTATCTCGAATGCCCCACATGTAAAAGTCCAGACACTAAAATCGTAAAAGAAAACAGAATTTCCTTTTTAATTTGTGAAGCTTGTGGTGCAAAATCAACCTTAAAAGGTAAATATGCATAATGCGATTTTCAGTTAAAATTTCTGAATACCAAAAAAATCAAATGCTAAATATCTGTGACATTGATCTTTTAGGAAAAACCATTGTTCAAGATCAATTAAACATGAAAATTAGTAAGAGCTACTACGGTGAAAAAATAATTGAACATAATGAAGCAAAAAATTTACTAAAAAATTCTTCAATAATCAACATGGTTGGAAAAGATACCATCTCACTCTCTTTAGAATTAGGGGTTGGCTCCGAAACTGCTGTTAAAACCGTTGGAGGAATTCCATTTCTAATTGTTTTCAAAATGTAATAATTATTATTTAATTTGAAATTTTATTGTAGATGAACTCACTAACCTTTAATTAATCAAAGAAATCCATTTTATCTAGTGCGGGTAAAACCAATTAATGCAAGATGATATTAGCAGAAAATTAGAATCGAAACTTGATGAAAAAATCTTTTCTAAAACAAGAAAAAAACAACTTAAAGATGGTTTTAAGAAAGGCAAGGTAATCAACGAGGTTTTAGATAAACCAACTGTTATGACTTTGTACAAGTTAATCAAAGATCATATTATTGCTTATGTTAACGGCTCAATAAGTGCCGGAAAAGAATCTGTTGTTTTTTGGGCTGTAGATGAAAATAACATTGATGTTGCATTGAAAATTTATCTAGTAAGTACCTCAAATTTCAAAAAAAGAGAAGCCTACATTCTTGGAGATCCAAGATTTTCAAAAATAAAAAAAGGTACAAAAAATTTGGTTTATCTATGGGCAAAAAAAGAATTTAAAAATCTTTTACGGTGTTATGATTGTGGAATATCTGTTCCAAGACCTATTCATGTCACAAATAATGTATTAGCAATGGAATTTGTGGGTAAAAACGGGTCTCCCTGCAAGGTTTTACTGGAATCTCAAATTGATGAGAATGATTATCATAGTGCAATTTCACTAATCAAAAATCTATATACAAAAGCAGAATTAGTTCATGGAGATTTTTCAGAATATAATATTTTTAAAACTGATACTGGGTTAGTCTTATTTGATCTAGGATCCGCAGTGGATCTTCGCCATCCAAATGCACAAGAATTTCTTAAAAGAGATATTAATAACATTACCCGATTCTTTTCTAAACGAGGAATCCCTGTTAATGATCCCACAAAAGTGTTAAAGGAAATGATATCATGATCTTTGAAAAACTAATTCGAATACCCAATGATCGAATTGCTGTTTTAATTGGGAAGTCTGGTTCTGTTAAATCTAAGATTGAACAAACTTGTTTTGTGAATTTAGATGTTAATGGTGAAACTGGAGAAGTTTTAATTAAATCCACCGATGATGTTGAAAAAGTTGAACCATTCAAGGCTATGGAAATTGTTACTGCAATAGGTCGAGGTTTCTCACCAGAAAATGCAATGACTTTGATAAATGGAGAAAATACTTTACATGTTATTAATTTGACAGAATTTGGAGGAAAATCAAGTGGGAATATTGAAAGAATTAAAGGGAGACTTATTGGAGAAGGTGGTAAGGCTAGACGAAACATGGAAAATTTAACTGGTACCTTAATCTCGATATATGGAAAAACTGTTTCAATAATTGGAGAACCTAACAAACTACGATTAACGGTAAATGCAATTTCGTCAATATCAAATGGTAGTATGCATGGAACTGTCTACAACAAATTAGAAGCAGCAAATAGACGAAGCAAACAAGAAAAAATGAAACTGTGGGAAGATCAAAATGTCTTCGATTAAGGAAAAATTTAACCAAATCTCCCCAAGTGAATTCTTCTATAGAAATAGAGATCTTGCTGGATTTAGTAATCCCTCGAGGTCATTATATACAGCAGTAAGGGAATTTGTAGAAAATGGTCTGGATGCGTGCGATGCTAAGGGAATTCTTCCTGATATTCACCTGACAATAAAGGCAGTTGATCCTGAAAAATCTGACCCAAAACAATACATTTTAAGTGTCAAGGACAATGGACCTGGAATTGAGTCAAAACATGTTCCATTAGCATTTGGAACAGTTCTTTATGGTTCTAAATTTGGATTGAAACAAGCAAGAGGAATGTTTGGTTTAGGTGCAACCATGGCAATTCTTTATGGACAAATTACCACAAACAAACCTGTAACAGTCAAAAGTTCTACCGATGGAAAATTATTACACGAATATGAGATGTTACTTGATATTCAAAAGAATAAACCAGTTATTTTGAAACACAAAACAAAAGAAGTTGCAAGACAAGGTCTTTCGGTTAGTATTTTTCTTGAAGGTGATTATTCAAAAGCTGGATCGAAAATTAGAGATTATGTTTATCAAACATCTCTGATTACTCCATATGCGTCGATTACTTTTGATGATCCTAAAGGAGAAAAATTCCATTACCCTCGAATGATCAACATGATGCCTAAATCCCCCACTATAATCAAACCACACCCTTATGGAACTGATGTTGAAACCATCAGAAGAATGGTTGTTGAATCTCAGTTTGAAATTCCGACGATTGATGATGCGATGATAGAAAAAGTAAGAAAGGATCTGGGTCTTTCAAAAAAGAGTTTAAGTTTCACAGCGATAATGGAAAAAGCTAAAAAACGTTGGAAAAATCTTTCAAGACAAGTTAGAGTTGTAATCGCATTAATGTCATTTCTAAAAATGGATTTTGAAAAACTAAATAAAATTAGAATTGAAGATATAGATGTTCCAAACAAAAAATTATTTTATTGGGATTTTGGAGATTCTACATCTAAATCAATAGAAATGGATTCAGAAAGTCAATACTACAAACAATTAACCAACACCGTTCAAGGAGAAACATTAACTTCCTTTTTGTCAAAAAAATTCCAAAGGGTTGGTCCCACTACTGCCGTAAAATTTGCAGAATTTGCAGGATTCAAGCCTGAAAAACGTGTGGGAACTATGACTAACCAAGAACTTGCCAAATTTAGTGATTCCTTACAAAAATTTGAGGACTTTATGGGTCCTGATCCAAGCTGCCTAGCTCCACTTGGCGAAGAGCCTCTTGAGAAAGGAATGAAGAAATTTTTCAAACCTGATTTTCTTACCGTGATCCAGCGTAATGCTTCTGCTTATTCTGGATTTCCTTTTGTCGTCGAGATGGGAATTGCATACGGTGGTGAAATCAGTACCCGTGGAATCAAGGTTTATCGATTTGCAAACCGTATTCCTTTACTCTACGATGAAGGAAGTGATGTTGTCCTAAAAGTAATTAATGATATTGATTGGAGCCGTTATAAAGCAAAGGGGGATCCTCCCTTGGTAATTGTCTCCCATATCTGTTCTACTAGAATCCCATACAAAACAGCGGGAAAGGAAAATGTTGCAGATAGACAAGAAATTGAAAAAGAACTTAAATTAGCAATTCAGTTCATGGCGAGAAAATTATCTGTTTTTATGAATAAACGAGGTCAAGTAGAAGCTGCAAAAAAGAGAGCAAATCTTTATGCAAAGTACATTCCTTTAATCGCACAATTTTGTACAGAACTTGCAGGGAAGAAAAAAGAACCTAATTTCCAAAAAATATTACAAGAGGAGAAACCAATAGAAAATGAGCAAAAAAACTGAAAATAAAATAAAGGCAGCAAGTAAAAAAGCTTTAGAAAAACAAAAGAATATTCTTGAGATGCTCCAAAGTCACGGTGCTAAAATATATGAAGATCTAGACAAGGGACAATTTCCTAAATTTTCGATTCCGAGTAGATCCGTAAGTAACATTGTGTATGATAAAAAACTTCGACAATACATATTGGGTACTTCTAGTGCTGTGAGGAGCTCAAGAAATACTTCTCAATTAAGATCATTTACACAATTGATGTGGTTAGCATTTTTTGCCAATAGATTAACAAATGAAAAAAAATCATCAACCTTAAGAGATATCTATTATTCATCTCAAGCATTTGAAATTGATTTTGAGGACCAGAGTGAATCTGATAATATTATCGTAGATTTAGAGGCTGTAACATCCAGACCTAGAGAAGATTTTCATATTTTTCCTGAAGAACGTAGTTCAATTTTTGGTGATTTGAACATAGAATATACCATTCCCGGATACGAAGGAAAATCTATGAATTTATCTAATCATCCAGATGGATATGCAATAGGTCCTAGCTTAACTACAGCCGAATTAATTGATACCAGTGCAGAGATTGTAATCGCCATTGAAAAAGGTGGCTTGTTTACTAGATTTGTTGAAGAGCAAGTTGACAAAAAATTCAAGTCAATTATTATTAATACTGGAGGGCAAGCTCCGCGTTCTACCAGAACTCTTTTGAAACGATTACATGATGAAATGAATCTACCAGTTATTATTCTAACAGACGGTGATGTGTATGGAGAACACATAGCGATGGTAATCAAATCAGGTTCTGCAAATGCAGCACACCTTAGAGAACTAACCGTTCCTGACGCAAAATGGGTTGGTGTTTGGGCTACTGATATTGAAAAATATAAACTCCCTACTATCCCAATGACTGAATCAGACATTAAGAGATGTTATGATCTACAAAAAGATCCTAGATATCTGGATGGAATATGGAAAAAAGAGTTGGAAGTATTTTTACGGTTAAAACGAAAAGCAGAGTTGGAAGCATTTTCAAAGTACGGGTTAACAAACATCACCGATAAGTATCTACCACAAAAATTAGAGTTAGCGAAAAGTCTCTAATCTTTTTTAATTCTTAATGTCAAAACACCATTTCGATATTTAAAATCAAAAATTTGCATAGTATTTGAACCTTCTATTGGAACTTCTTTTGAGAAATTTGCTGAACCCCGTATATACAAAACACCATCAATCAACCGTACCATTATCTTATCCTCTGGTCCAGGGACTTCAGCAACAAAAACAAAATCTCCATCTCCTTTGATAAGGTCATATACCCAGTTTTTTGCCTCTTGTTCTCCTGCTGAGAATACAGGTTTTTGCTCCTTGGTCATTTTTTTTACTACTCTGGCCCAATAGATCATAGTAAGTGCTGCCACACCAATTAAAATGAAACTAACAAAACCAGAACCCGATCTTTGAGTCATGACATAAATTATTCCAAGGAAAAGAATTATCATTACAGGAATTACAAAATTTAGTGATTGTTCATTGGAATAGGTTCCCTTGTAACTTGCCAAACAGAAAAAATCTGTGTTTACCAAATATAAAGTATCTTTGGTTTTTATTGTCAGATGCCATGACTAATCCGTTGTCCGAGGAAAAAAAATCAGATAACCTAACCAAAAAAGAAGTTTTTCTTAAAAGTACCGTTATCGCACTTTTCGTAATTATTCCTTCACTCTCCTCATTTCTTTTAGCATGGCTAATTCTGAATGATCTTCTTCAGGCAATAATAGTTGGTGCTATCATTCATTTTATCGCCATGGGGTTTTCTTTAAAAATATCAAAAAAATTTATTAAAAAACAGGATTAAAAAATATCCTTTATTTATTTGAAAATTGTTTCAAATTTATGGATACATCATTAATTGAGGAGAAACTAATTTCTGAAATTAAATTAAATTCCCTTCAAGCAAAAATTTTTCTTTTAATTACCTGCTATGGACAAATGAGTTATCAACAAATTGCAGAAAAACTAAATATTTCAAAGGATCTTGCCTTTAAAACCGCAAAGGAGCTTTTGGCCTTGGGTGCGTTTATCGATATCTCTGAAAAAGAATTTGAGGCCATGCATCCTAGATTTACTGCTGTTAATATGTATAGGCGGTTTTGTGAAAGAGAAAAGATCGAATTTAAACGAAACAAAATAGTAGATAGTATAGGTGTAATACTTGAAAAACCCTATGAAGATGCAAGAACTAAATAATGCAAGTTATCGGTGAACAGCATTGAACATTGATACAGAGTCGTGCAAGCATCAACCGGTATACTTTGGAGTAATTAACATCAATATAGACGAGAGAACGATCGGTTCCGTTGATGTTTGGAGATGTGCTAATTGTAAAAAGAAATTTTGTGAAGAAAAACAACTAGGTATTGAAGAACTGGCTGATTTAGTAGGTATGCCAAAGATTGGGCCTGACGCAAAATGGGCTGTAACTATATGTAAACTTCAGCAAGGAAAATACAAATGGAAATTAGTAAAGATAAAAGAAAATGATGAACTCAAACATGAGTGTATTGATGAAAAAGTGATCCCATTAAATGTTAAAGATTACAAGGTTGAGGATGATAACCATTGGAGTTTTCTTGTTGATGACCACGTTAATACTGCAGTTGAAATTTAATTTTTGAAATGGACCTTATAGTCAACATTAATAATGTTCATGGGAGTCAAATGGCTGCTAAAATTACAGGAAATTTTACGATTGATAATCACTCCTTCCGATTTACAGCGATAGCCTTTGGTAGAATCGGAGGACAAAATATTGGAGCAAAAATATCAAAATCCACCGAAAGAGAATTAGAGTCACTTGGGTACAATGTGGATGAAATAATTATGAACTTACAGAACAATCTTTTACACGGTGATCTAAACCTTCCAGAGGGATTAAAAAAAGAATCTTTTGTTGATGACTAAAATTCAGCTTCTTCCAAAGCTTTGACACAATTGCATTGTCTTGTTGTAGGGATATTTTCTATTAAATCCACCAATAATTTTTTTGTTTTTTCAACATTTTTCCCAAGTGTTTCTAGTACTTCTTTGGCAGTAACAGGTTTTTCGGCCCAAACATCATAATCAGTTACTGTGGAAATTGAAGCGTAACACATTTGCCCTTCCCTTGCAAGTTGACATTCAGGAACTAAAGTCATTCCAATAATATCTGCACCCGTTGTTCTATAGAACCTAGATTCTGCTTTGGTTGAAAATCTTGGGCCCTCAATGCATACATAAGTACATGCATTGTGAATTTTATGCCCTTGTTCGTTTACCACTTTTTTAATTGAATCTTGTAATTCTGGACAGAATGGATCTGCCACTGAAATATGAATTACTCGCCCCTCCTCTGAAAAGGATCCCTTTCTTGATTTAGTAAAATCCAAAAACTGCGATGGTAGAGCAAAGTGACCAGGCTCAATTTCTTCTTTTAAACTTCCTACCGCTGATGGCGCAATAATTCTTGAGATGCCTAGTTCCTTGAAAGCCCAAATGTTTGCCCTATAGTTTATCATGTGTGGTGCAATAGCATGTTTTTTGCCATGTCTTGGCAAAAAGGCAATTTTCCTTCCTTTGAAAAATCCCACTGTTATTGAATCCGATGGTTTTCCAAATGGAGTGTCAATTGTTATTTCTTGAGAATTTTCAAGGAGACCAGAGTCATAAATTCCCGTTCCACCAAAAATTCCTATCTCTACATCTCTTTCCACTAGTATTTCACCAATGATTTAGATTTGTATTTACTAATTTTTTTTATTCCGCCCAACTCGGTTAATTCAATTATAAATGCAAAACCAGTTATCTTTCCCCCAACTTTTTCTATTAGTTTTGCAGATGCTCCCGCAGTTCCACCTGTTGCAAGTAAATCATCACAGATAACAATTTTTTGACTTTTTTTTATCACATCTTTTTGAATTTCGATGGTATCTTTACCATATTCAATTTTGTATGATAACTTGATTGTCTTCCCAGGTAATTTGTTGGCTTTTCTTATCATAATCATACCTTTATTGTATCTGATGGCAAGAATACTTGCTAGCAGAAACCCTCTTGACTCTATTCCAGCAAACAAATCAACATCCTTAGGATGGAAAATTTTTGTAAATTCATCGGCAATAAATGACATTGCGGGGGGATCCTTTAAGAGTGGACTAAAGTCACGAAACAAAACTCCTTTTTTAGGAAAGTTGGGATATTCAGAAATTTTATCTTTTAGATTCATAGGTTTAATCGAAATAGGGTAAAATAAAATTGTTTGAAGTTATTTGATAATAAAAGTGGTTTCAGCATCATCGAAAGGATCCTCGGCCTTGAAGGTATAGGTGCCAGGTTCAGTTCCTGAAGGAATTACCCAAGGTTGATTTATTCTGCCATCCTTGGAAGCAGGGAAGGCTAATTCTTCGATTATTTCTCCATCGCTTGAGACAATATCGATATTTACGGTATGTTTGGCGCCTACCACTTTAATTGTGATAGTTTTACCCACACCTGGTATTATATCTCCCTCTTCCACAGATATTGCTAGGCCCTCTGCTTGGATAGCTGTTATTTCAAATTCAGTATTAAAAAAATTGGAACCACTAGTTGCTTTAATAGTCCAAATTCCAGGTTTTGCTTCAGAAGGAATCCTAAAGGAACTTTCAGTAATCTTTCCTTGTTTGTCTGAAAAAGTCAGTTTTGTTTTTATCTCTTTGTCATCAGGGTCTAATAATATTAAATCAAGAAGAGTATTAGGTTTAGTTTCACCTAAAATTAAAACGGGGTCTCCTGGCTCATAACTTAATTTGGTTGTTCCAATTTTTATTTCACCAGATCCTGTCTGCAGACCTACGGTGAAAATTTCAGTACTTTTAGCAGATCCCTTACTAGCTACGGCAGAATAAACTCCAGAAGAATAGCCATTAAGATCCAAAGTATGAATACCCCTTCCATCTTGTTCTAATTTAATTTGAATGGCGTCTCCTTTTGGTTTATCAGAAGGGTCAATTATTAACAAAGTTAATACTTCTGAGGGTTGTCCCGTTAGCGAAATTATTGCATCTTCTGTGGGTTTGTAATTTAACTTGTTAAATTCTAAATTAACAGGGATGGATGGAAGTTCTCCCAACCCAGCATAAATTAATTCTTTATTTTTCCCCTGGGTAGCTATTAAGGTCCAAGTTCCCTCTTTGTCAATATTTGCCGTTGTAGGGTAGGAAAACTCTACAATTCCTGTTTTATCCAAATTAAATATATCTGAAACTTTCTCATTTCCTAGCGGATCCTCAAGAATCAATTCAATGGATTGGTTTGGCAAGGCCGTTCCGTTATATTTTAAAGTCTCACCAGGAACATATTTTAATTTGGTTGGAGCTATCACGATGACTTTGGAGGATTCAACCGTCCAAGACTTGAAAATACTCTCTCTTCCATCCGAAATCTCGGCACTATACTTTCCAAAGGGGGCTTCAAGTGGCACAATTATTGGTTCGGGTAGTTGCCAAGTTCCCTTTGCACTAACTTCGGCAGTTCTCGTGTTAATTATCTCATCATTTGGATTTTTAATTGAAGCAGTTATCGCACTTCCAGGAAGTGCAGTTCCTGAAATCTCCAAAAAGTCTCCTCTAAACATTACCTCTGGGATCCCTTTGATCGTAAGTTTTACAATCTCCGTCTCTGGAATCTGTGTGCCCTGTTCTCCTAATCTAAGACTATATGTGATCTCTTTTCCAACCTTGTCTTTGACCAAAAAGTCTACTCGATCAGCTTCTTGATTATCTGGAATTTGAAAAGTAGTTATAAAATGACCTCTCGTATCAGTAAAAAACGATCCCATTTTTTGAGTATTGATAAAAAAGTCCAATTGTTGTGAAAGACCAAAATTATCTCCAGTAACTCGAATAGTTCCTCCAGCGTTTGGTTTTTCTGGTATTATTCTAAATGAGGAATTCTCTAAAATCCCTTCAATAACACTTGTATTCGATGAGATTTTTATTTTATCAGACCAGTCATCCCCAATAGATTTTCCAATTTCTATTTGTTCCCCTTCTTTATCTAAAGCCTTCCAGTTTATTCCAGGTTTTGATTCATTTGTTTGAACTCCAAATTTAACAGATTCTCCATTCTTAATTGGTTCGACAGAAGAAAAAACAATTACACCTTGCGGTGTTCGTTCACCAGTCCAGCCACTTTCAGTTTTAAAAAATTCAAAATTAAAATCATCTGGTAACCAAATTCTAATGGAGTAAACGTCTTTTTCTCCTTCGTTTGTAATCTCTAAAATTGTACTTTTTTCATATGAAACACTTTCTACAATTAAATCAGCTGCATATGCATTAATTGGAATTAATATTACTGTTAAAGTAAACACCAAAAATAAAGAAAGGAAAATTCCTCTCATAGAGGATTCATTCATAGATAATGTCCACTCCATCTCTAAATTAAACCTTAATTGAATATTTTTCACTTTTAGATTTGAAATTAGAGTCTCTATTATAAGAAACCTTCATTAATCTGATTTTTGGGGCTTTCGAAATTTATCCAAATCAGTCCTGATGCCTGCATTTTGATATTGTCGTATCCGTTCGGCAATAAGGCGATAGAGTGAACGAAATTGATCTTTGGTTTTATCTGAAAGAAAATCGGTCTCACCTAAGGTAATTTTTTCACAAATATACCTAGTAATCTCTTCATTATCAAATTCATTCCAATCATCGTCTTTGTGTTCCTCCCAAATGGACTTTAGGTCTTCCACAACTCCTTTCTTTTTCTTGGAAATTACCAATTCAGGGGTAAGATTGGAATATCCTTCTTGTCTAAGTTTAATTTCATATGTTTGATTTACTGCGTAAAGATAATCTTCAAGGACCAAATAATCTTCAATGGACTCTAAAAGTTTTCCATCTTTTTCAAAAATTATTGTTTGAATAGGAGAAAATTCATTTGCAACGAGTTGTGAAGAAATTTGTTTTGACTCTTCGGTGTTATCTAATAAAACAAATGTATTGTAACCGTGGTTCCTATAAAATATTGCAAGTGGTAATACGGCATTTTTATTAAAAGCAGAAACAACATTTAATGGATTCATTGAAATGTTTGGGTCTTGAAGAAATTTATCAAAAGAATTTAGATACATTGAATCAGACATGGTTTCTACGATAATGACTGGTCTGGAATTCCTCCCAATTTCTCTATCTACGATAGAATCCACTAATCCTCTTGCTAGTCCATAAAGTATGGGTGTTAGTGTTTTATCATCTGCATTCCAATAATCATAAAAAATTCTACTAAGATGTTTCCTCTTGTCCAACTCTACTACTAACAAATTACCAGGAGAATAATCAAAAATCATGAATGGAGAATGTGTTGCATATAAAACTTGATTTGAACCTGCCAGGTTTTTCAGTAAATCTGAAATTCCTCGTTGTTGAGTTGGATGTAGATTTCTTGCTGGCTCATCTAAAAGAAGTATGGCCTCTTTAAGCTCAGCTCTTTGAGTTTCTGCTGCAAAGTTTACAATAAAAGAAAAAGTCCACTTAAAACCCTCAGCTCTTCTATTTAACAATCCAGTGTTTGTAACTGTTCCATCTCTGTGAACATCCGAAATAACAACACTCATGATGTTTCCAGGATTGTATCTTAATTCAACATGAATAGGATCTCCTTTCCAAGCAGGATTTAATTTTTTGGTCAATCTATTACTTGCTGTATTGAGAAGTTTGATACACCTTGATGGACTATCTCTTACGGCTTCTAGCTCATTTATGTCTAATTCTGCTAAATAGAAAAGATTCCTAACAGTTTCTGCCTTGTCAAATTCTTCAATATACTCTATCGATTCTCCTCTTTCTCTTTTCTCATCCCTGATGTATTCATTTAGATTGATATTCCCATAGATTTTCTTATAGTCCGAAAAGTAAACAAATCTTGGATGTAATTGAGTAGAGAAAAAGTTCTCCAAAGCTAATTTTTCGCTACCTCCTGAAAGTAAATTGGAAAATTGATTTTCTGGTTTCGCATAAATTTTTTCCCATTCTTCAATTACTTTGGTATCTTGTATTGCCACAACATGAAATTGATTACTAAATTCGGATAGGCCTGTATCAAACTCTAATTGATTTTTTGGAGCAGGATCCTCAAAAAATTTTGTATTTATTTGTATTCTAAGATGATTCGGAATTGTTTCCAAAAATTCTAACATTCGTTTGGAAAAATTTTCCCAAGAATTCAAACTTCCATCTGATTTCTCACTAATCTTTATATTTTCGAATTCATATTGGACTTCTTGTTTTTTATTTGTCCTAAATATTTTAATTTTTTTGACTTCTGGTAAATTTGGAAATTTTTCCTTTACCATATTAGTTTCCCTTTGATTTAATTCAAAATCTCCCTCTGCTAATCTAATTTCTTCTTTAAGTTCTTCAAACATTTCATCGCAAAGATCCAATTCAGAGATTACTTCATCTTTATTCAATAAAGTAAGTGCTTGCAAAATTGTTGTTTTCCCACTTTCATTTCTCCCAACAAAAGCTGCCAAATCACCTACAGTTATTTCGCCGGAATCATGAATGCAACGATATGCCCTAACTCTAAATTTTCTTAGTCGCATCTAGCGATACTTAGTTGACTACGATTTAACTCATTCGTCAAATTCCTCTTGAACAAAAAATTTGTTAAACAGATATAGGGGAATCGTCTGTGAGAAATCAAAATGGTCAAGGGAGGAACTTATGTTGTGTTTGTCTTACCTGTAGTTTTTTCTGTAATTTTTGGTTCGATAGTGATGATGGACATTCTTCAAGAACCCGGACGTGAACTAAATTTATTGCAAGTAGGTTCAATTGGAGAAAAATTGCAAGGTGAAAATATGAAAATTATTGGATTGGAAAAGCAATATTCAATATCAGAACCTGTTCAAGTTCAGGTTATAGTTGAGGATCCATCGTTTTCATGTGGGGATCTATACATTACCATATATGCCTCTAATGAAAATGCGATTACTCAAAGTGGCTATTTCCATCAATGTTTTGATATTGAAAACCCATTTCTTCCAAGCGAGGAATCATTTTCCGAGTTGGTAGGTATTCCTGGAGAATATGAATTAGTAGTAGATCTACTTGACCAAAACCAAAAGAATAGTATAACTACAAGTGAGAAATTTACTGTTAAATAGGAAGGAATTATTTTAAAATGAAAATTAATAAAAATCTAAAAAAATGGTGATTTAATGGTAAAGAAAAAAGATACTTTAATTGAAGAAGCCGCAAAAATCAAAGCAGAAATTGATGACTTAAAGAAAAAATCTAAAATTCTTGCAAATAAACCAACCAAAACTAAAAAGGCCACAAAGAAAATAAAAGAAAAACCAACCAAAACTAAAAAGGCCACAAAGAAAATAAAAGAAAAACCAACCAAAACTAAAAAGGCCACAAAGAAAACAGAAGAAAAACCAACCAAAACTAAAAAGGCCACAAAGAAAACAGAAGAAAAACCAACCAAAACTAAAAAGGCCACAAAGAAAACAGAAGAAAAACCAGTAAAACCAAAAAAATTAACAAAGAAAGAATTAGCAGAAATTAAACGAGAGGAAGAAAAAACTTTAGAGGAAGAATTAGAAGAACAATTATCAGATAACGAAATTGAAAACTTTCAAATAGAAAAAGTCGATATGGAAAGATTGACAGCAAGAGTTTGTGATATTTTAGCCGAAAAAGAATCTGAAGGAATGTTCCAAAGTGAACTCTGGAAAAAACTAAAGCTTACTAGTAGAGATGGTTCACGTCTTGCATTAAAACTAGAAAGAATGGGAACAATATACAGAGAAAAAATTCTTGAAAAAGGCCGTTGGACATACAAATTAATTTTAAAGAAAACCCCCATCAGTACTCAATCTATTGAAAATGCTCCATGTCTTGTATGCCCTGTTGAACAGAAATGTTCCATTGATGGAGAAATCAGTCCAAGAACCTGTCAATTAATTGAAGATTGGGTAATAGCGGAAATTAAAAAACCAGTTAAATCGAAATGAGATTACGAGACGCGAGGCGCGACTATTATAGAAATCTGGCCCATGAGCAGGGGTTCCGTAGCAGAGCTGCATACAAACTCAAAGAACTAAATCAATCATATCGTCTTATAGGACCTGGCTTTTATGTACTTGATCTCGGTTGTGCTCCAGGGGGATGGACCCAAATGGCAGTAAAACTTGCAGGAAACAAGGGAAAAGTGATGGGAATTGATTTATCATACGTCGAAGAAATTCCTGGTGCGAGCATAGTTCGTGGTAATATTGAAGACGAATCTATGGTTGATGAAATACTTGAATATTTTGGTAGAAAGGTTAATGCAGTAATTTGTGACCTTTCTCCTCAGGTTTCAGGAAATTGGACAGTTGACCACGCCAAACAAATCTCACTAAATTATTCATGCACAAAAATTATGGACAAAGTACTGATACATAAAGGAAATGCTGTCTTTAAAATATTTGATGGGGAATATTCGATGGAGTTTAGAGATTTTTTGAAGAAAAAATTTGCTCGAATAAATCTCACGAAACCTCCGGCAAGCAGAAAACAAAGTAGTGAGCTATACATTGTTTGTCTTGGATATACAGCTTAATTTGAAAATACTGTAATTATTTCTTTTACATTTGCATTTGTTCTAAAACCTGTTGGATTAAAAGATGTAGGACTGGACATGTAACCCTTATTTTGTAAATTTTTAATTGCATTCTCAAGTTTTGGTGGGGATGATTTCATTCTAGATGCAATTTCATCTAATGTGAAATAAATTCCAGGCATTTCTGACTCCAACAAACATTTTCTCAAACTTTTTTCACAAGATTTGTCTACATTCAATTCAGAAATTCCTTGTAACATGTTTTCGATAAACTCTCTGTCAAAAATTTTATCAATCCAAAGGGGTCCTCCAAAACTATTCTTTGAATTACATAATTCACAAGAATCTATTTTTTCGGAGACCATTTTACGATGACCACAATTTTTACAATGAGTAACATATCCTAAGTTTTCTTTCTGATCTGATCTGGTATGCATTTTAACGTAGATTCTATAATAATGAAAATTACTTTCAACATAAAGCGGGATAATTTTCAACCCTAAACGCCCTGCAACTCTTCTTAAACATCCCAGAATAAGACGAATTGCGATTTCATTCCCATATTGAGTCCTAACGGGGACCCCGCCATATTTCCTTGAACATGCATTTTGAAATAGCCCATTTAATACTTGTAAATCCGTAGCTGTACAGGATAATATTCCACCGTGCATAGTTGCTCTTAGAGCACAGTCAAAAAATTGCGCAGGAGAACCAAACGGATCAATGTCCACAATAGAGGCTCGACTACCTTTTTGTGAATACTTGCTAAAAAACCTGCATATTTCATTTTCAGAAAACTCTAGATTTTGTATATTATTTAAATTCCCAGAATATTTTGCAAGTTCCAAACCTGATGGATTTAAATCATTTAGAATTACCTTGTCTAATTCTAATTCATTTGCAACACGAATTCCCCTAGCTCCCATTCCTGTCAATCCTTCAAGGAAAATTTTTGGCCCAGTAAAATTTTTCAAGAAAGCTTTGTAGGCAATAATAGAAAAATCTCGAGTTAGTTTTGCCTTTGGGTTGAAAAAGGCCGGGACTTTTGGTGGAACTTTTTCAGTTAACGATTTTTTGGGAACCATTAATTTTGTTTGACCTTCTATGATTGTCTCAAAGGTTTCTTTGTTGATTTGCAATGATTAACATCCTCTTGTTAGACGTATAATGGTTTAATACTTGTAGTCTTGGAGCAAATTTGTGCAAATTTGTGGGGTTGATGATGCTGGAAGGGGGTCAATGTTAGGACCACTTGTTATCGCAGGAATCTCTATAAATAAAAAAAAACTACGTAAACTTTCTGGTTTGGGAGTTAAGGATTCAAAAAAACTTTCTTCCATACGTCGTGAAGAACTTTACAAAAAAATAATCTCTCTGGCGGATAATTACTATGTTTCAAAAATTTCACCGAAGTCTATTGATACAAGTGTTGAAAAACATGGTTTGAATCATCTTGAGGCCAAATTCATGGCTAAAGTAATAACTAAATTAAATCCAGACAAATCTTTTGTTGATTCATGTGATGTAAATCCAAAAAGATTTGGGAAAGAGATTTCAAAATTATCAAACAATAAAAAAATTAATTCTTATCATCATGCAGACTCTAGGTTTATTGTAGTTTCTGCCGCCTCAATTTTGGCTAAAGTTACTCGAGATAGGGCAATAGCTCATCTTAGGAAAGATTATGATTTGGGTAGCGGATATCCTTCAGATGCAAAAACAATTAAATTTGTAAAAAAATACTACAAAGATCAAAAAACTATTCCTAAATTTGTGCGTAAAAGTTGGAAACCTACTAAAAAAATTATTAATAAAACCTAGATATGAAATTTAGCAATCACCATGGCGTGATCTTTATCATATGGATGTAAATCAATAACTTGTATAATATCAAAATTTTCTTTTAATTTTAGAATTTCTTCATCAATAATTCGTCTTGGTGATTTTGTAACATCGATACTTCTTGTTTTTATGACCAAAAATAGATAGCCATTTTTTTTAAGATATATTTTACAGTTTGTAATGGCTATTTCAGTTTGATCAGGCTGGGCAATATCTACATACACTACATCTACTTTACCAAAAATTGAAAAATACTCTTTTGGTTTCCTTGCATCTTGTAAAATAGGAATAATATTTTTTCTATATGATGCAACTCTATCTAAAAAATCTCTTGCTACTCTACTTGCATGCTCCACGCCAAAAATAATTCCACTTGGCCCAACAATATCTGAAATATGACTAATAGTTGTCCCTGTAGATACACCAAGATACAATACTTTTGATTTATTTTTAAAAGGAAATACTTCAAGCTCATTCATAATTGATGCTGCCAATTTACTTCTAAAAGGTTCCCAAAGTCTGTACTCTATTCCTTTTTTTGTGATTAATTTTTCTTTGTAAACTTGATTTCCTATCACTAAATTTTCAGTAGCCAGTTTTTTCATCCCTTCTGATTTTATCCAGAAAAATTCTTGATTATCTTCTTCCAAACTTTTTTCTCTTTTTATTCTTATTTTGTTTTGAATCTCTATTTTCTCTACGTGATCTATTTTCACTTCTTTTAGAATCTCCTCTATTCCTTTGAGAAAATCCTCCACTTCTTCTATCAAAATCTCGTTTTTCTTGTCTAACAGAATCAAATCTTCTGGGCTCCCTTTCTGTGGGCATCTCGTATTTTTTACCGATTTCTTTTACCCTAACGTCAAGTTTTTCAAGGAGAGTCTCGTTTAGTCCCTCTCCATACACATCTACTCGAGCAGCAATTACGGCCTTGGCCGCAATTGCTCTAGCAATTTTTCCTCTTTGCCATCTTGGGGCTGCATGTACCATCGCATGTTGGAATAATATTCCATGTTTTGGAGGTTGAGCACCTGTTTTCAAGGATCGAAACAATGCTTTTTCTGCACCAATTACCTGTACTGTGCTTGCTGGCATTGAGGCGAGTCTGGTTAAACTTCCAGCTCTGCCTAGAATTCTTGCACCAACTGCTGTCCCAAGAATAGCAGATATGTTAGGTGCCACAATGGTCATTTCAGACTCTACATGATCTTCTAAATTTTTTCTAAGCTCATGAAGATCAAGCATTTGTTTTGCCATGAATTGAACAATCTTCAAATTTTTTTCAGAGATATCGCCCCCTCGGCTTTTCGACGCAACTAAGGATAACATTTCTATTTTGGGTTCTGGAAATCCTGCACTTTCAAAAACTTCCTTTGTTAATGAGTCACGTTTACCTGCAAGAACAATTTGAGCATACCCATTAATACTGTCAATTACATTTTCTAATTCAGGAAAATGCAGACCATACCATTCTCTTAATCTTGAACTCATTGCATTTGCAATTTTATCTATTTCATCCAGTGAATTTATCGCTTGAATAATGTGTAAGTCTGGACTCTCTGATACTTTGGTAACCTTTGAGGATGATAGACCAAGAGCAAATTCTCTTAGTTTATTGAGAACTTCTGGAATATCTCTGGCAAATCCTGAATTTACAATAATTTGAGGTTTAGAGGATTGAACATCATCTAGCTCATCTTCTTCCATAAGTTGTGCATCAATAGAATTTTTTTTTAATAAATTAACCAAAGATGAATCATTTACTGTAACTCCTCTCTGTAGTGGATTTAGAAAATTAACCAACTCATCTAATCTTGCTTCTTTATTTTTAACAGCAAGATAATTCTGTATTGGATCCGAAAATGGAAATGCCTTTTCAAGTTTCTCTTCATTGAAAACTGAGATTCCAAATTCTGTTAAAATTACAGAATACATGAATTGTTGATTCTAAGCCTCCTTTAAAAAAGGTAACAGATAGGATCTGACTCAACTGTTATATTCAAATCTACGTGTATGATTCAGAGTGGAAACCAGTTTAGATACTTCAGTAGGTCAAATTCGTCTTGAACGACCTGTCATGCTCGCCTCTGGAATTTTAGGTATTTCGTTGGATGTTTTTAATAGAATTTATCGCTCAGGCGCAGGAGCAGTTGTTACAAAATCTCTTAGTAGGGAACCTTGGGAGGGATATCCCAACCCAACTGTTTTAAGTGTAAATGGAGGTGGCTGGATAAATGCAGTAGGTCTTTCAAATCCTGGAGCGCCAAATTTTGCAAAAATGATTGAACCTAACCGGGAGGTTCCAATTATTGTTAGCTTAGTTGGCTCTATTCCAGAAGATTTTGAGTTTATGATAAAAGAATTTGAAAATTGTAAAGTTGCTGGTTTTGAATTAAATTTGTCATGTCCACATGTAGCAAAAGTTGGCTTAGAAGTTGGAGATGATCCAGAATTAGTCAAAAAAATTGTTAGCACCGTAAAGAAATCTACAAATGTTCCAGTTATTGCAAAGGTTGGATTAGGTACCACCAATTACCTTGAAACCGTAGGCACGGCTATTGATTCGGGGATCGATGCGATTACAGCAATCAATACAATTAGAGCCATAACAATTGATGTAGAAACTCAACGACCAATCCTAAGTAACAAATTTGGAGGATTGTCGGGTACTCCGATAAAACCAATTGCCCTTCGTTGTGTTTATGAAATTTCATCACAATACAAAATTCCCATAATCGGATGTGGTGGTATATCTACTTGGGAAGATGCTGTTGAATTTTTCCTAGCAGGAGCATCGGCAGTTCAGGTTGGAAGTGCCGTGGGAGATAATTGGATAAACATCTTTGATGATATCAATAACGGTATACTTCACTACATGAAAAAAAAAGGGATTTCAAAAATTGAGGAGATGGTCGGAATTGCAACCAAATAATCACCCAACAATTTGTAAAATTGAAAAAATAATTGATGAAACTCCCACAGTTAGAACCTTAGTATTTTCAAATGAAATAATGTCCAGTGTTATGCCAGGACAATTTGCAATGGTGTGGATTCCAGGAATAAATGAGTTACCTATGAGTGTAATGATTTCTAACGAGGTAGGAAAGGCTGCATTTACTGTTAGAAGACATGGCCCTGCCTCAACTGGAATGTATAATCTAAAGGAAGGACAACAAATTGGAATTAGAGGTCCGTATGGAAATTCTTTTGATTTAAAAAAAGGAAACCTTTTGCTTGTTGGGGGTGGGACGGGTCTTGTTCCATTGATGAGGTTACTTTTGTTTGTTAAACCAGATGATGATATAACCCTCTTAATTGGAGCAAGAACAAAGGACGAAGTATTTTTCGAAGAACTCGCTAACAAGTTGTTGAAAAATAACCCACATCAGGTTATTGTTACAACTGATGATGGATCCTATGGAGAAAAAGGCTTTGTCACAGACATGGTAGAAAAATTGGTAAATAAAACCAATTTTGATGGAGTATATACTTGTGGTCCTGAAAAAATGATGTTTAAGACTGTTCAGATTGCCCACTCAAAAGGATTATTCGTCCAAGCAAGTCTTGAGCGTATGATGAAATGTGGTGTGGGAATTTGTGGAAGTTGTTGTATTGGTGAGGACTTGGTTTGCCGAGATGGAACTATTTTTGATGGTGATCACCTATTATCAAACCCCGAATTTGGTTATTTTTACAGAAATAAGGCTGGAATTTTAGAAAAATACTAGGCTTTACCAGCAAGGTTTAAAATAAATCATTAAATTATTGCCATGAAGGTCATGGGAACTCCAAAAATTGTTTTGACAGCAGACCGGACTTTAATGTCACCATATCGCGGTTTATCTTTAGCCACATTTTTTGGCTGTGCGCCTGCAATTGATCCTAACAGAGATAAAAACAGTATTTGGTACAAAATTCTAAAAAACCAAGTAACTCCAAAAATTCTCTTTGACTTTATTTGTAATTATATTCCCCACACCAACGGTGTAGCAAACTTTGCCCCATATGGTTTACGAAAACTTGAAGCAGGTCTACTGCGAGATGGTTTTCGTCGAGATGAAGTAGTGGTAGCTCATCCAAATTACATTGAAAAATTTATAGGTCCTGAAACTGAGGTAATTGGAACATATGAGATGGATCCTCTAGGAATGGGCCCTGTTACAATGACCTTTACTTATGGAAGAAAACAAATCTCATATGATGAATTATACAATACCGAATTACATCATAGAATAAAAAAAGCTAAACAAAAAACAGGAAGTAAGGCAAAAGTAATTTCCGGTGCATCGGGTACTTGGCAATATAATTACGATCCTGAAAAAATTGAAGAGTTTGGAATATATGCTATTTTAGAAGGAGAATTAGGAGGTATTGCTCCAGAAATAGATGGACATGCTGGCAGATTCTTTAATTATTTAATTAACGGCGATTTTGAAAACATGGATCCTTTCAGAAAAAGGAGTGATTTCAAAGTTAACATTAAAGAATTTGAAAGAAACGGTAAAAAAGTTCATGGAAGATTTGTAAATTTTTGGGATAGACCGGACCTAGAAGAAATTCCAGATATTGTTGAACCAAGTATGCATGGAATGGTTGAGGTAATGCGAGGATGTGGTAGAGGTTGCAAATTTTGTGATGTAACCCTAAGATCTTTACGCTATTATCCTCCAGAAAAAGTCGTTAAAGAAATTGAAGTAAATATGAAAAAAGGTGGGGCTACATCTGCTTGGATTCATAGTGATGATATTTTTGTTTATGGAATGGATCCACGAACCGCAAAAGGAATGGAGCCAAACCGCGAAGCACTGGAGGAACTATTTACTGCAATAATGTCAACTGGAGTGAAACATACAAATCCGACACATGGTACTTTAGCTGGTGCGATAGCCGATGAAAAACTGATTCCTAATATATCTAAAATTATTAAATCTGGCCCAGAAAACATGATTGGCGTTCAGGCTGGTTTTGAAACAGGAAGCCTTAGGTTAATTGAAAAATATGCAGACAGAAAACTAGCTCCCTATGCCCCCGAAGAGTGGCATTGGGTGGTAAAAGAGGGAGTTAGGACGTTAAACAAAGATTATTGGATTCCTGCATTTACATTGATTATGGGGTTGGATAATGACGAAACTCCAGAGGATTCTTGGGAGACAATTAGTTTGATTAGTGAATTGGAACGTGAACAACCAAATTCAATGTTTACTGCAACAGCTCTTACCTTTGTTCCAATAGGATTACTAGAAAAATCTAATTTCTTTGATATTGGAAGTGAAATGACTCCTGCTCAATTAGGAGTATTGTACAAAACATGGCAGCACAATTTCAAATATGGAATTCAGAAATTCATGACAAAAACAGGCTCTAAAGGCCCTCAAAGATACTTTTTTAATGCAATAGCAAGGTCATTGGGAGGTGTTCCATTGGGTGCAATGGAGCGATATGCTAGGAGAAAAAGTCGAGAACATGAACTAGTAATAGAAAAAGTCAAGGCAAAATACTATTAATTTCCAAATACATAAATTCCAATAAGAGTTGAATAAGTCATGGCAACACACGGTTCGCTTACCAAAGCAGGTAAAGTTCGAGGTCAAACACCCAAAGTAGAGGGAAGAAAAATTACTGGCACTAATTCCAGTCTTAGAAACAAAAGCAATTTCAAGAAAAGATTTGTTTTAGGCAGATTCCCTGGCCAAAACAAACCCGGTCAAAGAAGAAAAAGACGATAAATCAGTTTCATTGGTTTAATCAATACAATCACGATCATTTCTTAAAACACTAAGCTTATAAAGTACTGTACCGTACGATACCGTATGGAAGATTTAAGATTAGATAGTTTAGCAGGTGTAGGACCTGTAACTACAAAAAAATTAGCCGACGCAGGCATTCACAATATCATGGATCTAATTGTTAGAGGCCCAGTAGAAATTTCAGACATAACTGGAATGGAAAAAGATACTGCAGAAAAAATTGTCAACAAAGCACGTCAACAGTTAGTTGAAGGTGGATTAATATCTAAAGATTTTGTAAGCGCAAGTGAAATCTACAAGCGAAGACAGGATATTGGTAAAATTACAACTGGTACTAATTGTTTAGATACATTATTTGACGGTGGCATTGAAACACAAGCACTTACTGAAGTCTACGGTGAGTTTGGATGTGGCAAGACACAACTGTGTCTTACAATGTGCGTTCAAGTCCAAAAATCAAAAGAAGAAGGTGGACTAGAAGGTGGAGTCATATACATTGATACTGAAAACACTTTCCGCCCTGAAAGAATTGTATCCATTGCAAATGCAAACGGCATGGATCCACAAAAAGTTCTTGATAATATCATTGTTGCACGTGCATATAACAGTGCACATCAAACATTAATTCTTGAAGAAGTAGGTCCTATAATTGAAGAAAATAATATCAAATTAATTATTGCAGATTCTGCAGTTGGATTGTTCCGTGCTGAATATTTAGGAAGAGGAACACTATCTAACAGACAACAAAAACTAAATCATTTTGTTCATCTGTTATCTAGAATTGCAGAAACCTACAACTGTGCCGCACTTGCAACAAATCAAGTGATGGCATCACCTGATGTTTTCTTTGGAGATCCAACTCGTCCAATTGGTGGCAATGTAGTTGCACACACAAGTACTTATAGAATATACTTTAAGAAATCAGGCAAAAAGAGAATTGCACGAATGGTAGACAGTCCTCATCATCCAGAAGAGGAAGTAATTTTTGCTTTGGGTGAAGCAGGAATAATAGATCCAGAAGATGCAGAAAAGAAACCAAAAAAGGCTACCTCTAAAAAAGAAACCAAAAAAACTACAAAAAAGGATACGCCTAAAGAAAAAATTGATTCTCCAGAAGTTGAAATACCAACCACTGAAAGCCAGGAGCTAACTACGGCTGAGATACCAGAAATAACAAATACTGATGGGCAAGAACTAGCTGTCGAGGTACCTGAAGAGTTGGTACTGTCAGAAGCACTTGATGAAGAGTTTAGTGATTCATCTCCAAAAGACGTATAGAGATTCTTTCTCTTTTATCATCCTCTTTTATAAAAAACTCAAAATTATTTAAAATTAAAAAAACAAAAATACTATTAGTTTTTTTATCAAAAAAAAATAATCACTATTTTTGTTTTTTTTCGAAATTATTTTTTGGATAAAATCAGAAAAAAAAATTATCCAAACCTAATAAACAGCGATTTTTTTGTTAAATTTAAACCAATTATACAAACTAGAGATATTACCAGAATTAACCCTACTATTGATCCAAATTCTGGGATTACTGTATTGTGATACTCCTCGGTGATTCCACTAAAACTAAAACCAGGAGTAACACCGCCACCTATTAGGTAGATGTTATTTCCAACCGTTGATGAGGCTAAACCATGTCTTGAAATTGGCATTGGCTGTTGTGAAAACCAGCCCTCTCCTGGAACAAAGGCTTCGTTTTCCTTGTAGGTCTTAAGATTACTCTCTCCACCAAAAACAAAGATCGCACCATTTAGAACAGATGCGGTTAACCCACTTCTGGCAGTTGGTAAAGATTCTAAAATTTCCCATGAATCAGTTTGGGGATCATATCTTTCATTGAGATCTTTATTCCATTGGTTACTATCTCTTCCCCCAATCACATAGAGTTTTTCATCTAATACTACCGAAGTCAAATGTTCTCTAGCCATAGACATTGGGGATTTTATTTCCCAAGTGTTTGTTTTTGGATTAAAAACTTCATTTACAGAAAGTACTTCTCTATTTACTCCACCCACAGCAAAAATTTTCCCATCAAGAAGCTGCGCAGTCAATGCTCCTCGTGCAGTTGGCATTTCAGGACCTACAGTCCAAATGTCCAAAGCCGAATCATAAATCAGCAATGAATCTGAGGGTGTCCAAGGATCAAGATATCCTCCAATTACGTATACCTTTTCATTAAAGGAAGTTGTAGCCGCGTGATGTAAAGACAGTGGCATTGGAGCCCCCATATACCATGTATCTTTTTTAATATCAAAAATGAAAATTGTGTTGGTACCCTCTGATTTACTGTTGAATCCCCCGGGAACATAGATCTTGTTATTTATTGCAGTAGATTCCATTTCAGACCTTACCTCCGGCATGTCACTCAACCTTTTCCAACCCTCTGAGGGATCTTCTGCATAAGCTAGAGGTGCTGAAAAAAGAAATGAAAGTAATAAAATTACTAACTTCAATAGTTCTAAATAAAAATAATATCAAATAAAAAATTTTGTAAATATTAATAATTTTAAAAAAATAAGTTAATTCAGAATATTTTGAACCCTTCCAATTTTCCCATCTTCCAATTCAACTTTTATTCCATGTGGGTGGGAATTACTTGAGGTAAGAATTCTTTTTACTATACCTTCAGTTAACTTGCCAGTTGGTTGATCTTGTTTTCGGATGATTTGAACCACAAATCCTATTTTTATTTTATTTTTCAAAGGGATACCCAATAAAATTTTTCCCATATTGTGGATTCTAAATCTTTGTTTTTCTAAAATTTGGAAATAATTTTTTGGGAAGGAAAGTTAAATCTATTTCAATTGTTTTCGTATCAAATCAGTGAGTATTTTAGAATATGAGCCAGAGCTGTTAGTTTTCTTAATTTGTTTTGCTTTAACCAGGCGTAGTTTTTTTATCAAAATTCTCATCTATTATTATTGTTATTCTTTTTGCCATATTTTATTACCTTAGAATCCCATACTTAACTAGCAATCAACTTTAAATCTAGATCTAACCAAAAATTCAACTAACCTCCTTGATTCCCACGGTTAGGAATTCTTTGGATTTGTTATTTTAATAATCACTTCAATAGTCGATTCCAAACCGCTCATTTCATGGATTGGATGGCAGTCCACTGTCTCCTGATGGACTATGGATCTCTCTTCTAGGTGATTATTTGTTATAATTTTGGCAACATTTACTGCATTTACAATGGATTTGCCTCTGGCTTTCAAGATAATTCCATTTTTTTCCCCAAGTTGCGATATTAGATCTAAAACAAATGGCATGGATGGTTCCCTATGAAGTTCAAATATGTTATTTTTAGAAATTTTATCTTGGTTTTGTTTGTCATAAATAATTCCCGCTGACAATGGATCAGTAATGTTTCGATTAATTACCAGCTGTTTTCCAGTCATGAGGTTAAATTTGTTTTTTGCCATTAAAGAATTACTATTCTTTGATAACAGTTTTCTTTGTTCTTTACCATTGAATCATTTTCAAACAGTTTAATCAAATTTTGTAAAAATGTATGGGGTATCAATAGGTTGGTCAAACGTCCACACGGTGGGAAGAGTAATGGTTTTGACCAACTTCAAATTATTTTTATCTATAATTGATTTCCACCCTCCCTCTGACATATTTTCAGATGGGATTCCAGGAAAATATTTTTTAGAATAAGTACCAGCAAATGTCATGCCGATATTTTTTAGATCCTTTTCTACATTTATTTTTTCAATAATACTACTAGCCAAAATATCGCCTCCCATTTGAGCCAACCCACCAATAAAAAATATTGGTTTTTTTAATTTCAGATCGGAATAATCAAATTCTACGGCATCAGAGCATATGGGATTAAAATCCACCTTCGTTGTAAAGGAAATTAATTTTTGAAGATCTACTAGAGATTCATCGACTTCAATTGAAAATGTTTGTAGCCCTAATATTTTTGCACAATAGGCTATTCGTCCATCCCCCGATCCAATATCCAAAACTTCGCTATAATCAAGATTTTTTGCAATTAATGAAATAATGTATGCGCTAAGTATCCAGGTTGGATAAAATGGTTGATAACTTGAGCCATGGCTAATACTGTTTAGCCAGTACTGGTTAATATCGCCCTCGTATACAATACACGGAATGTTACCAATTAGCAGTTCATACGAATTATAGTAAATTGGATTTTTTTCAGCAAAACTATGAAGCATCTTTAAATGTTCTGTGTCTAAAGGAAAGTTTTCTGATTTTGAGATGGGTATGATCTCTTGAATATGACTATTTCCTTTGTATACTTTCACAAATTCTTGTTTTAGTTGAGATAAATTTTCCCCAATCTCATCAATCATAATACAGTAATCAGAAAGGGTTTGATAAACTCATTGTAAAAAACCACCCCTTAGTTTTTTAATCCTCTGTGATATTGATTTACAAATTCTTTTGTGCTCATCATTTGACGTAACTTTTCAAATATTTTTGCTTGATTTTCTACCTCTTCTTTAGTTTTATTTCCTTGATTTTTTGTCATATTTTTAAGATTTTTCTTGGAATTTTCTATTAATTTTTCTAAATACGACATTATTAATGGATGAAAATTAGTATTGAATTTTTCATCAATATATTTTTCGATTTCTATAATTCTAACAAAGAACCGTTTATTCTCTGTCGTATTCTCAACGTTAAATTTCTGCCTTAAAAATTTTACAAGTGATGTAACATTAATTACTTGATAATATGCCTCTATTATTTCTTGCATGGAAAGTTTTTCAAAATTTTCAAAAGCTTGATTAATTATATTTTCCAACTTTTTCCACTCTGAAATCAATAAATCCATTGATTCATTAGAAAATGAGGAGTTATTTTCAGACATAAAATATTTTTTCACAGGAATTAGATAAAGTTTGATCCAAAAAATCCAAAATTTTACATTTGTTATTTTTCAAGAAAAAAAGTAATTTTTGAAACTAATCTCTGAAAAAATTAGATTTGGGAATTTGTAAATTATCAAATAATAATAGTTTTCATTTTTATTTTGTTTGCAAAACCACGAATTTAGCAAAATAAGAGATAAAATTCAAATCTTTAGGAAAAAATTCTTGATAATCAAAGAAAAGTGTTAAAATAGGGTTAGCGGAGATTTATCTCAGATATGGCAACCAAGAAAACTTCAGGTCATTCACATGGATTTAAGCACAAATCAAGAAAAGTAATGACCAAATATGCTCCAAGAGGTGTGTCTTTTTTACTGCGAGAGTACCATGAAGGTGAGCAGGCCCTTGTTATTATTGATCCTAGACAACACAAAGGCCTACCACACCGGAGATACCATGGTAAGGTCGGAAATATCACAAGTGTAGGAAAAAGAGCAATTACATTGGATGTAAAACTAGGGAATAAAACAAAAACCTTAATCACTAGACTAGATCATATCAAACCATTCGGTGTATAAAATGGAAGAAGTAAAAAAGAAACAAGCTGTATCTCTTTCGGAAGTTAAAGGAATTTTAGAAAAAGTAGATCCGGAAGAAATGGACCAAATACAACGTTGGACATATGATTATGTTTCAAAATTTTCGGCAATTGATCCAAAAGATGCCAAGGAAATGAAAAAACAACTAATAAAAGAGTGCGAATTAACAGAAGAAGAAGCTGTTGAAATTGTTAACATTAGACCTACTAGTTTAGCAGAAGTACGTTCATTTACATTTGGTTGGAAGAAACTTATCCTTGCGGAAACTCTAGAAAAAATGCTCAAAATTATCAAGGAGCATTCTTAATCTTCTTGGGAGGTTTTATTTTGTATAGGGAGCAACACTCACCTAGAAAGTATGAGGAACACGCATATGTTTTAGATTTTAATCCTAGGGGAAAATCCTCCACGGTTAAAGGAAGAGATGGTATAATAATTACAGCGATAGGAGAAGATAGACTAACAATTTTAGAAATTCTTGGTGTTCCAAATTCTACCTTTGAAATTGGAGAAAAAATTTTTATTGGTAAAGAAGGAAGAACAAAAGTTCTCTCAGTATTGGGTAAATTGGATTATGATAAAATTTCATCCTCATCACAAACTGAATTGCAAACAGTTGTCGAAAAAATAGTTACCCAAAACGAAACAAGATTTGTTGAATATCTCAATAACGCACAACCACTAACTCCAAGGATACACGCGTTAGAATTAATTCCAGGAATTGGAAAAACATACATGAAAATAATGATAGAAGAGCGAGATAAAAAAAAATTTGAAAGTTATAAAGATTTGCAAGAAAGGGTTGGATTTAAGGAACCCATAAAGCATATTTCAGAACGAATTATGGATGAAATTACGGGTGAAAGTAGAATGAATCTCTTTGTGAAGAGATGATAAAAAGAAAAAAACTAGGACAACATTTTCTAAATTCAAAATCCATTGCCAAAAAGATTGTTTCAGAGGCTAGAATTACGAAAAAAGATATTGTATTTGAATTGGGAACCGGAACTGGAATTTTAACTCCGTTACTTTGCGAGAAAGCAAAAAAAGTAATTTCTATCGATGTTGATGAACAACTTGTTAGAAAAGCAAAAACTATCTTTTCAAATATAAACAATCTCATCTTAAAATCAGGTGACGGGTTTAAGAACAAAGATCCTTTTTCTATTTTTATATCAAATTTACCCTACTCTAAAAGTAAAAATGCAATTGAATGGCTTGCTCAAACTCCTTTTTCTCATGGTGTGATAATGGTTCAAAAAGAATTTGCTGATAAACTATTTGCCAAATCATCAAAGAATAGAAAAGCTGTAAGTATAATTGCAAATCATTCTTTTGAAATTAAAAGTATTTTCAAGGTAAAAAAAAATAATTTTTCCCCTCCCCCAAAAGTAGATTCTGTAGTTCTAAGAATAATTCAAAAAAATATCTTGGATAAAGATCTAATTCATATAATCCAAAAAATTTTTTCCTACAGAAGAAAAACTGTCAAAAATATTCTAAAACAATTTAACAAGGAAACTCTAAATGAAAAAAGACTAGATGATCTTTCAGGAGAAGAAATAATTAATCTTGCAAATCAAATTCTTGGTAAATGAAGAATATCCTCCTTCTGAGGATACTTTTTTCTTAGCAGATATTATTGAACATGAAAAAGGAGAATTTGCATTAGATATAGGAAGCGGTTCGGGTTATTTAACAAAATTATTATCTGAAAACTTTTCTTTTGTAGTTGGAACTGATATTAATTATAAAGTACTACAAAATCAAACCTACAAAACAAAAAATCTCATTTGTTGTAATGGGTCAGACGCACTGACTGTAAAATTTGATCTTATAGTTTGTAACTTGCCTTACCTAGCAACTGATAAAATCTTGGATATTGCTACTGACGGTGGGCCAAGGGGACTTGTAATTCCTGTAAAGATAATAAAATCAGCTATTCCATGCCTAAAAAAGTCCGGAAAATTCCTCTTTATTACATCCTCGCTTTCCAATTATCAGGATTTAATTAATTTTACAAAAAAAGAAGGATTATTAGCAAATGTTATTGCAAAAAAGAAATTATTTTTCGAGGAACTAATAATTATTGAAGCAAAAAAGTGATTATCTTTTTATTATTTCAGCGGAACGTTTTGCAATTGCATCTGCCATTTCACTCGTTTTAGCATTCCCACCAATATCGTATGTTACAAACTTACCCTCATTAATTATTTCATCGGTTGCTTTGAAAATGGCGTCTCTTATTTGGGGCTCACCAAGATATTCTACCATCCATGCCCCAGATAAAATTGCAGCAGTAGGATTTACTTTATCCAGTCCCTTGTATTTTGGTGCACTTCCATGTGCTGGTTCAAACATGGCATAATTGTCACCAAGGTTTGCTGAATAAACATTTCCAATTGAACCTGTGTTGCCTGATGCACATTCAGAAATAATATCCATAAACAAATTTGTGCTGACTAAAACAGAATTATTAAATCTCTCAGGATTTTTTACTAACTGTTGGGTCATATTATCAATATAATACTCTTCAATCTCTATTCCTGGATTTTCTTGAGCCGCCCTTTCGATCTCACTCCAAAAAATCCCATCAGTTTTTTTTAGAATATTTCGTTTGGTAATCGCGGTTACTTTTTTCAATCCATATTTTTTTGCCCATTCAAAAGAAGAATCTGCAATTCTTTTACACCCTTTTCTTGTAGTTTTTCTGATTGCTATAGCAGAATCTTCAGATGTATCAAATTCTATACCGGCATACAATCCCTCTGTTGCTTCCCTAAAGCATACAAAATCAAGCTTTCTATTTGGTGAGAGTCTATCGTAGGTTTTAATTGGTCTTACGTTGGCGTAGAGCTGAAATTTTTGTCGTGTAGATACGGCAACACTCCTAGGAGCACTAGGTGATGGTATTGTTGTAGTGGGGCCTTTGTAGCATGCATCGCTTTCATCTAGAATTTTTGATGTAGATTCAGGAATGTAGGTGTCACCTCCATTTTTTTCCCACTGTTCTGAGCCTGCTTCGCAGCGAATAAGCTCAACTTGTGTATTACAAGATTCTAAGACATGAATCATGGCGTCTACTAATTCAGGACCGGTTCCATCACCATTAATCACAGCTGCTTTTTTCCCCATTTTAGCAAAATTTTAAGTTAAAGTGTATTTAATTCTACCCTTATCAAAAACTATTTTTTGGAGGTAGTTATATTTTCAATTGGAGTAATTTATTAACATTATTTGTTTTAATTTTGTTAGAAGATGATAATTGTACAACTCTCAGATCTCCATGTTGGTTCCCAGTTTCAACCAGAAATATTTGATACAGTTGTTAAGGAAGTAAATGAACTAAATCCCGATGTGATAGTAATTACAGGTGATCTAACAAATGAGGGTATGATGAAGGAATATGAAGAGTGTAAATCACTCTTAACTCAATTTAACACAAAAAAAATTCTCTCTATTAGTGGAAATCATGATTATAGGAATACTGGTTATTTACTATTCAAAAATTTCTTTCCTTTTGAAACAGTTAATGAATTAAATGATGATATTGTGTTAGTAACACTTGGAACTGCAAGGCCTGATAGAAATGAAGGTGAAGTTGGATATCGACAAAATCTTTGGTTAGAGCGAACAATGAAAAAATACAAAGATAAAGTAAAGATTTTAGCAATGCACCATCATCTTGTTGCGATTCCCGACACTGGATCAGATCAACTAACCGTAATAGATGCTGGAGATGTTTTACGAACAATATTAGATACAGGTGTCGATCTTGTTTTATGTGGGCACAAACATAGACCATGGATTTGGAATTTTGGTAAGCTAATGGTTGTAAATGCAGGGGCTGCAACGTCTGAAAGGGTTAGGGGACTATTTGAAAACACCTACAACATCATAACTATTGTAGACAAGCAGATTAAAGTCGATCTAAAAATAGTAGGTGGAAAGCGAGTACCAATTGATGATATTGTGAATAATTACAGCCAATTTGGTGACGAATGAATTTATTTACAGATTAATTTGACCATTCCCTATGCGGGGATCGCCTAGCCTGGTAGGGCGTAGGATTGCTAATCCTATGTCCGCAAGGACACGGGGGTTCAAATCCCCCTCCCCGCGCCATACGAAAATTAAATTTAATAGAGTGTTGTTGGTGGTTAAAGCATGGGACGAAGAAAAACCCAGAAAATAATACGTTCTGGACCAAAAAATGCAACCACCGGCATGTGTCCCGAATGCATGACTATTGGAAAAATTTTTGTTCTCGGTCAACCAGGTCAAGAACGAGGCAAATGTGAAAAATGCCGACAGGAATTTGAATTATAGTTCAAAAAGCTAACCTGTCCATCAATAAAATCACCCATAACTTTTTAAGACATTTTTTTAATGATAATTAATCATGAGTTCTGAGGCAGAAACAATTTATGAACGGGTAGCAAAACTAGAAGATGAGATTGCTTTACTTCGAAGTGAACTCGATATTATAAAACATGCCTTGAGAAATAAAATTGCCCGACATGAAATTAGTATGATAAAACAAGGTCAAGACATCGATTCAATTATTGACTAATCTTCATCTTTATGGTTCTAATTAATTCTAAAATAAAATCTACATCTTCAGCGTTTGGATTAATTTCTAGATATTGGTTTAGATAATTTAGTGCAACATCATGGTTCAATAATTTTTCCTCCAAAATTCCCTTATCTCTTATATCTTCGGGAGATTCTGGTTCTATAGCCAAAGTCATGTTTACACATTTCAAAGCTTTTTCATTTGCATATGATTGGAAATAAGAATTTTTTAAATTGCGAGCTAATCTAACTAGAACCTGCTCTGTGGTTATTTCATCCAAAAATTCTGGTTCAAATTCAATTTGTCCATCAAAATTTCGGTCTAGTATTTCCTGTAAATCCTCAACACTCAACAACCTTCCATCATTGAAGGGATCCAATATCATCTCCTCATTGTATTTTACCAAAACATGACTTGGAAATCCAATAATTTTCAAATTTAACCCAATAAATTTTGCAATTTCAACATACAAAATTGATAGGGTTATGGGAAGACCTGACTTTTTGTCAATTACCTCGTTTAGAAAATTATTTTTTGGGTTATAGTAATCATCTACTTCTCCAACAAAACCTAGATTTTCAAAAAGATATTCATTTAATATTGAGATAAGGTAAGTAGGATTTTTCACATCACTAATTGATTCATTAAGTGTTCTACCCATTTGGTTGATTTTTTGAATATATTCCTCAATATTCAAATTAGGTTGATCTAAAATCTGGACAAACTTTAAGCATTTTTCAACTAGGTTAAAGTTTGAATTTGTCACAAAAGAAACCCATTCTGCAACAAATGGATCAAATTTTCCTTGCAATTATTACAGTGTTGTTTTATTGAGGTATAATTGTGAATCTTTTAATTCATTAGTATTGGGCGGATCCTCGATCAATTTTTTGAAAGCATTCTTACCTAATTTAGTGAAAATGGTATCAGTAAATTGAATTCCAATGTTTTTTTGAGCCTGAAAGGAGATAAAATCAGTTCCTTTAAAAACTGAAAGATAATTTTTAAAATCTAAATCATTTTTGAGAATATTTCTAATCACAAAGTTTGCCATTCCTTGAATAATTGTCATTGCAGAATATTGTTGTTGCCTTGGTTTTAACCATCTCCGGTAAATATCCGATAATTGAGGAATCATATCAGATAATTTGGGATCAATTCGTCCTTCTTTTGTTGCCATTTGATCGGGTGGTAAAGTCCCAAGAATAAAATTTTCTGGATTTAGCACAAAAAACAAATTTGCTCTTTTTGCGATGGGAAATTCATTTGGTATAGCCTCCAAGTTCATATATTCAAATATCGTTGAAAGAGTTCCTTCATCTAGTTCTAGGATAACTTTTGCTAATTCTTCGTAAATTTCATTAACTTTTACAACTGCCTCTTTATTACTTTTGTAAAGATTTTTTTGAATTGCATGGATAGATTCTTCTAAAATTGTCATTTTAATTGCTCCAATGTAACTAGAATTTATTAAATCAAATCTCGATTCATAGGGTTGACCTAGATTGTATAATTTAATTTTAGGTAAAATAGAGAGAAATCTTTTGTTTAGGTAAATAGTTTCATCTAAATAATCTCCAAAGGTCACAGAAATTTTTGAAAAATAATTTTTTACATAAGTGGAATATACTAAATATTTTATCGTATCTTGCTTCATTAAACTCGCTATTTTGTCGATATCTTCATTTGATATGGCATTTACTAGGGAATCGACAAAACCTCTTGCGGTATTGTTAGTAAAAATCCTATTACCTTTTAATTTTTTTAATTCAAATAATTCTGGAAATTCTATCTTTGTTTCCTGAGGAACCTTCAATCCAGTAAAACTGTATATTTCTTGTTTTATCCAAGGAAATATTTTATTGGTTATATTTTCTATTGAATCAAAAGTTACATTAAATGACTTGTCTTCATCAATTTTTGAGGCTAAATCTGAATTTTCTTTTTCTTCAGAAATTTCAACTGAAAGTTGATCAATTAACGCCTCTGCAAATTCATTATACTCGACCATTTTGATTCTACTTGATACAAACTACATTTAATATTATCTTGGATGATGTCTGAAAAACTATTAATTAAAAAATAAAATAACATAGTATACTATTGAAGGAATTTAGCTTGGATTATCTACGTTGTCTAAAATGTGGATCTAATCTAGAGCTCGATGTATTCAAAAAAAAAATTGAAATTGAGGAAGGAATTTTAGATTGCAAAAAATGCCATTCACTTTATCCTATTATTGAAGGAATTCCAATAATGTGGAATGATTTTTCGCAATATATCTCAAATAGACGAATGTTGGGCGGGAAAATTGCAAAAACTGTATCAAGTAAAATGAAATTTTTTTTAAAAAATTCCTTGGCTGTAAATTTTAAAAATATCGAAGACAGGACCAATCTCGAAGAAAGATGGACTGATATTTATCAAAAAAGCCAAAGATCAAGATTTTATTCAATTATTAAAAACATGTTAAAAAAATTACCACATTCCAAGTTAGTATTAGAATATGGCTGCTCTATTGGAACTGTAAGTTCATTTTTAGCTGAATCTAACCGAACAGTTTTTGGAATTGATCGGTCCTTTAGCGCCATAAAAATTGCCAAAAAGAAATCTGGAGAGAATCTCGACTTTTTTGTGGCCGATTCACAATCCTCTATTTTTGGAGAAACCAATTTTGATCTAGTTTTAGCACTGAATCTTTTGGAATTAATTGAACCTATGGAGTTTTTAAAACAAATATCGGGTAAAATCCAAAATGGATATGTAATAATCACTGATCCATATGATTATGACAGAGGCAAAAATTCTATTAAAAATCCTCTTGATGAGAATACTTTACGGAGGAATCTAAAAAATTTGGGATTTAAACTAATACATGATACAGATAAACCATCATACATTTCATGGAACCTAAACCTAAATCCTAGGGCCACTTTAAATTACAAAGTTGATCTTGTTGTTGCTAAAAAATAAAAGGCCCTTTCCAAAAATATATCTTTCAATAAACTTCCTTTAGCTTACAGCGCTACATCTACAGTGAATTGGATCATCCATACACTTCATTCAATTTTCTTATATAGATTGTTTTAGTTGCTTACGCACTTCAAAGTATTTTAAAACTGGATTAATATTATCATGATTTCGATCAAATTCTAATCTCATCTTAAACAACTCTAATAGTTAAGAAATAGGTGAATTTTAAATTAATAAATTGAAAATTACCTGATTCTACATGTTTTGAAAAACGTTTACAAAAAATTTAACAATTGGATCTTAAGACCAAAAACGTTTAGTTGTATGGTGACAGTTCCAATTATTTTTGTTTTTTAAAATTAGTATTTAGGCACTACTTATGATTTGTACTGATAAATTCTACGAGAGTCTTTTAAACAAAATTAAGCAAATCTCTTTGTAAATTAACCGCTGGTAGAAGGTCATTTGTTTGTCTATTGGTCGGCTTTGCGTCCTAAGATTGGGCATTTTCGCCCAATCTTTTAAATTATTTTTGGAGCAGTCTAAACTTAGTCCAAAAAATAATAGTATTCAGGCCTCTCAAAAATAATTTTGGTAATATCAATTATGGAAATCAATAGATAATATTTATCCAAAAATTTAGTGATGTAACTGATGAATTCAGAAAATCTTCTCTTGCAACAAAAATGTGATTTATTAGTAAAGGAACCAGAAATTAGGTTTGCTGGATTTTTAGACTATATGGGCAATCTCTTATCGGGAAGCTTTCGACGGGATGTTACCCCACTAAAAAATGATGAAGATAGAAAGAAAATGTTTATTGAGGCTGTTTTAAGAATTAGGACAAGACAAGAATTTGATGAAAATCTAGGACCTGTTCAATATGCAGCAGCAAGAAGGGTTAAGGTTGTAACTATGACGTTTTTAGTGGATAATAAAGTCCTTTTTGTTTCAACAGATCCTGAGGTTGACATTGACAAAACTGCAAAAAAAATTCAAAAATTGGTTAAAAATTAATTAAATCCTTGGGGGACTTGGTGAAAATAATTTATACTATTTTAATTGTTGGCAATCAATGACACCAATTTTTACAAAGAAATTGACCATATTTGCAATGATTCCACTCTTGATGGTATTTGTTTCTCCAAATATTATCTCTGAATCATTTGCTATTGATATGGTCACGTGTAAAGATGGCGATGTTCTGGTAAAGAAAACTCATACTGGAAATCATGCTTGTTTGCATGAATCTAGTTCCAAGGTGATTGAAGCCAGAGGTTGGGGAACTGTTGTACTGGCCAACGACAATGTGATGATATCTGAGGGTGAAGAAATGATCAAACATACTCCGATGCTTCCATTATCACGAGCAAATGTACCTGCAACGATCCCACTGCATCAAGGATTCTATGATGGGGGTTCAGTTTACTTTATCATAACTGACTCTAGTGATCCTACACATGCAGAAATCATAACAGAAAATCAGGGATGGCAAGTAGAACTTGCACCAGTATTAGCAAATGCACCAAATGAGGCACTATCTAAAACCTACATGTTTACAAATGGGGTTTTAGGAGACGGTGTTCATGGATTTCAAGGTGAAGTCTTTACTAGTACTCCAGCACAACAGGATACCTATAGTGCTCTTACCTCACATGTTCATGTAACATGGAATGATAGTGCTGATCCTAGAATACTTGATTCTGAAGAAATGATCATGGCCGCAGAAGATGCAGGTGAAATTACTCTTGCTGATCTCCCCGTGGTTTTGAATATGCCGCAAATTGTTTGGCCTGAAGGTCAAATGATGGTAAAAGAAGACAAGACTCTAGCTGATGACACTCCATATGGTGGAGGACAGGTTCTTGATATCAACACAGAGGAGATGACGGTAACTTTCATTGCTCATCGAGGTTGGGGACCAGATGGTAGAACAATTTATTATATTGTAACCGATGCTACACCTAGCGCTCCAGCTGGAATGATGGGAGTAGTAGATGCACCAACATCAGCTAGTCTGATAGCAAACTCTGCAGCAGTTGATCTATTCCAATTTGGTAATGGGATTATTGGATCTGGCCCAATGGGCTTTCAACCTGGAATCGCAGCAGGCGGACCAGGTGATGCAAACTATTCGCCAATGTGGAGAATATTCATGATTGCATGGGAAGATCCTGATAATGCCGCAGTTTTAGAAACCAAAGCTGACATTGATGCTTACCAAAAGGCAGGATTAATTTCAGTAGGACTCGCAAGACCAATGGATTCAGATCACATCGTCAATTGTCCATTCATAGATCCCTTTCAATAGGGAAAACTCCTTTCTTTTTTGATTCTATCTTTTTTTAAAAAAAATTCTAAAAATTACCTTAGCCTTTAAAAAAACTAAATCAAACTTTTTCCTGAAAATTTAATAGCTTTTAAGAAAAAAGCAAGTTCCAGATTTAATCGAAGCACACTCTTGCCCACCTGAAACCTCTAGAGTTTAAGACCAATAACATCAAAGTTATGCTGGTGACAACTCGTTGGCTTTTTTCTCTAAATATTATATGAAATAAAATTACTTAAAGATGCTTCTTTGTCAAGCAAAATAGTTACAATTTCAATTTAATAAAATTACTCAATAATTTTTAATTGACAACGAGGATGTGAAAGGAAAACCTCTAGATACCAAAGTTTTATCAAATTCCTTCTTCATCTTTTTGGAGGCGCCGATATTGGTTGGATCTCCTAGTCAAATAATGATTGAAAAATTATATTTTAAGTTATCTAAGTTAAACAACTTAAATTTGTTAAAAAAATTTCTTAAAATCCAACAACTGTATAGCCAAAAAATTTATTGAAAATTATATAAAAAATAATTTAAATTATTTTTAAAAATTTTCATAGTAAATTTTTGATATTATACCCAGAATGATTACATTTGTATAGGTATATTATCAAATTTTAAATAATTATTTGACTATCTAAAACCAATGAATTTTGATGAAAAAGATGAAAAAATCCTAAAACATCTATTAGTTGATGCAAGACAATCTGCAAGACAATTAGCTCACAAACTTAATGTTTCAACAGTTACGATGATTTCAAGAATAAAAAAACTTGAAGAGAAGAAAATTATTGAAGGATACACAGTTAGATTGAATCACGAGACTTTAGGGTATGAGATAACTGCAATAATTGAAGTAAAAACAACAAAGGGAAAAATGTTAGAAGTAGAAGACGAAATTGCCAAAACTGAAAATGTTTGTGCAGTTTATGATATTACAGGGGAGGCAGATACTTTGGTCATTGGAAAATTTAAAGATAGAAATTCACTAAGCAATTTTGTAAAAAAAGTGTCAAGTATTCCAAATGTAGAAAATACAAGTACTCATTTGGTTTTAAACACTGTAAAAGAAGATAATCGGTTTATCTAAAATAACTATAGAAAATTATAATATTATAGTGATTTTTTTTAAACTTTAAAATTATTTAATAAACTGGTAAAAAATGTACAAATCTTTAGATTTTTTATAATGTCCTATAAATTATCAAAAAACCAAAATTATCAATATGGAAACAAAACAAAAAAAAGAAGAAAAAACAAAATTGGAGAAAAAAGTAGCAAAAGGCGAAGTAATGCCATTTACATAATTTAAAAAAAATGATTCAATGAAATTTAATTTATTTTTCGGGAAATTTTTACATCTTGGAAAATTAAATCAAAAAAAATCAAAAAAAGTAATGATTAAAGATTTAAAAAAAGACTAATCCAAAAAATTTCATGAAAATCACACTCATCTTTTTTTCCTTGCTTTTAGTAGGTTTTTTTACAAATCAAGAATCATTCAGCCAAGAATCTGATTTATTTTGTAAAGATGGGAAAATCCTAGTTTACAGAATAAATGCAGAAAAATATGCATGTTTGAATCCACCTACTGCTGAAAAATGGTATGATTCAGGAATAGCCGAACCGGTCAAACAATTATCTTCAATAGTTTCAATCCATCCTGAAAAAATGACTTCTTCTGCACCGTTACCTGAGGCAGCATTTGGGCCTCAAATTGATTTTTCTAAAGGATATTTCGTTGACGAAATCAGCGACGACCTTTATTGGGTAACTGATGGCGCATATCAAGGAATGTTTCTAGTTACAGGGAAAGGAGTAATTGCAGTTGATGCTCCTCCATCAATTGGACAAAACTATCTAAATGCAATTACTGAAGTTACTGATGAACCAATAACACATGTTATTTACAGTCATTCCCATAATGACCATATTGGAGCTGCAGTAATGTTTCCTGATGATGCAATAATTATTTCACACAAGTGGACTGCTGAACAATTAAAAATTAGAAATGATCCAAATAGACCAATACCCACCGTAACTTTTGAGGATAATTACACCTTAGATGTAGGAAATCAAATTCTAGAATTAGCGTATCATGGACCCATGCATGACCCTGGTAATATCTTCATCTATGCTCCACAACAAAAAGTCTTAATGATAGTTGATGTAATTTTTCCTGGATGGGTTCCATTCAAAGATTTAGCAATGGCAGAAGATGTCCCATTTTTCTTATATGCTCATGACCAAATTTTGGAATATGAATTTGACACACTGATTGGCGGCCACCTGACAAGATTGGGCACAGTGGAGGATGTAAAAATCCAAAAAGAGTATTTTGAGGATATCCAAAAAAATGCCGGAATTGCAAATCAGCAAGTGGATTTTATGGCTATAGGCCAAGAGGTTGGATTTGAAAATCTTTGGCTAGTTTTTCAAATATATGCAGATAGAATCACCCAACAATGTGCAGATTCCACAGTTCCAAATTGGATTGGGCGCTTAGGTGGGGCAGACTTGTTTACCTATGATCATTGCTGGAAAGTATCTGAAAGCCAACGAATCGATTAACCAAATTTCTATGTAATTTAGGATCATCTGAAAACTAAAAATTTAATCTAAGTAATTTAGGAAACAATAAAACTCTAATAATTATCAAGACATGGAAAAACCATGGACTATGAAACTTTTTGCTCACAAATTTTAGAGTCAAATCCCAAAATACGATTTGCGACTGTATATGATGAATGGGCTTCTCGGATTGGTGGTGGTATTCGCGAGGGGGTTTCAAACTTACTTTCGGAGCACAAAGAAAATGAGCTCGTAAATCTATCGGTTATGGATTGGAAGGCACGAAAAGAAATGTCAAAGTGGCTTGGAAAAACTATTTACACTTTGGCTGAATATGATAAGGTGAAGCGTTTCTCATTTTACCTAGGAGACGATCACTTGCTTTTAGTTAGTACCGAAAAAGATGCAGACACCAATTTAATAGTTGATAAAGTCATTAAACTTTATTATCAAAATCAAAACTAGAATTTTTAAAAAATTTGTTATATTTGGAGTCTCTATGGCATCTTTTAATTTCCACCACATGAATTACAATCAAATTTACTTTTTGATTTATGTGCTTTGGCAATATGACGTAATGTTCTTTGAGGATCTGAGAAAACCATGTTACATTTTGGGCAAACATTAGAGATAGCCACCTTTGTTTTGCGAGAAAATAATCCCATAATTTCTCAAAATTCTTTGTACATAAAACAGTTTTCTAATGTTAAAATCAACATCTTCATAGATAATTCCAATTATTCCAAAAGAATCAACTTTAAATTTTAGCATCATGTATAAAAATAGAGCATGTCTGATACTGAACAACTGGATCGAATATTGGCAATAGATCAAAACATCCGTTTTGTGGCAATAAGTGATTTGGATGGTAACATGATTGCTTCAAAATCTCGGGAAGGAGCTAATCTTTTCTTGTCGCCTGAATCGACTAAAGACACATTACGCCATGCAGCTTCTGCTTGGAAATCCAGGATGAAACATTTTGATGAGATTGGACGAGGGTTATACACCCTAGCAGTTTATGAAAAATTACGTCGAGTAACAATGCCATTGTCTAACAATAGAATTTTGTTGGTAACAATTGATAATGCAGGTGGTCAAAAGCAGATTCTTGATGCCCTGCTAAATGAAGTTATTTACAAAGATCCTACATTTTCTTCCTAAAAATAGTCTTAGAATCTGAAATCCAAAAAAATCATAAGAGGAATAATCTTCCCATTGAAAATCAGATCGGATAATTTATTACCTCTTTTAAAGGGAGCAAATAAGTAAGAATAACTATGAAAAGAATAGAGGCTATCGTTTCTCCTAATATGAGGGACAGCGTAGTAAGTGCCATCAAAAAAGTTGGTGTTGGAGGGGTAACCATATGGCATACCCAAGGACAAGGTGCAGCAGAAGCTCCACTTGTTGGACAATATTATTCTAAAGAAGCCATAGTTACAGTTGTGCCTGATTCAAAAGTAAATTTGATTTTAGATGCAATTGGAAATGTCGCATGTACTGGTACTAAAGGGGATGGCAAAGTCTTTGTAACTAATGTTGAAAACGCCTTAGATATTTGTACAAAAGAAAAAGGCGAATCTGCAATCTAAAAATCTCATTAAATTATTTTCACGAATTTTTCAGAAAGTTTAATTTTTTTTCTTTGTTAATTTATTTATCAACAAATTAATATTCACTAACCCGTTTTTCCAAGGATTCGGATAGTTTTGGTTGCCAAATCTTTGGTAGGGATTACAACACTCTCATTATTCTCGTTTGAAAGTATAATGTGTAAAAGTTCAACTGCAGTAACAGTTCCCCTTTCTTCACCTATTTGGACTTTTTGACCTATTTTTAGAACGAAACGTTTCTTTGACTGAGAGTTTATCATTCCAGGAATTATCTCTTTTAGAGCAAATCCTAATCCTATTGCTATTGCGGCACCTATCCCACCTGCAATACTCCATGCATAAGCTGAAACGAGGATGGAAATGACTTGCTGACCTACTCCAAGTTGTGTAAGAGCAATTGCAAAAATAATGGCATAAATAATTACTTGGACTGCTAAAACAAAATATTTAGGATTCCCATACTCATGTTCTCGGATTTCATGTTCAACCCACTTCCCAACAAATTTGGCAAGCATCATTCCAATTATTATAATGAGAACAAATGCTAAAAGATTTGGAATCCATAACCACAAGTTAGTCATAGCTTCGGTAAGTTGCTCAAATTCTAAGGCGTTTACGGCAGCCATTACGAAGAATAGGAAAACAAACCACTTGACAACAGTGCTAATTAATTTAGCAGAACCTTTTGAGGATGTGATCTTTGATAAAGCCGCCTCATCATTTTCATCTTCGTCTTTGTTCATTGTTTTGAGGGTAAGGGCGGAAACTTTTTGAATAACTTTAGCAATAATTGTTGCTACAATCCAACCGATTACTAATAATATAATTGCAGCAATAATTTTTGGTAAGGACTCAGCAACCTGATTAAAGAATGTAGTTAAGGCATTGGTTGTTGGACCCAACCAAACATTTTCTGTACTTTCTTGGGCAAATGCTGCCTGATCAAATATGGTACTAATTGTAAATATGACAGTAAAAATTGTTAAAAATTTTAATGAATTTTTAGAATTAACATAATTTGAAAGATTTTTTCCCATTTATTGGAGCCCAAATAAACCTCTATGCTAGAGAATATAAGTTAATAGATTGCATTGCATTGATCGATTTAAAATTAATTTTATCAAATTTCCATCATAGTTATTTCTCACTTTTGATATTTGTCCACTTCTCTAATAACTAATTAATCCATTTTTTGTTTATGGCAAAAATATTTGGAAATATTCTCGTTCCATATGATGACTCTGATCACTCCCAGAGAGCCTTAAACAAAGCACTTAACATGGCAGAATTAACTGGCGCTCAATTAACTTTGGTACATGTAATATCTTATGATGAAACTGTAGCTAAAATTATTCGCCCCCACGAGGATTCAATCCTTCGTCATGAATTAGAATTTCTAAGTCCAATAGAACACGAGGCTGCAAAAAGAAAAATTATTCTTAACGAAAAAATCCTTTATGGAAATACTACTAAAGAATTACTAAATTTTATAAATTCAAGTAATTTTGATGTGGTAATTATGGGTAGAAGAGGCATTTCAAACAGGAACGGAACCTCATTGGGTAGTGTTTCAAATACACTTGTTCAAAATGCTACTATTCCAGTTCTTGTAACTACCTGAGATTTTTAAAAAAAATTGATTATTAGAGGTGTCCTGAAAAATTCTTTTCACATTAAATAAAAAACATTTGTTAATACTTTTTTAGTTGAGTTTAATTTAGATCTAAAACAATTTTTATTATTTATGACTAAACATACATACGCAGTTTAAATTAGACATCAAAACTAACCAATTATGTTAGACAATCTAAAAGATACAATTTTCATTGGGAAAAAACCCCTAATGACTTATGTAACCTCAGCAATAGTCCAATTATCTGCATTACCTTCAATAACAATAAAAGCTAGGGGACAAAGTATAGGACCTGCTGTAGATGTAGCACAAATATTATTACAAAAAACCAATGTATTTGAAATTGGAAAAATCAAAATTAACTCTGAATTATTGGATTCTTCAGATGGAAAAAAAAGAAATGTTTCCACTATTGAAATTCCAGTAACAAGGACTGGATGACAAGCTAGTGACCGAAAAGGACACAGGTTTATGGTTATAGATAATTTCCAGAGTGAATCAAAATGTTCACGTTGTGGAAAACATTCAATGCTAACCGATGGAGATACAGGAGAGCGATTTTGTTCCAAATGTGGTAATGTAGTCTCTGAAAAATCACAAGAAGCAGGTCCAGAATGGAGATCTTTTCAGAAGGATGGCGGTCCAGACCCTGCAAGAACTGGAACACCAACATCTCTTACAAGACACGACAAGGGATTATACACAATAATTGGACCGGCCAACAGGGATTCAACGGGAAAACCTCTTTCTTCATCGATGAAAACTACTATTGAGAGACTAAGAACTTGGGATAGTAGAAGTCAAGCTCAATCAGCAGACAGGAATCTTAGACAGGCACTTGGTGAGTTGGGAACATTAAAAGACAAACTAACAATTTCTTCGAGTGTTCTTGAGAAGGCTGCCTATATTTACAGAAAGGCTTTGGAGAAAAAATTAATTCGCGGCAGATCCATTTCTGCAATGATTGCAGCCTCGCTTTATGCGGCTTGCAGAGATACAGAAACTCCCAGAACACTAAATGATGTTGCCGTTTCTGCAAATGTAAAGCGAAAGGATATTGCAAGATCTTACAGACTATTGTATCGTGAATTGGAACTAAAGATGCCCGTTGTAGATTCAATTCAATGTATTGCAAGAATTTCAAGCAAACTTGAGATACCCGAAAAAATAAAACGTTATGCGACTAAAATACTTGAAGATACACAAGCAAGTAGAGAATCTGCAGGAAAGGCTCCAATGGGGCTTGCGGCAACAGCATTATACATGGCCTGCATTCAAAAAGGATTTCCTATTACTCAACGAGATCTTGCCGAGGCTGCAGGTGTCACGGAGGTTACAATAAGAAATCGATACAAGGGATTAAAGGAAGAGCAGACATTAAGGTTGGAAATTTGATGTTTGTTAAATGTAAAAATACGTTTAAATTAAATAAATTGGGAAAACAATTTAACTAAATGGATTGGAAATTATTTTTGGGAAATATAAGAAACTTCTACTAGAAATATGAAAACATATAATGATTAAACAAAAATGCGATAGATGTGGTTCTGATTTAGGAACTGAAAGCAAGAAAACAAAGCAAAGATTTTGTGGTAAATGTAAAAGGAAATTTCAATTATTTGGTAAATAAAAAATTTCTTACTTTGTTATAGTTGCGAGAAGAGCATTAAGTTGAATAGGTTTTTTCAGATACCCTTCTATGCCTTCTTTTTTTAATAATTCTGTAATCTCCCCTGCCTTAAAATCATGGGCAGAAAATATTATTATTTTTTGATCTTTGAGAATATTTTCAGATTCTAAATTTTGAATAATATCAAATCCGCTTAATTCAGGCATGTGGATATCTAGAAAAACATAATCGTACATTTTATTTTTAATTTTTTCTAGTCCATCCAGAGGATTATTTGTAATTTCATTGTCATACCCTTTGGCTTTAAGAAATTTTGAAAGAAGACCAGTGATTTCTATATTGTCATCAATCAAAAGTACTTTCTTGGAATTGAGTGTCATATTTTTTTGAATAATCTCAAGTTTTTTTATGCTTGAAGGTTTTTCCTCAACTGAGTGGATTCCAAAATTTAACAATTCTTGGGTTTGAGATTCATTAAAGTCAAGTACGCTTACTACTACCACTTTTTTCAACTCTGAGGGTTTTCGAGTTTTTAATTCACGAAGAAAATCAAATCCACTAAATTTAGGCATACACAAATCAAGAAGAATTAAATCAAAATTATTTTGAATTACTAATTCTAACCCTTCCTTTCCATCCGTAATGCTTCTAACGGTGTGATTATCTGCTGAAAACATATCTGAATACAGTTCACATATTTCGGGAGAATCATCAACATGTAAGATATTCATATTTGATATTAACTCATATTTGGATAAGTTTCTGTAGGTTCATTTTGAACAAAAATATGTAAACTCTGAAAAAAATTAAACTCAAATTAGCCTCATTTTACAAATTTTAATGAAAAAGTACAATTTTTTAGGCATGAAAACATGCAGAAATAGGGACTTTTTTGGAATCAGTCTACAAAATGGATTAAAAAGTACGAAAAATTACCAAATTCAAATAAAGAAAAAAGGGGATCTATGGAATGTTCAAGGGAATAGATGCACTTCCATATGGCTCGGAGATTCTAAAGTAATACTCCTTTGATGCATCGTACTCAAATGTTGTCCCACCGTAACCAATGTTTGGACCAAACAACATGTTGAATATTGCTGAAGTTCCAGGTTTGACAATAATTTGTCCATTGGTAAAATCCATTCCTGCATATTTGAAAGCTTTGTCTCCATTCCATACATCATAGTTGCATATTGCAGGCCCAGTGCACATCATTGCGATATTATCAGAGCCACCGTTATGTACAGCTAAAAGCCTAACAGATAGAATTGCTTGTCCACTTGAAGTAATTTCAAATGAATTTCCTTCAGTCCCAAGACCAGTCCAATAATATGTTAATGGTCCCACTTGAAAAGCTTGGCCACTTTTCATTATCTTGTACGCTTCAATTTCATGCTTTACAGCTTTTTCACAATTTAATCTTGGATAGGCTTTTGTAATTTCAGAACATGCTTCAAGTTCTTTTTCTAAGGATGTCAATTTTGAATCCTCAGAAACTGACTTTGGCTGTTCCATTTCTGGTTTTTCAGATGAAGAAACAGAAATTACTCCTGTTTTAATAAGATGCTGAATCCCATTAATAAAATCAGCATCAGTTATTGTTCCTTCAGCCCACCATCCTGCATTATTTTTGACCCATTCAGGTACTCCTTGAGATTTATCAGAAGATACTGCTGTTGGTGGTACTACAATAATTCCCTCCTTGATTAAGAATTGAATTCCTTGTACAAAATCTGATTCTGAAATTGTTCCTTCAGCCCACCATCCTGCATTGTTTTTTACCCAAGCGGGAACTTCCTGTGCGCTTGCAAATGAAGTGATTGAACCAACTATCAAAATTACTGCTATAGTCGTGATTGTTATTTTCATTGAATATTTTATTTCATTATTATATTTAAGATAGTGCTAAAATATTATCTAGTGCTAAATTTTTTAATTCCCTTTCAAAAAACTCTAGTGGTAATCCCAATTTTTTCTATTTGACTTTTTATGTAATCAAATTGGATTTTCTAAATGAGTGAAAAAGTTGAAAATCTAGGCATAAAAAACACTCAAATTTCTGAGTCAGATGTTAAAGAATTTGTCCTGGAGAGATTCAATGATGTAAAACTGACTAAAAAGATCAAAAACCTGGTTAATTTTCAGGCGATGAATAAGTATATGCTAATGTCCCATGATCAAGAAGAACTTAAGAAATTAGGAAATATTGTAGCAAAATACAAAAAGATACCCTTTTTAGAAATTTTAGAATATTATGAATATCATTTAGAAAAGGCTCTAGAAAATCCGCCGACCATAAAAAAACACTCCAACGTCATTCTTCATATTTTTGGTTATTTTTCCAAAAATTTCAGCTTACAGGAACAAAGAAAATTCCTTCATCTTTTGGAAACATATAAAGATGAAAAGATTACCTTAGGAGAAATCCTCTCAGAAATACATCCAATTATTTTCAGATTTAATAATACATATCTAGCTTCTCAAACATATTTTTTACTCTATTCAAATATACCACCAGAATTTTTTCTAATTTTAGAAAATAACAAACAATAAACAAGTATTTGAGCAACCCAATATTAAAACTCAAATACGAAATTTTTTTGGATATTCTCAAAAAGTATTAGATGGGCTTTCCTCTGTATTGATAATCAATTACTTTATGAAATAAATTGTGAGATGCAAAGACCGCTAATACCGCAACAAATATGCCAACAAAGTTTCTAATAGTCATTAATTCATTTGGTTGGGTGGCTAAAAATGAAGTCTCAAAAATTATGTAAAAATTATCAAATAACAAAAAAGCCAATGTAAACCATGAAAGTACACCAGCAATTAGATATCCTAGACGTGTTTTGTTATTTATAAAAATAATTGCTGCAACAATTGCACTATACCAAATAAATGAACCAATTAACCACAGAGGTTGCCAAACTTCTGGTCGGTCATCTAGCCAATAGTATGTAGAACCAATTATTGCAAGTGCAATTAGACTTGTTTGAATTAGTTTTTGGTTAATCTTAAATCCTGTTCGTTCCTCTTTTAGTTCGCCTTTGGGAGGATTTTGTTTCATTTCTTTTGTGGCAATATCAATAGACTCTCTTACTGATTTTAGATGTAATGGAATAATTTTTGATAACGAATCATCAGTAACAATCGTATCATGGACCAAACTATCAATCAAAGGGCGTGCTAGAGAAGCTTTTACGGGCGTAATCAAATCAACCCAATAGGAAGACAGTCTAGTAGTTAAAAATGGGATTTGTATGACAAACAAATTTTTGTTTAAATAAGCTGAATATAGCCTCATTAATTCCTCATACGTCATCTTTTCAGGACCTCCGATTTCAAAAATTTTTCCAGTGGTCTCTGGTTTTTCTAAGCAACCCATCAGATAATCACACACATTATCCACAGCGATTGGTTGCGCCAAGGATTTTACCCAAGAGGGACAAACCATTATTCTCAATCTCTCAACTAAATATCGAAGCATAGCATAGGAACCTCCTTCTGCACCAATGATAATAGATGCACGCAATTCTGTTACCGGAATTTTTCCAGAAGCTAGGATTTGTCCAACCTCTTTCCTGCTTTTCATATGAGGGGATAATTCGAGGCTGTCGTTAACCAAGCCCCCTAGGTAAATAATTCTTTTAACACCTGCCTTAGTAGCAGCCTCTAAAAAGTTTTGAGCTTGAGTCCGTTCACGGGAAGAAAATTCCCTCCATTCTTTTTTACTTCCTTCCATCGAGTGTAGCAAATAATAAGCAATTTCAATTCCTCTCATTGCTTTTTCCAATTGATCTACATCAAAAACATCAGCTTGCACATACCTCACATTCTCTGAATCTTTTATTTTCTTTCTACTCATTGCAGTGACCTTGTATCCTTTCTCGCAAAGAGAGGAAATTAATCTCGATCCAATAAATCCCGTAGCACCAGTAACCAAAATTGAATAGGGTGAAAGTTTGAGTTGAGATTTCTCAGTTTGCAAGTAGGTCATTTTTCTATCTCATTGCATCAAGTTCTTTACTTGAACGATTAACCTTGATTCCTATTCCAGCAGTTATTGCACCGACGACCAACCAAAGATATCCCCCTGTAGTATATGCACCGCTCAATGTGTAATCCATTGAGGCCACTACCAAAAAGCCTATCCCAAGTGCGATGAGAACTGCACCTACTGATAAAATCATCTTATCCATAAATATAGTCCCCCTAATTGATGGAAATTTGCTCTCCAAACCATTGATTTTGGTATTTTTTGGGAATTAATGTATTCCATGACTAGTACATGGGACTAAATTATTTAAACTAGTGTTAATTAATATTTCTAGTGCTAATATAAGGAAAAATTAGGAACAAATTATTTTCAATTTAAAACAATTTACCACTATAAATTTAAGTTGGCATTAGTTAAATATCTTCTTTTATGTGAGAAATTATGGTGTATCTTCGAGCAAAAAAAGTAAAGTCAGATCAATACCTCTATTTAGTTAAAAGTGTCTGGGACTCTAAAAAAAATACATCCAAGCAAGAGATTGTAAAATACCTTGGCAAATCCTCAGAGGTTGTAAAAGATGACCTACCACCAGACTATAGAAACGATCCAAAAATATTATCTGGATTAGCAAAATACAATCCAAAAGATATTAAAAAAAGAGAAGAAGCGTCAAAAAATTCCAAACAACAGTTATTTAAAAAATTAACCGAAGGAAATATTCAAGGTTCCATTAAGATTTATGAGGATTACATTTGCATTTTTAATATTACAGACTTTTTTGATAAGATACTCAAGCCGGTAATGTATAAAATTGGAGATGATTGGGCTACAGGAAGAATAAGTATTGCAACAGAACATGTAGCAAGCAATGTTGCACAAACACTAGTAAAAATTATAATGGATAAAGTTACCGGAAATGCAAATAAAAAGAAAATTCTTATCTGTGTACCGCTTGGAGAAGAACACCATCTTGGCTGTGATGTCTTGGAAACATTTCTTTCTCTTAAAGGCTTCAAAGTTTACAACATGGGAACATCAATGCCTACTGACTCAATATTGAGTTTTATCGACAATAACAAGGCAGATGTAGTTTTTTTATCAATAACGCTAGAAGATAACCTAGCTGCAGGACAAAGACTTGCAAGAAAGATTAAGGAACGATTTGAAATTCCAATTTTTGTCGGAGGATTTGCCATGCAGGCACATAAGATTCCAAAATTTGATGCAACTGTGGTAATAGATTCTAGTTTAGAGCAGATACCAAAAATGCTAAAGGCAGCATAAATTTTACTAAATTATTTTCTCATATATGATTGAATTTTAGGTGTGCAGAGAATAGAACTATGGGCTGCAGAATCTGTACCTATGCCATAACTAATAGTTGAATCACCTACGAAAAACAGTCCTTTAACACCTGGAACCTCATGGGGCATTTTTGATTTCCATACCAATCCCGGTTCTTTTACGACTGATTCTACAAGTTTCCAAGCCATAGGCCTCTCCCATAGTAAGGATGATTTGAAATCAGGATAAATTTCATTAATTTCCTTTTTCATATTCTCTACAATTTCTCTAATTTGTTTTTGATCATCCGCAACTGAAGGATCTATGGGAGTCCCTGCAATTATCAAATGTTCACCTGGTGGGGAAACAGCGGGAGTTATGTTTGAGATAAAAAATATCCCTTTTGTAGTATAATGATTACCTACCGGAAAAATAACTTGTCTAGTATCAATTTGGGATTTTAAAGCAAAATGGACTTCAACAACTGCAGTTTTTTTATTTAATCGGTTTACTTGTTTTATAAAATTTTCATCAAAAATATTTTTGTCAAATAATTCATTTATTGCAAAATATGCAGGATATGAAATAACAACACAATTTGTCTCTAAAAGTTTATTATCACAGGTAATTATTCCTGTTACTTTACCTTCTACTACAACTATTTTTTTTACAGGTGAATTTAACTCAATCGAACCACTTTTTTCTTGAATATAACTTTTCAATACCTTTGAAATAGAATCATATCCACCATCATCGGGATAAGCAAATTCGCTTGTTCCTCCTTTAAAGGGGTTAGCTCGAATTATAGTCCTTGCAAATTCACCTAGAGAAATATGATTTGCAGTATCTGCAAAGGCCAGCATACACACTGCTTCAAAAAAAGCATTTGTTTTTGAGTCAAGTTTTTTTGTAATCTCGGTTAAAGAAAGATTGTCCCATTCTTCAGTTTTTTCTATGGACATAAATGCCATTGGCAGTAGAATTTTTAAGAGACTAATCCGACTCCTCAAAGGAATTAGTGATAGTTTTAATAAATCTAGAATTCCTTTAGGATAATTATGAAAACCAGTATCTGAATGAAATGCAATTTTATCTACTTTAGCAAGTTTTAATCTTGATTCTATCCCGAGTTTTTTTAAAATTTCAAATATCGCTGATTTTTTGTAAAATGGCATAATGTGAAAACCATTATCAAGTATGTGATTTTTGAACTTCATGGTAGCTGTTCTGCCACCTAATTTTGATGATTTTTCAAGAATTTTTACTGAAAAACCATCCTTGGCTAGAATCGCACCAGTGGTCAATCCCCCTACTCCAGCACCAATTACATACACGGTCTGACTCATACCAAATGGTCTGTTTTTTAATATTTATTCTGAGGCTAACTACGATGGATAGTGCTAACTATGAGGACACAAATTGCAGAGAATGAAAATTTTCTGATGCAGAGATAAATTCATTCATTACATGACCCATTTTTTTTGCAATATATCCTTCTAAAAATCCAAATACTTTCATCCATCCATTGAGTACTAATTTAACTTCAATGATTACATCACATCCACTTTTGGTTCCAATATATTTTTCGATAAATTGAGTGCCCTTGGTAGGTCCGCTTAGAATATAGACTTCATGTATATTTGGTTTGATGATTACATGTTTGGTTTTTATTTTTAGATTTATTCCCAAAAATTTTATTTTTTCAATTACAAATTTTTCTATTTCAGTTTCTTCTACAATGTTTATGGATTTAAAATAATCCGGCATTATTTTATGAAAATTTTTAATGTCAGTACTAATATTAAAAATATTTTTTTGAGAAAGAGATGAATGCTTAGTTAGGGTAAAAGTTTTCATGCTTGTGAAATTAAAGTTGCCTGAGGTATATTTGTTTGAATAATTTTATAATCATTGTAATTATCTAAAATTTGTTTTGCAACTAATGCCAGTGATTCCTTTACTTCTTCAGTTTTTTTTGGATCTGTAGAAGGATACAAACGAATTGTTGTTTTGGATTTTTTAGTAGAAATTTCAATGAAATATTTTTGGTGTAATTCAGATATAGCTATTGCAGGCAAAAGTGCCGTCAAATTGTCCTTATCTACAAAAATCGTAGGTATTCTTACCAGAAATGGCTTCTTTTGAAAAATGGGTGTAAATTTTTTTGAAAAATCAAGCAAATCAATTTTTTTATCAAAAACAACGTGAGGCATTTCTTTCAATACCTTTTTGTGATTTTAGTATATATTGGAAAAAAGAAAAATTTTCTAGTGCTAACAATTTTTATTCTCTATAAGGAAATAGGTATAAATTGGCACTAGATTTTAATTTTGTTTTAGATTTTTACACCGTAAAAAGTAACTGAAAAAAATTTTCTAGGAGTAATTTTATTACAAATAGAATTAATCTTAATGTGATATAAAAAAACAAGTGTATGTAGAATGGTATCTTCTATTTACCACTAGGAACAAAAACCAATCTTGTATTAAATAATCTAAAAATTAAATTTAATCATGCAAAAAGAAACAATCAATCAAAATAATAATAATGAGATTTTAATTTACAAAAATCCACAGATTATAATTTGTCTAGTATGCGGTAATAACAAAATCGATTCTTTTGAATTTGGAATATCATGTGAGGAATGTGGAACATCGTTTGGGAGGTTAAAATGTTAACCGAGCTGGTCCACCAAAATAATTGTAAAAACTACAAGATTATAACGGATTTATCCACAGGTGAGAAGGCATGTTATAATTGTGGATCTGTTTCTAATGAAAAACCAATAGATATAGGTACTGAGAATACTGGAACGACAAAGGAAGAATATCTTAAAACCTCCAGAGTTGGAAGAAAAATTTCATTAAAAATGGCCGATATGGGTCTTTCAACCATAATCGAATCAAAAGACAGGGATTCTTCTGGGAGATCCCTATCCAGTGAAAACCGTAGAATGTTTTATCGCCTACGCATCTGGGATAGAAACAGCCGCTATGCCAATACTTCCCAATCATATCAAAAAGCTTTTCTGATACTTGATGGAATACGAACTAAATTATCCCTACCTGATGCAGTTGTGGAACACACCGCGTACTTGTTTAGAAAAATAGCGGCAAAAAAAATCCTTAGTGGGAGAACAACTTTAGGAATAATATGTGCTACAGGATATATTGCATGCCGACTGACAAATACGCCAAGGACATTACATGATTTTTCTATTGCAGGAAATATAAAAAGAAAAAATTTGCAGAGAATCTACAGGTTTCTGATAAAGGAACTTGACATCAATCCAGCGGTATATAGTCCACACGAGTTTGTCTCTAGAATTTCAAAAGAGATCAACGTGACTGAAAAAACAGAAAGAATTGCATTCAGAATTGTTTCTTTAACTGAAAAAAATGGAGTCGCAGCAAGTAAAAACCCAATGTCAATTGCAGCAGCAGCAGTTAATTTAGCGGTCCTGAAAAGCAAAGAAAAGGTTTCTCAAGCAAAAATTTCTAAAGCTTCTGGGATTAGCTCAGTTACAATCCGAGAGAGATCAAAAGAAATCAAAAAACAATTAGGAGGTGAAATTTAATGGGTAGAACCTGTAGAAATATTTGTTTATTACACAAAGCAGAACGTGTTCCAAATAAGATCCGATATCAAATTGGCCAGAAACGCTGTACATTTTGTGGAATCTTCTTAACACTTGAGGACTCTAGATGTATTTGCTGCAAAGCTGTATTAAGAACAACTGCTAGAAGTAAAAAGAATTAGGCATAAAGTTTAACTTTTGATTCAAGTTTTTTT
>JAHELB010000002.1 GCA_024644385.1 Nitrosopumilaceae archaeon | reverse complement strand
CTTGAGCCCTAAGCAGTTTTTCCTTTAAAGGAAATGATTTGTAAGAGTGTGAAGAGGTTTTTCTTTTACATTTTTCACAATTTGAAGAATCTAGAATTTCTCTACAATTTGAGCATTGATATGTTACGGTTGTTTTTGCTCCACATTTTGAGCATTTTATTCCAATCGAAGGTTCATTACAATTATTGCATTGACGATTGAAAATGTTTGTAAAGAAATTATCATTTCTTGAGGCTTTTAGGAGATCTCTTGTAGGTCCACCTTTATCACCAATTGGGAACAAAACATGAGTTGGAGGTTTCATTTGCCTGGCTGCTGCCTTTTCTGGTCTACCTATCCTAACTCCAATTGATGTAGAAGATTTGTTTCTTATTGGAATTTCAGAAGATTTTGAAAGAATTTTTGGAACAGATACGTTATCAATTATTGGTGGGTTTCGATAAAGTAAATTATAGAAAATTTTTGCTTCGTTTTCTTCAAGAATAAGAGAGTCTTTTTGTAGATGTGGTACTCCCAATTTTTCAAGAATTTTTTTGACATCTAATGGGAATTCTATTGAATTTTTGTTGATTTTTTTAGGTTGTAAAATTTGTGATAGTTCTGATGGAGAAATTTGATCCCAAAAATAAAGAAATTTGGGATATAATGGAATATGAAAATCTAATGAAATTTTTAGGGCTTCGTCTAAACTGGGTTTTCTGTTTAGAAATTGACCTAAAAATTTGTCGTTAGGCTCATATTTTTCTAATTTTTCCTTTAATTCTGCAATCCAATATTCTTCAACATATCCTGTTGGTACCAATTGTGCATTATTTTCCAAGAAATCTCCAAATGAAATTAAAATATCTCCTAGATGTAGGATTTTTTTAATTTCTTTTTTAATTTCGAGTCCGTGAGCAACATCTCTAATTTTTACAACATTTCCATTTTTTAGGCAAACAATGGGAGTTTCTATGGAATCAACAAATGCAACCGTAGCCCCTTTTCCAGGAATATCTATTTTAATTTGAGTTCCAACCGCAATGGTATGATCCAGAATTTCTGCGACTACAGGGTGAATTCCTACTGCCGCAAAGCCTGTATTACAAGCACGTCCATATCTTAACCTAAACCCTCCTAATTTATTAGGCATAGATAAAACTGAACGGCCTGTGATAACCTCACGCATCCTTTTGGCAGCTGCATCTTCTTGTTTATCTCCTGTCTGGATAGCTCCTTTTAGGTCAGCAAGCCATTCCCACCCATCAAGATTATAGAGTTCAATTCTTTGTAGGAGTTTTTTTGCTCTGCCAATTAGTCCATCATTTAAAACTCTTAAAGCGCCACCTCTAACTCTATCTGTTTTTATTCTTGTCATTCCCTTATGATTAACCACTTCATATGGGTCAGTATCTACACCGTCAAGTTCAACTGGAAGGTTTGAGATTACTCGGATAATATCCTCATCTAGGATATGAAATTGGAAGTTTCCAGCTTCTCTTTCATAAATTCGTAATTCTTCGACAAATCGCCCAGTTTCATCATCAAAAGAATCCGCTTGGAATTTTGAAAGTCCTGCCGTTTTACGAACGTGATCTGCGATTAACATTGTAACTGCAGATTCAGTGCCTCCGGCAGATCTCATTGGTCCTGCAATCGAAACTGAGAGGTATTCTGTTCCATCTTTATTTTTTTTTATTTTTACTTCACTTATTCCTTGAAGAGGGGCAATTGTCACGCCTTCTGTGACTATAGCCAATCCCACTCTTACGGCTAAATCTAATTTTTCTTCCAGAGAGGCTTCAGGGAGTGAATATTTTCCTAAGGCTATTTCTTTGGAAATAATTAATGCTGAAAGCTCTTTTCCATTAATTTTTAGCATTTCCCGTAATGGTTCTGAAATATCAATTTCATGCATTTTAGCAACCCTATCGGCTAAATCAAATGCAATTTTAGGCTCAATTATTCCAGAAGAATCTACCAAACTTGATTTGGCCCCTGCTGCTCTCTCAAAAATTCTAAAAGTCTGATTTGATAGATCCGAATAGTATTCTCTATAGTAATTAGGCATTTTGATTCCTCGTAAACGAGAATTTGCACTATTTTCGGACATAATGTTGTCTCATTACTTTGCCTTTTGAATTGCGTTAGCAATTTCTGATAGTTTTTTGATGCTCCCCCCCTTCTCAAGAAAAGTACCAATCACTAGGGCATCAGCTCCTGCTTTGACTAAATCTCTGGCAGTTTTAGTATCTTTAATTCCTCCCCCAACTATTAAAAATCCATTAAATGCAGCTCTAACCGTTTTGATCATTTCAGGTGTTATGGTTGATTTTGCTCCTGATCCAGCCTCTAAATATACAAATCTCATTCCCAGAAATTGGGCCGCTAGAGCATATGCAGCTGCGATTTTGGGTTTTTCAAATGGAATTCCCCGTGCGGAGCCTATAAACCAGGCAGAGGTTCCTTCACCAACCACCAAATAGGCAGTAGGGAGGGGTTCTAGACCAAATTTTAGGACGTTAGGGGCTCCAAGTGCTTGTGCTTGTGTAATAAAATATGGATTTTCAGAATTCATAAGGGAACTAAAAAGAATGGCATCAGCCTCTGGGACAACTCCTGTAATATTTCCAGGAAATAGGATAATTGGTATTTTAATCCCTTGTTTAATGCCTTTGACCACCTTGGCCATTTCAATTTGGTCTATCGCAGAAGATCCACCAACAAGAATAGCAGAGGCTCCGATTTTTTCTACATCTTTTGCCAACTTCTTTGAGGATTCTATATTGGAAACTTCAGAGTCTATTAAAACAAATAATAACGCATTTTTCCGTTTTAATTCAGATTTTAGGAATAATTCAACTTTATTTCCAGCCATAAAATGAGTTTGTGGTTGATACTTTAAAGTTTAATTGGAATGTCGGTATACAAAACTGTATAGCTATGTCGGAGTTCAATAATTCTAATTTTAACAATATTATGAGAAAAATTATCAAAAAATCATTGTTTACAGAGCGACAAATTGAAATTATTTTAAATCAGAAAGATCTTCTCGAAACCAAATTTACTATATCAAAAGGTGCGTATTATAGGCAAGTTAGTCAATCAAGAGAGAAATTAATCTCTTTATTTTATTCAATAATTATCTTACGTGGTCTAGGCATAATTCTACCTGATGATATTGATGTGATTTCAAAACTTTCTGAACAAGTTAATGTGATAATGGATAGTGATGTTTTTCCTGAAAGAGAAAATGATGTGATAAGTGTTATTGATAGGGTAATACGACAGACATGTAATTTGTGATGTTAATCAATATTGTAGTTTTTTGGTGACCTGTAAGCTGTGATACATAATGTGAGATTGTTAATCTAATATGTGAATTAATGTTGGTCAATCACAATAAATCACAATTTAGGAATAAATTATGTGATGTTAATTGAAATTCCTGATCCTGATGTAATATTAAGTGTGATTGTTGCATTTTTGGTTGGGTTGGGGGGTCTTTTTATCTATTATAAATTACGTCCTATGATTAAATCAAATGAAACAACTGATGCATCACAAATAGAACGACTAGAGTATTATGAAAGGCAGTTAATTGATATGAAAATACGTTTAGATTCTTTAGAAATTCAAGGTTTAGATGTAAAATCTGAAGATCCGAACCAAGAATTAAAACAATTCTTGGAAAAACTAGCAAAAAACGAGGTTAAGGAAAACCCCCTCAAATCTACAATCCAAACCAAACCTAAGGTGGAGGAACCTCAAACTATATCTCGTATGCCTAATTTGGATCACAATAATGCAACAGATTATGTGTTGCACCTAATCACAAACAAAGCTATGACATCACGTGACATACAAGTCACATTAAAACGTAGTAGGGAACACACATCAAGATTAATGAAAAAATTGTTTGATGATGGATATGTTAAAAGAAACACAGATTCGAAACCATATACTTACTCAATTTCTGAAAAAGGAAAAGAGAGGATAGGTAGTATTGAATCTACCCAAATAGTGGTTTAATCTAATTTTTCAAACTTTTTAGTTTTTCATTATCAAATTTAAAGATAAATTTCTGAATGACGGGTAATTTTTATTTAATTATTAATTATATATATTATTAATATATAATAATTATATGTCTATACAAGAAAATGAGGTCTTAGTAAAAATCACCTCCGCGGGAACGATTTCCATCCCAAAACAATTCAGAAAATATATGGATATTCAAAAGGGAGAGTATGTGAAGTTGATTTTAGGTAAAGATAGATTAATTGTGCGTAAAATAGTAATCAATTAGGTTTGTTTTTGACTTATTTTTATGGTTTGATAGGTCCATTCTCGACCAGTTCTAACTCTATCAATTTTTCCTTTTGTAGAAAATCGGGATAAATATGTAGAAATAATACTTAGTTTTACAGGCTCATTATATTCATCTTCATATTTTTCCAGTATATTTGTGGAGGTGAATTTGCCCATAGGGAAGAATTTATCAACAATATTCCATATTTTAGCCCCAATTGAGTCCATATTTATTGTTCCTTGCTCTTCTTCAATATTCATTAAATCCATCATCTCAAATATTTTTAGGACTTTTTCTCTAGTTACGTTTCCTTCTAATTTAATATCATAGCGGGCTCCTTCAGAGTCTTCCATGCCAATTCTAATGCGTTTTTTTGTCATTTTTAGATCTTTGAGGATCGATTGTTAACAGTTCAATAGATCCAAGAAGTTTTGTTAACTAGTTAGTTTGTTAACATTGACTGCCTGGCTCACGCCTAGGGTAATTTTTGTTATTAACAATATTTGTTTTTATCACTAATTAAGGGCCCTCATTTTATGCCTGGAATGGAAATAAAGGGGGTAATTTTGAATGTTCACAGTGTTAACACCTATCTTAACGCCTGGAATGGAAATAAAGGGGTAAAATTACGGTTTTGGGTGATTATTTAACATGAAATTAACATAATGTTAACCTAGGCGTGAGTTTTACCCACACACCAATATTTCCACTCTTCTTTTTCTTTAAATTTTTTAATTGGGAAAATCTAACTAAAAATAATTAATTATAAACTAAACTAGAGTTACTATTGTATTCTTTACTCTCCAAATTAAGATATGATCATATTGTTAACTAGTAGAAACAAAGGTGTGTGAGTATGTCAGACCCAATTGATAGACTATTAGATGCAGCAGAATCTGGAAAATCCATAATAAAAAATAGGGATATTCTACATTTTACTTTTATTCCAGAAATTATCCGACATAGAGATTCTGAACAAGAACAAGTAACCCAATCACTTTTACCCATTCTTAAAAAATCCAGACCTTCAAATCTATTAGTCTATGGTAAACCAGGAACTGGAAAAACCCTTGTAGTAAAAAAAGTAATATCTAAAATTCAAGAAAGGGTTAGAAAATCAAACTTTCCAATAAAATTAATCTATTCGAACTCAAAAGAAGAAACAACACTATATGGGTTGTTAGTAAGTTTTGGAAGGCAATTAGATTTAACTGAAAAAGAACTTCCCACAACAGGACTTGCAATTAGTGAGGTCTTTAAACGAATTTTAAACAACATTGATGAAAAGAAAATAAACGTAATTTTTGTTATTGATGAAATTGATTATCTTGCTCAACTAGCCTCAAAAACAGGTAAAGATATTTTATATCAATTAACCCGAGCAAATGAAAGGTTAACCCAAGGCTCTTTAACCTTAGTTGGTATTTCAAACGATTTAACTTTTAAGGAAAAACTTGACCCTCGAGTAATTAGCAGCCTAGGAGAAGAAGAAATTGTATTTACCAACTATAATGTGGACCAAATAAAAAAAATTCTTAACGAAAGAATCAATCACGCATTTATTCCAAATTCTGTACAAGAGCCTGCCTTAAATCTCTGTGCAGCCTTAGCAGGAGGTGAACATGGAGATGCCCGGAGAGCAATTGATTTGATACGAGTTGCAGGAGAAATTGCAGAAAGGAAGCAATCAGAAAATGTAACTGAGGAACATGTTAGGGAGGCTTCTTTAAAAATAGAAGAAAATAAAGAGGAAACCTCTCTAAAATCTTATCCTCTCCACGAAAAATTATTAATTTTAGCTATATTGAAAGCCGGTGGATCATCTACTGGAGAAATCTACTCAACATACAAAACATTATGCAAAGTTGTAGGCCGTGAGGAACTAACCCAACGTAGAATAACTCAAATGTTAAGCGAAATTGAATTATCTGGAATTATTAGTGGTAGGCTTATTCATCAAGGTATTCATGGTAGAACAAAAAAATACAAATTAACAATTTCACCTGAGATGGTAAAAAAGACCTTCAAAGATGATCTTACTTTACAAGATATTGTCTAAATTTGAATTATAATTTTGATGTAGTACTTGAAATGTTTTTAAATTTACCATTAAGGCAATTCCAGGATTTGGGGTCATCCCAACGCTGGCTTGAAAGGGGGTCTGGTTTTGCCAAGAACCCGAGTTGACTAAAAGAATACCCTTGTACAGATCTAACTGAGCTCGATGAACATGACCAACATGAAAGATATCTGGTATTTCCTCAATTACCAAAAGATCCTCTAACTCTGGCGCAATAGGCGTTTGACTCCCATAAATTGGACTAAGGTGCCGTGTCCTCAGAAGTTGCTTCATGACATTTGTAGGACTATCATAACTCAATCCAGGCGTAGTTTTTACAATATCATCGATGCTTTGTCCATGAAACATCAATACCTTTACTCCATTCAAAGAAATAACAGCCGGATTACCCAACATTATCACATTCTCTCTTTCCCATAGTCCAGGATTGAATTTTTTTGGTATTGCAGGCTGTGGTAATGCCCTTCTTCCTGGGTCGTGGTTTCCAGGCATAATGAAAATTTTAATATGATCTGGAATTTTATCTAATAAATCCTCCATCTTTTTTAATTGCTCCTCAATAGTTTGGCAAACTAACTCTTTGTCTTGATTTGGGTATATGCCAACTCCATCTACAACATCCCCACAAATTAACACAAATCTAACTTTACGTGCTACAGGATCAGGGCCAGATAACCAAAAAATAAACTCCTTAAATTCATTCTCCATGAAATACTTACTCCCAATATGCAAATCGGAAAGAAAAACCGCAAAAGTTTCTGATTCTGATCTATTTGATGATTGATCTGGTATATCTGGAGAAATTAAATCCTTAATAATAAAACCTGAATTCTTCCCAAACCCTATTCGTGCCATAACAAATTGGTCATTTAATAATAAATCTGCGGTCTTTTGGAGATCATTATCAAAAATAATCCCTTCAAGCGAGCCTGAAGGGTCTTCTACCAATAATTTGGTAATGTTTCTTTCACTAATTCTTGCAGTTACTAGACCACAAACGTACACATCCTCATTTGATTTTGACGATTTTATCGAAGCAATAGTCTTTAACAATTTTGATTCAGGCCTATCAGAAATGATTCTTTTTAGTTTGTTAAATCGACTAGCAAATAAGAAATTATAACCAATAATCCCCTCAGCACTTGTAATTTTTGAGGATGGATCAAAAAGAATTTTGTATTCACCTAGAAGGTCCTTATCTTCTTTAATTCCAAAATAATTTTCCAGATCATCTTGATTAATCTGAAAGGATTTTTGTTTTATCTTTTCTCGTACTATTTCTTTAATTATTCTTTCAAGTTTTTTTACATCTACATTTTCTAAAAATTCAAAAGCACTAGGATGAATTTGAAATCCTTTATTCAAAGCGTAATTCAAAACAAGAGATAATTCTTTCTTCAACATTCAAGAATATCTTCTGGTTTTATTAAATCTGCGCCTATGCCTAACCCTCAAATATTGTAATTTTAAAAGAACGTTCATGTCTAGAATTAGAATTATTACGTTTTTCGTGTTCATGGGATTGTTTAGTTTGGTATTTCAAATAGGAACAATGTTTGAAGTAAGTGAAGAGGACGCAAATATTTTCATGCAGGAATTTGAAAAATTGGTTAAAGACATCGATGGTATGGGAATTTTCATTCATAATACTACAATAGCTTTACCAATGTTTATCCCTGGATTTGGAATTGCTTGGGGTTTGTTTTCAGCATGGTCCACAGGATACGCATTTTCTGCTATAACCGTTTTAGCACCCGAACTAAAAGAAATTCCACCACTTGCTATTCTATACTTTTCACCATTTGGAATAATGGAGCTTTGTGCCTATTCGCTTGCAACATCAAGGAGTTTTATCTTAATTAGAGCAATTAGCAAAAAAACTAATTTTAACCCTTTCCTAAAACCAACTCTAATTGAAATTGGGATTGTAGTGGGATTGCTTTTAGCCGGTGGATTTTTGGAAGATTATATGATAAAACTCGCTCAAGAGGAAGGCTTTGAGATGCCTACTCTTTAGCCTAAAAATCAGTGATTTGTCCACCCAGTCTAAAAAAATTTAGTAGTAAATTATAAACTAAATAATTAGAAAAACATAATGTGAATAATTCTATTTTGGGACTTTTAGTTTTGTTTGTGTTTTCTTCGGGATTTTTCATAAATGATGTTTTTGCTGAAGTAAATGAAAATTCAGCCTATCTACTTGAAGGATCAGGGTTTGCAGTAACTGAAGAGAGAATCAGACTTTCAGAAATTGATATTGGTTTATCATCTCAAATACAAGTAGGTAGTAGTATAGACTTTTTGATAGAAGATGGATTTATCACCCTGGATAATGAAGATTTTATAATTTCAGAACTTGATGGTAAATTTCTTCGGGAGGGTCGATATATTAGAATTAACGGAAATATTGAAAGTGTAGGAGGTTTTGATACTACCATTAGTTTTTTTGGGCGGTTAGTTGAAGAGAGTAAAAATGGCTCAATATATGGATTTACGGGAAGAATTAACACAATAGATAATTCTTATAAAATTATTTACACTTCAAAACTTTCTCAATTAACAAAGATAGTCAAGACAACAGATGTTGGTATTGATGATGAAAAGTTAACAATACATATCCTTCAAGGAGCCTCAAAACAAGGAGTAGTACAAAACTATATTGAAAGTGGTGAAACCAAAAGCCGTGCCGATACAAATCCTTTAAGATTAAGTTATTTCTCAAAAGATAGAATTACCATACAGCCTGGAACAACAATTACTTTTGTAAATAATGATATTGTTTCTCATAGTATTGTTAGTGGAAAAGAAAACTATGGTGATAGGTATAATCCTTTTACTATTGATGGAAGAATTTCTACTCCCGAAATATTACCTGGAGAATCACTTGACATAAAATTTGAGGAAATGGGATTTTATAGATTATATGATCCAAAATATCCTTGGATGGAAATAGTTGCCTACTCTTTCCCTAATGTAGACAATATTATTCTTGGATCGACTAAAAATCAACAGGGAAACTAGTTTTCCCATTGCCACTTGTAATTCATATAGGAATCTAATTCTGTTTGGTTGAACACCATTACAGACAGGTCCGAAAATTCCATTCCCTCCAAATCTTTTACTGTCCCTACAAAACTAGCCTCCTTTTCAGTAGTTAAATTTTCAAAAACATGAACTTTCATATTTTTTGTGGAAAAATTATTCTTTTTGAGATAAACTGCAACTTCTGATGGCATAAAATGTTTTTCTGGTTGTTTGGGCCATGGACGTGGAATCAAAATAACACTAAGGCCATCAATTAGGGCTTTTTGTAATTCTAGTTTCTTTTCTTCTATGGAAGCCGTTACGTGCATTGTAATTACTTTGGATTTATCTAACGGGATTTTTGCTTTTGATGCAGCCACCTGAACTGAACTAATTCCAGGAATTATTTCAATCTCACCAAAAATTTCAATTAGTCGATCTACAACTTCTGATTCAGAAAAATTAACATCTCCAGTAAAAGGGATTACCAAAGAACGATTGTCTAAATTAGGTAAAATTTTTTGATAAGACTCCTCTTGGTTACTCATTGTAACCTCATGGACTTCTTTTCCCTCTAACAGGTTTTGGATTGTTTCCAAAGTGTATTTGTATCCAATTACGATATCACAATTCTGAATTATTTCTTTTACAATTTTTGTAACATATTTTGATGAGCCCGGCCCAACACCCACTGCATAGATTTTCCCCAACCTACCTTGTAATTTTTTGTCTATCTTTAATATATTGCACAAAGGGTTCCCAATCTACTTTCATGTATTTGGTAGGCTCTTTTGCGGGATATTTTACCCAATCTTGGGCAATAGAATATTGATGTTTCTCAAGTTTTTCATTTTTTTGATATTCAACAATTAATATACTCCCCCAGATTTTTTCTTCAAACGAAATGTCTAGAATGTCATCAAATCTTAATTCAATATTCTTTTCATTTTCCAAATCATTTTTTAGATTTTCTTCATTATACCCATCATGGGTAATCATTGTACTTTTTGATTTTAAAAAATGAACAGTTTGTCTTTGTCTGATTGCTTCCCACCATTTCTTTTTTGCCTCAGTTTTATGAACAAACATTAGATGTCTGTCCGTTAAAATTAACATGCCTTCTCTTCCCCCAACAGAAAAGAATTTTTTTGACTCTCTCCACACCGATACTAAATGTGCCTGAATTTTCTCATCAGGTTCCATATTCGATCATAAAATTGACTTGTTAAAAACTAATACAATTGGCTTTTATGTAAGATAATTTGAGGAAATTTATTGCAAAAATTTTTCATTTTTTTGGTCCTTGCATTTGTATTAATTACAATACCAAATTTATCATTTGGACAATCTGATGATAAGTTAGTTATTTTGGAAACTAATCAAGGAGAAATTGTAATAGAATTCTTTCCTGAAGATGCTCCAATACATGTTGGAAACTTCATAAATTTGACTGAAAGTAAATTTTATGATGGAGTACTTTTTCATAGAATTATACCAGGTTTTATGATACAGGGAGGAGATCCCAATACAAAAAACATTGATAATAGCACTTCTTGGGGCCAGGGAAATCCAGGCTATTCTATAAACGCTGAATTTAATTCAATTAAACATAATCGTGGTATAGTTTCAATGGCAAGAGCCCAAAATCCAGATAGTGCGGGCTCACAATTTTTCATCGTTCATCAAAACTCTAATTTCTTGGACCAACAATATACGGTATTTGGAAGAATTGCAACTGATGAAAGTTTTGAAACTTTAGATAAAATCGCCTCCCTTGAAACGGGCTCAAGAGACATTCCAGTTGATGCCGATAAAGCGATGATAATAAAGGCAACAACTGAAAATCGCTCCGAGGTTCCAGGCATACTTGATTTAGGGGAACCTGAAAGAGTTGAAGAAATAATTGAAACCCCAACCACACCAATATCTGAAACGGGAAGTCAATTGTTTGAAAATGAAGAGTTAGATGTTTCATTTTCAGCACCAGAAGGTTGGTCCTTACAAACACCCCCAAAAACCGATGAAAATACTCCCGACGTTGTAGCAGTAGGCCCTCAAACAGGAGAGATCAATCCCGTAATCTCTTTGAGAATAATTGAAAAGGAAGGAAAAACCTTTGATGATTTTATACAAGAAAAAAATGAATTACTTGAAGAGGTAGTATCTACTGGTAATCTGATAATACTCTCGCAAGAAAAATCAAAAATAAAAGGAATGGAAGCTTATGTCACCAATGCTGAGGGAATTTTCCAGACTAATACCCAATCATTTAATGTAAAGTTTAAGGAGACAACCATTTCTGGCCCTGATAAATTTTACACATTTGCTTACAGTAATGGAATGGATGACTTTGATATCCAACTATCAAAATTTGATGATTCTGTTGATTCCTTCAAAATATTATCCGAGCCCACAACAAGTGAGGAGGGTGGAGGTTGTCTAATAGCTACTGCAACATTTGGCTCTGAACTTGCACCTCAAGTGCAACAATTACGGGAATTAAGAGATAACATTCTACTTTCAACCAAATCTGGTGCGGCTTTTATGAGTGGATTTAACCAATTATACTATTCCTTTTCACCCATAATAGCTGATTTAGAGCGAGAAAATCCAATTTTTAAAGAAACTGTAAAACTTGCAATAACTCCAATGTTAACATCATTATCAATTCTAAATCATATCAATATTGATTCCGAGCAAGAGGTCTTAGGTTATGGAACAAGTATTATTCTTTTGAATGTTGGCATGTATTTTGTTGCACCCGCAGTTCTAATTTATAAAATTAGAAAATAAAACAAAAATAATTATTTAGTTATTGTTTAAATTCTAGCGTAAAAGGGAGTATTTTCTTTTTACCAAACATCATCAACCTCATCAAGAACTTTGTATTCCTTTGATGTTTCTTTATCTGAAAACCTTAATCTCGAAATATCTCTATCAAAAAACATATCAATGGTCCAATCTAATAAAACTCTTAATCGTTTATCCCACTTGGGGATTTTTGAAATGTAAACATTTCTCCATAAAGCCCAAGCCCAAATACCACTAATATTCATCCCAAAAAAAGAAGCGACCCCATTCCTTTTTCCTATAATTGCCATTTGTCCACGTGATTTATATTCAAATTTCCTCATGGTTTGATTTCTAATTAAGGAATACAAATTATATGCAGCTGCTTTTGCTTGAGCCTCAGCTAGTTGTGCTGTTGGAGGAAATGGTCGATCCGTGGTTGGGTCTACAAAAAGAGCACAATCACCAATTGCAAAAACTCCAGGGAATTGAGGAACTTCTAAAAAGTCATTTACGATTATTTTTCCTCTTTCAGTTTTAAACATTGATCTTTTAATGGTATTAACAGGGGTAACCCCGGCTGTCCAAATCATTGTCTTGGTTTGAATTGCTTCTTTTTCTGAGATTTCTGAATTCTCTATCTTTTCCTCAATTCTTTTCGTCATTATCTCATGTCCGTCAAAACTTGTTACAGCTGTTTTTAATTTAATTACGATTCCATGTTTTGTCAATAACCTATGGGCAAACTTTGCTAACTTTTCACTAAATCCAGGTAAAATATTTGGTAAAGCTTCTAAAACAGATACCTTGATCTCACCTTTCTCGATATTAGGATAATATTTTCTCGCATCTAACAAAAAATCCATAAGTTCTCCCGCTGTTTCAATTCCAGCAAAACCTCCACCAACAATTACAAAATTAAGTAAACTCTTCCTAAGGATTGGATTTGGTTCATTTTCAGCTTGTTCTAACATATCAATTACCCTATTTCGAATTGTCATGGCATCGTTTAGGTTCTTAATTGTGTAGGAATATTTTTCCACATCACTCATACCAAAGAAATTAGTTTCACTTCCAAGTGAAACTACAAGAAAATCATAATGAATAGAAACTCCTCTCTTTTCATTGGTTCCCCACAAATTTACAATCTTCCCATAAGGATCGATGTTTTTTATCCTCCCTTCATAAAATGTTGTTTTTTTTATAATTGTACGAATTGGCATTACTATATGTCTGGTTGCAAGCATCCCAGCTGCTACCTGAGGAAGCATTGGTGTAAATAATAGAAAGTTATCTTCGCTGATAAGAACAATTTCAATTTCATCATTTTTCTTAAAATAACCCTCTAATTTTCTAGTGCATTCAACTCCTCCATATCCACCCCCCAAAATGACAATTTTTTTCTTATTTTTTACCAATAGGATTTACCTCCCAAAATGGTAGAATATATCCTATGAGTTTGGCTTTCCAGAAAAACACGAACTTAGGAGGTTCTAATAATGTCAGAATGAAGAATGTCATATGCTCTTGATGAATCCCTTTCATTCAGAATTATTATTATGTTATCTTGGCTGAAAAACGCATTTACCAACTCAATTCCATTATCATGTAAAACCTCTGCCACATAAGATACTACATCAGATTTATTCTTGTTTGGTGGAATAGAAATTTTAATTTTAGCCAAACCTGTATTGAAAATATCTTCCTGATTTGGGAGAGAATCAAAGATTCTACGAATTCCATCTAGGTCTTCGGAAAGAAATGTAAACGAGTCAGGGGACCGAAAAAAGTCATAGTTACTAGTAATTTTTGAAAATTTATCTAAAATTGTTAAAGGATCTATTCCTTGAGAATCATTTAATGAAAATTTAATATCAACTATTCCATCTGTTAGAGATAACCTAGCATTTTTTAACACAGATTTATCCTCCACCTCATCCTTTATCTCAAAGGAATCAGCATATCGTTTGATCGCAACTACAATAGTATTCAAGTTTACAGGATTTCCAAGAACTCTCTCAACATCAGGTTGAATTTTTACTGCAAGTGCTGTGTAATTGATTAAATCCATTTTCATACAGTCAAAAATTGACCGATTTCGTGTTATGATTTCTCTGACTACTTCAGGTACTGACATGTTAGTTAGCCTCACCAAATAATCTTATATAATGTCAAATATAATAGCATTATGTAAGAAATAATGTATTTGTAAGTAAAATTTATATATTGTAATATATATTACATATAGTAGATAAATATGACAATATTTGACGATGAATTCAATCGAATCTTCAAAAAAATGTCAAGCTCTTTTTTTGATATAGATGACATTTTTGAGGAATTCAAAACCAAGGGAGCAAAGGACGGTCCATATTATTATGGTTATACAATGACTGTCGGGCCTAATGGAAAACCCATTGTACAAGAATATGGAAATGTAAAACCTGAGTCACTTCCAGAATCCAAAACAAGAGAACCTGTCGTTGACACAATCTTTGATGATAAAGAAAAACTTGTAAAACTTGTAGCTGAGATGCCAGGGGTTGAAAAATCTGATGTCAAGATTTTGGTACAAGACAAATTAGTAAATATTTCTGCAGAACACGGAGAAAAACAATATCACGTCAATGTTCCAATACAATACAAAGTTGAGGAAAATTCTGCAAAAGCTTCGTACAAAAATGGGATTCTTGAGCTAGTCTTTAAACTAGCAAAGGATGAAAAACCCAAGGGTAAAACGGTGGAGGTTGAATAACCCCCCCAAAAATTTTTTATGGTGATTAAATGAGTGAAATTATTTTAAAAATTGAAGAAATTCCACAACAACATGTGGGAAGAGGAAGAGCTATAGTTGATCCAAAAATTATTGAAGATACGAATTGGAATACAGGACAAATTTTAGAATTAACTTACAATAAAAAAACACATGTAAAGCTTTGGCCAGGTTCTCCAGAAGAATATGGAACAGGCTTAATCAAAATTGATGGAATTACAAGACAAAATATTGGTGCAGGAATTGGAGATAAAATTTCTATTAAATCTGTCGAAGCAGTATCTGCAGAACAAATTATCTTATCCCCAACAGAAAAAGTTTCCATTGAGGGATTGCAAGAATATATGGTTTATAATTATTTGAATCATGTATTTACAGCCGGAGATACAATCGCATTAAGTACACAAATGGGAGGAAGAATTCAGTTTGTGATTACAAGTACCAAACCATCAAAACCAGTAATTGTAACAGAAAATACTGTTTTCAAACTTGGTCCAATGACCAAAGCAATCGATGCATCAGTTCCTCGAATTACATATGATGAATTAGGTGGTTTAAAAATTGAAGTCCAAAAAATACGTGAAATGGTTGAATTACCAATGAGACATCCGGAATTATTTGAAAAAATTGGAGTTGAAGCTCCAAAAGGAGTATTATTGTACGGGCCTCCAGGAACAGGAAAAACTCTTTTGGCAAAAGCAGTTGCAGGTGAGACTAACGCTCACTTTATCTCGCTTAGCGGACCTGAGATTATGGGAAAATATTATGGAGAGAGCGAAGAGAGAATACGAGATATTTTCAAGCAAGCAGAAGAAAACGCCCCAAGTATAATTTTCATAGACGAAATCGATTCCATTGCACCTAAAAGAGAGGAGGTTTCCGGAGAACTTGAAAAAAGAATAGTTTCCCAGCTTTTGACATTAATGGACGGAATGAAAAGTAGGGGAAAAGTAATAGTAATTGCAGCCACAAACAGACCAGATTCAATTGATCCTGCTCTTAGACGACCAGGAAGACTAGACAGAGAAATAGAGATTGGAATTCCTGACGCAGAAGGAAGACACGAAATACTTTCTATTCATACCCGTGGAATGCCAATTGATGAAACGGTTGACCTTAACCAAATCTCCAAATCTACCCATGGTTTTGTCGGTGCAGACTTAGAAGTTTTATCTAAAGAAGCGGCGATGAGGTCTTTGAGGAGAATTCTACCTGAAATTGATCTTGATGAAGATAAAATTTCAACTGAAATTCTTCAAAAAATTAAGATAACAAGTGAAGACTTCCTTGATGCTCTCAAAGAAGTTCGACCAAGTGCATTGCGTGAAGTGCAAGTTCAGATTCCAAATGTTAGTTGGAATGATGTAGGAGGACTAGCAGAATTAAAGGAAGAACTTAAAGAGGCAGTTGAATGGCCAATCAAATACAAAGAAGCTTTTGATTTTGTTGACGTGGAAGCTCCTAAAGGAATATTATTACATGGACCACCAGGAACAGGAAAAACTTTGATTGCAAAAGCTTTAGCTAAAATGACTGAATCTAATTTTATCAGTATCAAAGGCCCAGAATTACTATCAAAATGGGTGGGAGAATCAGAAAAGGGAGTACGAGAAATTTTTAGAAAGGCTCGTCAGGCTGCGCCTTGTATAATATTTCTTGATGAGGTAGATGCGCTAGTACCTAGAAGAGGAAGCGGCGGATCTGAATCTCATGTAACTGAAAGTGTAGTTTCTCAAATTCTCACAGAAATTGATGGACTTGAAGAATTACACAACGTACTGATAATTGGTGCTACAAATAGACTAGATATTGTAGATGAAGCATTACTCAGACCTGGAAGATTTGATAGGATAATAGAAGTACCAAATCCAGATACCCAAGGACGGGAGCAGATTTTCAACATTCATACAAAAAAGAAACCACTCGCAAGCGATGTAAACATCTTGAAACTGGTTGAACTAACGGATGGCTTTAATGGAGCCGAAATAGCGGCTGTTACCAATAGAGCTGCCATTTCAGCGCTCAAAAAATATGTTGGAGGAAAGTCACCAAACATAAAGGAAATCAAGATTACACAGAGGGATCTTTTAGATGCAATTGATAAAGTCAAGCCTAGAAAGACTGAATCACCCATGACTCATTCTATAAAATAGTCTAAATACTAAGGAATATACCTTGAAATTATGAAACTCTATCTTGACTTCGATCCATGTAAAGAATGCAATATAATGATGAAAGAATTGAGTAGTCCTGAAATGTTGTTTGCAGACGAGAAAACCAGATCTGACGAATCTGCAAAATTCCTACGACATCTTACCTACAATCATAATGAAGTAGTCCAAGCCGTTATGGAAGACCTACCAAAACAGAAAAAAGATCAAGAATTTGATTTCTTTAAATAATTTCTTTTTTCATTTCATATCTATTATCAGTAATAGAAAACAGTAATTATATTCATATACAAAAAATTAATTCATTAAATTGGGGTAATGATTAATTGAAAAAGAATTTAAACTTTGGATTAATAATAATTATTTTTTCATTATTTTTAATTTTACCAGTTTTTGCTCAAGAGCCAGAGCCACCAAAAATACCAGAACCATCTCCAGAACCTAAACCTATTAAAGTTCCAGAACCTGAACCAATTCGAGACCCATTTCCAGAAGAAAGTGATACAGAAAAAATTCAAAAATTAAAAGAAGAAAATTCAAAACTAAGAGAGGAAAATCTCAACTTACAGATACAAATTAATGAATTAAATAAAATAATTGAAAATCTTAGAGCGATAACTTTGGAGCAGATCAAAGTAATAATGGAATTGGTAAGTCAACTTCAAGAAATATTATATGAAAAACCTTTTTCGTCAATAACAATTTTATAATTAACCTAGTCAGCTATTCTTAAAGTCTTTTTGATTAATGATGCCCGATTTCGAATTGTAACATCGCTAACTCCAGATTCAACTGAAAACTTTTTTTGACTAATTTTTTCCCCATTAACAATACATGCAATATATAATGATGCGGCTGCCTGTGCAACAGGGTGTTTTCCTGCGGTAATTCCTTCATCTTCACATCTTTTTAGAATTTCAAAGGCATCTCTTTTAGTTTTTTCACCTAAATTCATGTTATTTGAAATCTTTACAATAAATGATGCAGTATCATATTGATTCAGATTCAAGGATAGTTTTTTTATGATTGTTCTTAGATCTCTTGATAAAATCCTTCGCTCCACATTTCCAGCAAGCGCAATATCGTCTAGGGTACGAGGGATATTATTTTGCCTACATGAAGCATACAAAGATGCTGCAATTAATGATGACATAGTTCGCCCTCTTGTAAGTTTGGCACTTACTGCTTTTCGATAAATATATGCCGCATTTTCGACTACATTATTAGATACCCCAATTTTCGTTTTCATTCCATGTAATAGTGTAAAGGCCTTACTTAATGAAGAAGTTGTTTTTGATTTACTCCTTTGGTCCCATGTGCGAAGTCTTTTAAATTCAAACTTGGTTTTACTTGATAAACTGTTTCCAGAAGAATCCTTGTTAGTTCCTATCACCGTTGATAATCCTTTATCGTACATTGTAAGTGATGTTGCAGGACCCGTTCTGGCATTTTTCATAAAATCTTCTGAACTATAACTATGATTTTCTTGTGACATGTCGTCCAAGTTTTGCACTAAGACAAGCCCGCAACCCCCGCAAAAAACTTCTCCTCTATTTGAATCTGTTATCACAGGGTAGGTTTTGCAAGTATCGAGTTGACACTTGACATCATAATCACTAGAATAATACGCTACCACTACTACTAGTAAATGTTATACAAAACATAAAAACAAATCGAAGGAGGTAATTTTGAAATCAAAATAAGACTTTCTTCACCAAAAATTCCTCATTAATTTCTAAAACTAAACTTATTTTTTAATATATCATACATTCTAATAAATGTTAAAAATAAATAAAAAATTAATTCTTAAAATTTTCTATTTCTTTATAGAATCAAGAGAATGGCCACGGTTTACAATCATCTGAATTACTGCATCAATCGGATATTCTATTCCATGTTCTTCCTCAAAATGTATTCTTAGCTTTTCGAGTAGTTCAAGGCTTTTTTCTCCTTCTAAAGAAAAATCACACTCAAACCCATATTCATCGCAGCGAAGTTTAAGGGTCATTAGCTTGGAAAAATACCGAACCTATAAAAATCCTAGTTACATTTTTCATGATAAATTAAACGAAGGAGTCTAAATCAATCTATTTTTCATAATCTAAATTAAAATTAAATTATTATAATTTACTTTACGTGTGGAATCAAATTGATATCAAGTCATGTTAATACTATTAAAAAAGACGATAATAGTGGATAGAAAATGAAAGGTTTAGAATTTATTTTTTTGGCAGTAGGATCTGTTTTTGGCGCTTTTTTAAGGTACAAGATTACTGAATCACCGTTAATTTTCAATACCCTTCCAGTGAATGTTTTGATTGTTAACATTATTGGAGCCTTCGTTTTAGGAATTTTTATAGTATTATCAGAACAATGGAATCTCGATGGTAGATATTCTCTATTAGCGGCTGTAGGATTTTGTGGATCTTTGACAACCATGTCTTCTTTTGCCCTTGATTCTAGCAATCTATTAGATAATCATCATTATACAACATTAGCAGTTAATATTGTAACAAACATTGGGTTATCAATTGGTGCCTTAATTGCAGGAAAATCTATAATGACTACCTTAGTTAATCAAGGTTAATTATAAGGACTATATTGTTTGTAAACCTTGATTACAGTTTCATGATACATTTTTTGGATATCCTCCTCAGTTGATATAGCTAGTTGTTTAACTAGATCTGAAGCTGTAACTATCCCCACCACTTTGTCATTGTCAATTACAGGCAATTTCCTGATATCCCTGGTATACATTAGATCTGCAGCCATCAAAACTGTTTCATCTGGACTGGTGGCAATAAGTGGAGAAGACATGATCTGTTTTACTGGAGTTGTAATTTGATAAGCATGAGCTACAATTTTAATTGCAAAATCTCTATCTGTAACAATCCCTATCGGCGTGTTGTTCTCCATCACAATTACGGCACCTACTTTTGTATCTTCCATCATTTTTGCAGCCTCATTGGAAGAAAGAGTGGCGTCAACGGAAATAATCGATTTATTCATAATATTCTTTACCGTAATACCTCTAGCCCTAGATTCCATATCATTTAATTTAGTTTTTCAAGTATTATAGAGACTTCGCATAATCTCATTCTTGAAAATCAAACAAGAGAATACTATTTTGGAATTATTATTGATGATATTTTGAAAACTTCTTAAATTCTATTTTACAATTAATTATTTATGAAAAAAATAAAGAAAATTCTTGTTCCTTTAGACGGATCTAAAAATTCCATGAGGGGTCTGGATGAGGGAATTTATCTTGCAAGGCAATGTCAGGCAACAATTACGGGCTTGTATGTTGTTCCCTTAGCAAAACCCCAAACTAATTCTCAAATTTCATACGCTGAAAAATACTTACTTAATAATGCCGCTAAATTTATGGCAAAAGCCAAAAAACGAGCTGCACAAAATGGAATTGTTTTTGATGACCAAGTAGTATATGGTGATGAGGCTTCTAAAATTATTAATTTCTCAAAAAAAAAATCATATGATATTATTATTATGGGTTCTAGGGGGCAAAGTGGATTAAAAGAAGCTTTTCTTGGAAGCACTTCAAACTCAGTTCTTCATAAATCCAATATACCCATTTTAATCGTAAAGTAGTTTTATCATAAACTACTTTCTCAAGATGAAAATTGGGATCTTCTTTATTAGAATAACATTTGTGTTAAAAATATGGCCCATACCTTTGTAAGGGATGTCATGATTGACAAGGTAAATTCCTTAGATTCTTTGGCAACTATCAAAGAAGCAGCAAAATTAATGGATGATAAAAATATTGGATGTATCATTGCAACTAGAGATGGATTACCGGTAGGAATTCTTACAGAAAGAGACTTTGTTAAACGCATTGTTTCTAAAGAAAAGCCAATCACCTCTCCAATAGAACAAGTAATGTCCTCACCCCTGATATCAATTGATCCTGATGAAACAGTTTGGGAAGCAGCTGAAGAAATGAAGGAAAATCACATTCACAAATTACCAGTAATAGAGGACAACAAAGTTGTGGGGATAATAACAACATCGGATTTAGTGGAAATTTGTAGTATTGGATCTGACTCTGAAATGAGAAAAATCTGTGATCAAATCCTTACCAGAATGCAAAAAGAACAATAAAAAAATTTAATTTTTAATATAACGAAAGAAAATTAGGTTACCTTACTATTAAAACTGGGCATTTTGCATTTTCAGATACCCTTCTACTTACACTTCCTAAAGTCTTTAATTGTCCTATCCCATGAAGCCCCTGACTTCCAATAACTATTAATGAAATTTTTTTGTCTTTTGCAAAATCCAAAATTTTACTTGCAATTTCTCCCTGATCAATCCAAAATGATGCAGTAATTCCTTTTGATTGACATTTTTTTACAGCCTTTTTCAACATTCTTTCTGCATCCGCTTTAACTGATTTTGACCATTTTTTAATAGCAGCTTTTTCTTCTTTTGATTTAATTAAACTACGGAGTAATCCTGGAGGAGAAATATATCCTACATTTACTACAGAAAATAAAAATATTTCTGAATCAAGGTTGTGTGCAAGCTCCATAGCTCGTGTTAATGCCTTTGCTGAAAATTTTGAGCCATCATACGGGACTAAAATTTTAGTCAACATTTTTGAGAACATACTATTACTATTTCACCACTAACACTGGTACTTTTGATTTATGGACAACCGCATTTGCTACACTGCCCAAAAAAACTTCCTTTAATCCACTTTGCCCCCTAGAACCCATAATAATAATATCAAATTTTCCCTTACGCGATACTTCTTCAATCTCCACGGTTGGACTGCCAAAAATAATTTTAGATTTAAAAACAATTCCTTTTTGGGCACATCTGTCTTTTGCTTCACTCATAAATTTTTTTGCGATCTTTGTTAGGTGGATTTGAAATGGCATAATGGCATCAACAAAATTTCTAGGAAAAATTGGGATAACATACAAGCCCGTAATTGTTGCCTGACATTGCCTTGCAAGATAAATTCCCTCATCCAGACCCCTCATGGAATTTTTAGATCCGTCTAAAGGAACAAGAATTTTCTTTATTTTTTTCCTAATCATTTCTATACAAATTAACTTTTATGAATTAATACTAAATCTAGATTATCAATTTTAATAATCAACTCTTTCCAAATTGATTTTCAACGGTTTAGTTTAATATCTATGATTATGATTTTTTATAATATGAGAAAATCATTATACATGAACATCCTGGTTCCATTAGACGGTTCGGACAATTCTCAAAAAGCTCTTATTCAAGCGTGTGATCTTGCCAGAGTTTACCAATCAAATTTGATTTTAGTTTATGTCGTTGATAAATCCCCATCGTTAAATTTGTTAGATAAAAAAGAGTATCTAGAAATTCTTCGAAAGTTTGGAAATAGAGTTCTACTGAAAGGAAAAAAAACTGCTAATGACAAAGGACTTGATGTAACTACGATAATAAAAGAGGGAAATATAACAAATGAAATTGTAAAACTTGCTAAAAATAAAAAATGTAATCTAATGATAGTGGGAAGTAAAGGTCTTGGTGCCACAGCGAGATTTTTTCTTGGTAGTGTATCAAATAAACTTGCAAATAATTCCCCCTGTTCCTTATTAATAGTGAAATAAATTAAGCCTCTGCTATAGCTTTTACAACATCTGCTTTTGTGATAATTCCTACTAGTTTGGAATTTTTTACAACTGGTATTCCACTTATACCATTTCTTATCATTAATAAAACAGCTACACTAACATCCTCATCAGCTTTTACTATAATTGGATTAGACGTCATAATATCTACAGCTTTGAATTGAAGTAAATGACTCATTTGGTTTACTTGAAACTCTCCAAGGTAATTCTTGGTTTTATAATCCTCCACCTCCTTAGGGTCTGCAAATTGCGAAATCCAATATGGCAATTTCGCTGGCACAAAATCTCTGTATGTGATTATTCCAACAGGGATTTTATCTCGTTGGATAACAATTCTTGAAATTCTGTTATGAATTAACAAACTTTCAACAAAAAGCAAAGAATCTCCTGGCATTGCAGTAACTACTCGTCTAGTCATTATTTTTGAAACTTTAAGTGGAGAAACAGCATGTGTTAGAAAAATTGAAGCTAAATCTGTTTTTGTAACTAGCCCTTCTAAAATTCCGTTTCTCGCCAAAACAATAACTGAACTAATACGATGTTTTCTCATTAATTTAGCACAATCATATACTGATGCCGATTTTTTTACGGTAAATAGTGTTTTTGACATAAACCCTGAAACCTTTACAGATTTAATCGGTTTGTCACCTAAAGCATAAATCGTCTTTGCGATATCTTTTTCCGTAATAATCCCAACTGGAATTTTTTTAGAATTAATCACAACAAGTCGTTTTAAATTATGTCGAAGTAAAATTCCTCTAGCATCGAGCAAACTAGTATTTGGGTTGATGGTAATAGTTTTTTTTATTATTATTTGATTTAAACTAGCATTTTTTAATAACAATAATTCAATTGATAGTTTTGCGGTTAAATATATGAACTCAAATATCACACATGAAAATCAAATTTGAAAATCTAGAGGTTTCTTTTAATTTAAAACAGGGTGATTTATCAGATAGATCAAATGATTACAGATACAATTTATGAACATCTTAAAGATTTACAATCTACCAAAATAAAGAGACTAATATCAAAACCTACAATTATTGAACCTAACGAAACACTATCTTCGGTAATTAATAAAATTAGCAGAAATAATGCCTATGATGTATTTTGTATAAATGGAAAATCTACCCTATCAACTAACATCCTTTCTTTGCTAAATGCAAAAAATATAACAACCATGAAAGTAGATGCCTTTCTTTCTCCAGTCCCATATGTCTCTCCGGAGGATTCTATTCAAAAAGCGTCCCACATAATGACCCATTATAAAACAAGAGAAGTTCCAGTTGTTTCCAAAAATAAAATTATAGGTGTTGTTACTGCAAAATCAATTCTTAAATTACTTTCATTAAAGGATAACAAATGGATAAAAGCCAATCTAATCTACACACAAAATCCTACAATAATTGATGCAAACGAATCATTGAGTAACGCAAAAAGAATAATGACTAGTAAAAAAATCGATCATCTCCCAGTCCTAAATAATGGCAAAATAAAACAAGTTCTGACTTCATTTCATCTATTGGAGACTATATTACCCAAGGAAAGTTTAGGTCGTTTCTCAATAGGAGCAAACCGAGTTCATAAATTAGAATCAAGAATTGGGAATATTGGTAGCACCAGGATTCCTCAATGTTCGCCGAATGATGATTTAAATAAAATTCTCAAATCTATGCTAAAAAGTGATACAACATGTTGTCTTGTTAATCTCTGGGACAATCTACAAGGAATAATTACCTTCAAAGATATCCTAGGATTGTTAGCATCCAAAATTGAAACACAAATTCCATTATTTATAGTTGGAATGCCTGAAGATCAACGTAACTCTAATTTGATTAGGTCTAAATTTGAAAAAACTCTAAAAAGATTACAAAAAACTTATTCAGAAATTCACGAAGCAAGAGTTTTAATTAAAAAACAAAGAAGCGGCGGAAAGAGAGAAGGAAAATTTGAGGTTACAATAAGAGTTTCTACAACTCATCGTGCTCCATTAATTTACAAATCTGTTGGATTTGATCTAAGTGAAGTTTTAGAAGAGATTAGCCAAAAACTTTTAAGAAATCTTTCTAAACGGGCAAAACAAAGGTCAAAACCTAGTATTAGAAAAATGGGATTACCTGTCTTCTAATTATGCAAACTAGCAAAAAATCACTTAAAGAAAACATATTACTTGTAGGATTCCCAAGTAATGGTCTTGTAGGGACTTTTACCGTTTCATATTTAATTCATCATTTAGAAATGAGTCAAATAGGAGAAATAGAGCATCCTGATCTACCTCCTACCTTATTTGTCGAAAACGGAGAAATCCTCCCACCCATACGAATCTATAAAAAAAATAATCTTTTTGTTATATTGTCTGATCTTCCATTTGATCCTTTTATTGCATATGACTTTGCGGAGTCAATTATAGATTATGCCAAAAAAAATCTAATAAAAAAGATAATTATCATAAGCGGAATGGAAACAATAAACAAAGATCCTAAAGCTTCAAAAATTTATGGTCTAGTTACACACAAGTCATTAGAAAAACTCCTTTATGATTTTAGAATTTCCAAATTCTTAGCAGGTTCAATTTTTGGAACAGATGCCGCAATGATTACATCTTTTAGAAAATCTCAAATCCCCGCCTTAATCTTATATGCTGAATGCCATCCCTTTTTCCCTGATCCTGAGGCCTCTATTGTAGCAATTACTACTCTAGCTAGGGTATTAGATGTAAAAATAGACACAGGTGATATACAAAAGAAAATTGAATGGTTACGAATTCAACATAGAAATTTAATGGAAGAAACAATTCGTTCCTTACAACAAGAAAAAAAGGTTGGTAGACCTCCACAAATTTACAGGTGATTTTATGGATAAAAAAGAAAACATCCCTGAATTTGGAATCTTATCGCCGTCAATTAGCTCATTGTTAAACGATGATATTGATCAACAGACTCTCTCCCCACTTTCTTGTCTAAGGGAATTTGAAACAAATTGGATACTAGAATTCGATCTTCCCCTTGTAAACAAAAACGATATAAAAATAACAATTAATGAAAATTCGATTTCCGTTGAAGCAAAATTACAAGAGAGCTATTTAGAAGAAAAATTAGGTGTAAAAACAAAATTTGAATATTTTAAAAAAACTCTTACCCTTCCTAAGAAAATCGATGATAAAAAAACAACTGCTAAATTTAACAAAGGTAGGTTAACAATTACAATACCAAAAGAAGCTTCAGGTCACAAAATCCAAATTCGGTAATTATTTGAAAAACTGGTCAATTTGATCTCGATACTTTACCGTAATTTTTCCAAATTCAGTAAAATCTTCAGCAGTGGGATATTTCATCCTCATAGCATATTGATTTACAAAAATTGATACTGCACTACCCACAATTAGATTGTAGCATGCATCTGCCAGATTTTTTGAATAAGGATATGCGATTTTGATAAAGGGCAAATATGCTTCAGTTTGTGAAATCATTAATTTTATTTGCTTTTCAATAAAATCTTGTACATCATCTGGAATAGGCATGATATGAATATACATTATCCTAATAAATAAGCACTTTTTGTTTTTCTAACAGTTTTAGGAAATAACTTGTTCTAAATAACGCTCTTTACCTTTTCTGCTTCTAGGGAGACATCTTAGTTGTCTATTACAACAAGGGCAAGAGACTCCATCATATTTTAGAAAAATTTCGCAATAATTACATCGTTTTTGTCCAGAAGCATACCTACCCATCCTGGATGGTTTTTGAGCCTTGAAATTCGTGCATTTTCCGTTACAATAAGTCAATTTTTCCTCCTTGAATTTCAAATTTATAATATAATACTCTAATTTCTAATTTCATATTTGATAATTACCTCTGAACATAAATAAAAAATCAACGAACAATAGAAATTCAATTCTAATAAATTAAAATTTTGTAGTATTGAATTTATAACACATTTAATGGAAGAAAAAAATTGATCGAACTTGATAAAAAAATATTTGGTCAAATTACCATGAAAGAAATAATTGGTGCGTCTCCCCCAGCATTTCCAGATACAAAAAATCTGCTTGATGCTGAACTACAACATTTAACAAGTAAACTTGAACGACAAACCAAAGAGACCCTGCAAAAATTGTTAAAAGAACAAAAATTATTAGAAAATCATGTTAATAGTAGACCAGGAGCTATGGCTCTTGCCCAAGATAAAATTCAATTATTTACGCAATATAGTCAACAATATATTCAAAAGATAAACAAAAAACTAAAATCCTAAATCTATTAATTTTTTTCCTTATTTTTTTGAGAATCCTCTGGAGGTTTTTTAATAAAACCACCTTCTTTTGGTTCCGGAGGTGGAATTTTCTTTGATCGTCCTAAACCAATTGTGGTAATGATTACTGAAGCTAAAATAATAAAGAAAACAATTTGAGGATAAATCTCTGCATTTGGTAGTCCTAAGGTTAAAGGAATTGTTGCCAATACCGCCGCAGCTAAACCGCGAGGAATCATTGAATAGGTGACCTTCTTATCTAACAATGAAAATCTTTTGGTTAAAGTGATCTTACCCACAATCAATCTTCCAAAATAAATTGCAATTGTAATTCCAACTCCTAGAATAGCATATTCAATACTACCTATACTTGCCAATAATCCTACAAATACAAAAAAGAAAGACCTTACCAAAAACGTTAACTGGTTATGAGTTGGATCATCAACCTCTATTCTTGGAACTTTGAATCTCAAAATCTTTGCAAGATTTTTCCTGTTACCAATCATTAATCCAAATACCAATGCAGTCAGCGCTCCTGATTCCCCAAAGGAAACTGCCAAAAAGAATAGGACAAACAAAATTCCCAATGTAAGCATGTAAGCATGTTGAGTGTTGGCTAGTTTGGTAGACACATACATCCAAGGAATTCCTACTCCAAAACCTAAAACTAGTCCTACAACGATTGCTCTTCCCAAAGTTTCTTGTAAAACCTGGAGGTCAAATTGACCTGCAAGTATTGCTCCAAATAGAATAAAGGCGATAATTGTAGATAAGATATCAGTTAAGGCAGATTCAAAACTAAGCATATTCTTGGCTTCCTCTGAAATTCTAATATTTCTCACAAGTCCAAATACAATTACCGAACTACTCCCTCCAACTATTGACCCAAGAAGAATACTTTCCAACCATGACCAATCTAGAGCATAATGTACTGCTAAAGTTGCAATTACAACTGATAAAATAAAACCAAGTATTGCCAAGGTAAAGGCAAAATGAGCTGTTTTTACAATATGTTTTAGATCTAAATTTAATCCTCCATCAAACATGATTATTATCAACGCCAAAGCTGCAAAATACGGAACAATTTGTAAAACCGCTACTGGTTGAATTATTCCAAGAATTGGTCCTATAATTACTCCTAATATCATCAAAAATGCAATGTCGGGTATCCCTGTTTTTTTAAAAAAGGCCTCTCCAATAACCCCTGAAAATATAACCACACCTGCAGCAAGTAATAATACATGAGCAGAGGCAATTGGCCCTTCTTGGCTTAACGTACTGATGAAATCCTGAAACTCACTTAGTTTAACAAGTATGAAATTAATATCAATACTATTCAAAAAACCTAGATCACCTAATTGCCCTCTTATTGTCTCCAAAACTCCAAAAAAAACTGGATTCATTCTATAGGTGATTCTGATTATTACTTATTAAAAGGCAAATTAGTCAAGGTAGATTGATTCAATGTTTATGATTAATTTAAAAAAATTACGAACCAATTAAATCTCACATTAAAAACCAATTTTTGTTGAGTGCAACAGGAGAACTTAGGGCTGACCATGACCAGGTTCGACGTCTACAAAAAATTATAGAAAAATGTTCCGAAAAGATATCCAATGGATCAAATATTCCTTTTTCAGATATTGATAAGATAACCATAATTATTTACGAATTTGTCGATACCATTCATCATTCTAGAGAGGAAAATTCTTACTTTCCATGTGTAGTAAGTTATGATACTCTAAAAGACGAAATTAGAAAATTTATGATAGAACATGAATTTGGAAGAAACATTGCAAGGGAGATTAACAAACATTTGCAAAGATGGAAAAAAGGGGAAGATGCAAGGGAGCCAGTTTCAAGGTTTTTGAGAACTTATTCAGTATACCTTTTTGATCATCTGAACAAAGAAAACAAATTTTTTGATCAAGCAGAAGCTGAGGTTCTATCAAAAGAAGAAGAAACTGAAATGTATGAACAATATAGATCAGTTACTGCCATTACAAAAAAGAAAGAAGACATGATAAAAGAAATAGATTTCCTAGAAAATCAACCATGGTTTCAAATTTAACGTAAGCTCTTTATGTCGTATTAAACTTACAAAACAATATGAAGCCATTTGTTCTTTGGATGACTGGTCTCCCATGCTCAGGAAAGACCACAATCGTCAAAGATCTACAAAAAGATATTCCAAATTTGGCTATGCTTGATGGTGATGAGTTACGAGAATGGTTCTCACCTAAAGATTTTTCAAAAGAAGGCAGAGATGAGCATAACAAAAAAGTTGCTCATTTAGCAAAACTTTTACTAAAACATGGGGTTCCAAGTGCAGTATCTCTAGTTTCTCCTTATCTTGAGAATAGAGAAAAAGCAAGAGAAATCATCGGTGCGGGAGATCAATTTGCAGAATGTTTTGTTAAATGTTCTCTAGAAAAATGTGAAGAAAGAGATGTCAAAGGAATGTATGCAAAGGCAAGAAAAGGGGAAATAAAGGGGTTTACAGGAATTGACGATCCTTACGAGGCGCCAGAAAAAGCAGATCTTGTAGTGGATACAGAAAATGAACCTCTTTCAGATAGTTCAAATAAAGTTAAAAAATTCCTTAAAGGAAGAAATCTAATTTAATTTTTTAAATTCTTCCAGTATTTTGTTATGGATTAATCCGTTAGTAACTATAATCCCATTTTGATGATAAACATCTTTGTTGTTATAGGACAAATCATTACCCCAGATATCTGTCATTTTTCCTCCAGCTTCAGAAATAATACAATACGACGCGGCAGAATCCCACTCTTTCATTTTGTTAGTTGTAGTGATGTATGCTTCAGCTTCACCAGAACTAATTTTCCCTACCTTTAATGAACTTCCGATACTTGTGAAATTTTTAAAACCTAATTTTTCTATAAACCTCTTTTCTTTATTTGAGAGGTGGTGTCTAGATCCTATAGCTCTAGATTGTTTCAAGTCTGAAGTTTTACTAACTGAAATTTTCTCCCAGTCGCCTTCTAAATATCTGAAAGCACCGCTTCCTTTTTGAGCAGCAAAAATAGTATTTTCTGTTGGCCAACCAATTACACCCAAGATAGGTTTTTTGTTTTTTACTAAAGAGATCATTACCGTAAATTCTCCCGTTTTATCTATGAAATCAGAGGTTCCATCTAATGGGTCTACAATCCAAATAATCTCTTGAGATAACCTATTTTGATCATCTTTATCCTCCTCAGACAAAATACTATGAACCGTCTTGGATAAAACGTGTTTAATTATTTCATTGCTTTTCAGATCAGCTTCTGTAATAGGAGAATCATCCTTTTTTATCAAAGTCTCATAATTTTTACCATAAATATCTAAAATTGCATTTCCCGCTTCAATTGCAGCCTGCAAAGCTATATCTAACTCTGGAATTTTATTAACGATTGGAATTTTTTTCAATGTAAACTACCTAGGTTGTTAACTCTGGTTTTAAAGTCCATGCCACTCCAAGCATTATGAATGGAATCGACATCACACCAATGATTGATAAAATGATATTGAATTGAGAATCTGAAACTTGGGGATTATTAATTATCCAGGGTAAGGGTAAAGTAACGACTATCCAAATAATTCCTAGTAAAATAATTAATTTTGCTTTTTTCTTTTTGTCATTCATAATTAAAATTACATTATGCACAGTATTAAACTGATTTGAAATTATTTAGTTGATTGTCCTCCATCGACAGCCAAAATTGCTCCTGTAGTCCAAGAAGAATCCTCACAAGCAAGAAACAAAACTGACTTTGCCACTTCTTCGGGGGCACCTATTCTTCCTAGTGGATGATCATTATTCATAAATTCTCTATCTTTTTGGGTAATCAAAAATGGTTTGGTCATATCTGTATCAACTACACCCGGACAAATACAATTTACTCGAATCTTATCTTTTGCATATTCTAATGCCCAACACTTGGTAAGAACAATCAAAGCCGCTTTTGTTGCCGAGTATGCATCAGCATTAAATCCCTCATAGGCTTTTAGTCCCGCATCCGATGAAATATTTATGATTGTTCCAGAAGTCTTTTGCAGATACGGGATGGCAAATTTTGTAAATCTAAACTGCCCTGTAAGATTTACATCTAAAACATCGTTCCACTCTAATTCTGAGATCTCATGTAATTGCTTTATTTTTGGAAAAACGCCTGCATTATTTACCAAAATATCCAGTTTTCCAAATATCTCTATTGTCTTTTTTACCACTTGCTTAACTTCTTCTTCTTTTCTAATGTCTGCCGGTACTGATGTTGTATTGGTTAATTGATTAGCAGAATCTTCTAATTGTCGGGAATTTTTTGAGGTGAGTACTACTTTGGCGCCATTCTCAGAAAAAATTTTGGCAATTTCAAATCCAATACCTCGACTTGCACCTGTAACTAATGCGACTTTGCCTTCTAATTTCAATATTTTTCAGAGTAAAAATCGTAATTTATACCCATTAAGGAAATTTCAGGAAAAGAAATTCAATTTGGTTAAAAATTTTATCTTTGAATAATATGGGATAACAAGATTTTCGCTTCAATATTTTTACTAATTTTAAACATTGAGTTTTTTTTTAATTTGAATTTTTAAAAATTTTTTTTAGGATTGATTTCTCTAAAAAAACATATCAAATAATTTCAAGAATTATTGGAAAATACATAAAAAATTTCATTAATTAATAAATAGTAAAAATTACTATAATAATTAATGCCGAAGGACATAATTCCTATCGACTAAATCGCGTGGCCTCGCAGAACGAAAAAGGCAATCAGGTCTCCAACCCCTGACCACGAGAGGAAATCTCTCATAGTTCTGTAACTAGGGGGCACGCCTCCTATTTTCTGAGGATATCAACTGATACACTTCCCCTCACATTTCCATTTGGATTGATCTGAATAGAAATTTCTTTTTGGGTTGAAATCAAAAATGATTTGTCCCCATCATAATCCCACGTGTAATATTCAGAGATTCCAGTTTTGTGTAAGGTTCCAATTAATTTGAAATTTTCAGAAAACTCAAAGTCATCTCCTACTAAGGATATTGTAAGATTTTGGGGACTATCACCATTAGGCACAAACCTAAAGAAATATTCTCCTTTCTCTAAAAAAAACTGGCTTAAATAAATTCCGTTATCGTATAATTCAGGACTAGCTAGGGTTACATGAAAAAAAGGTTCACTTTTTGTATTTTCCTTATCAGTTTGGGAGCCTAAAGCAACTACAATAATAATTATCACGGCTGGAATAATGAGAAATAATTTTTTCACTTCACTTTTTTATTTCTAATAGAGTAAAAAAAAATTTCTGAGCGTGCCTGAAAATCTTTTTCCTAGGGAAAGACTAACTTTTGTAAGGTTAATTTTATTTACAGTGAATCAAATTTTACACTGGAAATTAAGTATTAATTTTTAAATTCGGAATATTGGCAAATCTACAAGACAAGTGGACTAAACAACCACAACCAGGTATTACTGAAATTATCAATGATGCAATTAAACCCAAAGGTCCACTAAAACCACGAGTTCAGACTGCAATTAAAAAACTAAGTTTACAAATTTCAAAATTAGATGGAATGTTAATCAAATTAAAAGAAAGAGATTCAAAAATATTTCAAAGAATAGTAGAGGCAACACAACATCATGATGTTCAAACAAGTAAAGTCTTATCAAGTGAATTAGCTGAAATAAGAAAAGTAACAAAAATTTTAAGCAATGCACGAATCGCTTTAGAGAGAATTGAATTACGATTAACCACCACAAATGATATCGGTGATACCGTAATGACAATAATGCCAACCATGGGACTCATGAAAAATCTCAAATCTTCTCTAGGAAAGATAATGCCTGGTGCCGAACAAGAGATCAGTCAAATGGCAGACATGTTGGGAGGATTTATGACTGAAAGTTTCGCCGGAGACGGTGCCTTTGGTATTGATGAGACAACCAGTATAGAATCAGATAAAATATTACAAGAGGCAGCGGCGGTTGCAGAAAACTCTACTGGAGATTTATTTCCTTCAGTTCCATCCTCAACTTCGTCAGGTACCACAACGGGCAAATTCCTTTAAAATTTAATTTTCATTGATCATTTTACTGAATATTAAAAATTAGGGTCAAAAATAATTCGTGGGTTTATATTTTGTAATAATTTTTTAATGCCAAAACAATTTCTTACTAATGCAAAATAAGAAAAAGATTTTTAATTTACATCAGTTTATTTTCATTAGCTTTCTATGGATTCTCGAGATTCTTTGATCTTCTTTACGATATCTCCTTCCCCATCTACAATTCTATCGATCCCTGATAATTTCTCCTTCAAATTGTTAATTATCGATCCTACCTCATCTGCTTCATTTTCTACCTCCTGCCTCTTTTGGGTTAGCTCTTTAATTCCTTGATTTTCCTCATCTATGTAGGCACTAACTTTTTCTAATTTTTCCTTTAAATTTTTAATATCAACAGATTCATCTTCAATTTCTTTTTCAAGCCGGGTTCTTTTATCCTTTAAATTTTTTATCATTAAACCTACATAATCTACTGCCTCGTCTAGTTTGGCACGTTTATCCATTAGAACCCCAATTCCAATTTCACTGGATTTCTCAGAAAATGAAGATTCTACTCTAATTGCTTCTTCAGGTTCTCTTGCTTCTTCATTGGGCTTTTCTTTTACCATTTCTCCTCCTTCTTGATTCTTGAATTTATCAAACATTTTATAATTTAACTAGAAAATACGAATAAAAAGTTATTATGAATTCTCAAAACTGACCCAGTGAATGATTTTTTGTTAATAAAAAAAGAAAAAAATTGAGAAATATATTAAAAAAATGTATTTCTAACTTTTTGTTTACCGTCCCAAGAATCAGCTGATTCAAAGCCTGTATTTCCGAATGACAAATTTTTGATATCTGGATTTATTTCAGAATTTTTTTGGGTAGAATTCATAAATGCATAGGCAAATTCGTTTTTTTCACCCGATTCTATCATTTTTCCAGAGAATATAACTCTGTAACCAAGTTTTTCATTTGATAGATCTTCAGTGGTTTTGGGACTGGGACTAGTCGATTTTCCAACTAGTTTCAGATCTAATTCTCCGGTGGAGAGATTTAGTTTTCCATTGACTGAAATCTTCAAATGATTCTCTCCAAATTTCGAGGGTTTTCCATCAAAAATTACTATCCCAGAATGATATCCAGTATAGTCAATATACGACCATCCTGAGGTTCCTTCCAAAGAAAGAATTCTATTCACTTCCGACTTTGTAGGATTTTCTGGCAAAACAACCTCATGTACCTCCAAGTCCCCATCGTCTATTTTTTCAGTAAAAATTACTCCAAGTTTTACGTTAGAGTCGGTCAAATAGTTTGGATTTTTTTGAAGGGTTTGTGGTTCAGATTTGTCTTCGGTTTCGGCATAAGAGTAGGTAACAGCCAAGGGGGCAGTTGATAGCATAAACAAGATTGCTATTACTCTGACAGTGTTGTTATGGTATTTTTCCATTAATCGGAGGATTCTTGCGAAGATAGTTTAGGAATATTAACGAAACGTCCTGTTCCTTATATACAAAATTTGGCTAAAACCGGATAAAAATCAAGGAAATTCCAAGAATTTTTAGCAAAGTTTGTTTTTGATCATTTTTCAAAAAATTACAAAAATTTACAACAAAATTTCAGGTGACAATTTTATTCCAAATTTTTCTAAAAATGCAAAAACTGTCAAAATTTGCTATTTTTTTGGATGAAATTGGTGTTCCGCTTTGTGTTCCGCTTTGAGGTTTCAAAATATTCCTCATAAACAAACTAATCGTACACTAGGACATGTCAAAACAACAATACAGGTCCGAAATGGGCATAATGGGTGATATCCTTGACGTTACCGCAAATGGTGGACGTGATGGAATCATTATATCTGCAATATCTCGCAAAGCCAACCTATCTCACTATGCAGTACTAGACAAATGTGAGAAACTGGTAGAAGCAGGCTTGGTCGAGTCAGTCAAAAATGATAGGAATAGAGTCTTTTTGATTACACAAAAAGGACTTGAATTTTTTCAAGAATTCAAGAGATTCCAAGGTCTAGTTGAGAGCATGAATTTAAGGTATTAGCCATTGAACCCAGAAATTGTACCTATCCATAGGATGGAATCACTAGTAGAAGATGGAATGCTTTTTGTAAGGACTGAGCGTATTCTCAATACGATGATTAAGATGCCCCTGATACTTGCAGGCTTAATTGTCGTGGCTATAGGTATGCCAATGCAGACCTCATTCAGCTCTACCAGAACCCTAGAATTAACCACCTATTCAGATGGCTCTACACATGTATCTCTTCAATTAGATGTCGATGCATTTTTGCCTGATTATGATCTTATTTTATTCGGTCCATCTGTTGATAATTTTGTCGCAGTGGGTGAAGAAGGATTTTTGCTATCTAGTGAAATAATAGAAAATCAAGCCACAATCGACACTTTGGGCTCATCTAGCATTATGGTAGATTATGACATTCATGACCTTATTTCAAAAGAAGGAAGGGTTTGGACCTTTTCTCTAGATTCTCCAACTGATTACACTTTACTAATGCCATCAAACTCCATTATTGTCGGAATGAGTACGATTCCAAAAAATATGGAAATAATGGAAGAGCAAACAAAATTAGAATTATCCAGCGGTCCTACTGAAATAAATTACATACTTGGTACCCCTCAAAATCAAATAGACACTCCCCCCCAAACCACTCCTAGTCCTACTGAGGATTATACTGTTCCAATAATATTTGGTGGATTAATTGCTGCTGGCATTGCTGGAGTTACTGTAATAATACAAAGAAACAAATCCAAATTATCTAAACCAAAAATTCAAGCGGAAATTATTTCCGAAAAAAAAGACGAGGAAAAAATCAATCCACAAGCAATTTTTGATTTTAGACCTGACATGCGAGAAGATGATAAAAAAATCGTTAAATTCATTTCTGAAAATGGTGGAAAAGCATTTGAGAGTGAATTAAGAAAAAAATTCCTTCAACCACGAACAACTATGTGGAGGGCGGTAAAACGACTAGAAAGATTGGGAGTAATTGAAATCGATAAAAAAGACATGCAAAACCTGGTAACCTTAAAGAAAGATTTGGAGGAAGAGGAATGAAATCCATTACACTTTTTATTTTCTTGATTTTAACAACAAGTCTCGTTTTTGGGAGCGCTCAAGGTTTGGCTTATGCACAAGACAACCCCCACATTTTGAAAAAAATTGCTGATGGTGCACAGAATCAAATCCAAAGCCAAATCTCTAATAACTCTTCTGAGGAAATCAAAACCTTGTTTCAAGAAGGCCAAAGTGAAGTATTAGCTTTGGAAAATGCACTTGCAAATGATGATTTGACCTCAGCTAGAGAGCATTTTCTTTCTTCAATGAAGATATTCACAAAAATCTCTCATCTTTTAACCGCTCAACCAACGCCTCAGCCTGAACCCAAACCAACTCCAAGTGTTCCAAATCCCTCAAACGATCTTCATAGAATGCAAAGTTATGTTACCAACCTAAAAGCCATAGCAAAAAACCAAAATTCAACAATGGATTTTTCTGTACTAGATAATTTGTTTTCAAATGCAATGAATCAAATTAATAATTATCAATACGAGGAAGCAACACAAACAATTAAAGAAATCAAAGAAAAAATTATAGAATATAATGCAAAACTGCGTCAACAGGCTTCACAACAAGAATCAAACCGTGCTCAAGATTTTGCCCAGACATATCTAGACCGACTTGATCGATTAATCGAACATGGACAAAAAACAGGAATGTCAGAAGACATCATTCAAATTCTAACTAGTTCCAGGCAAAGTCTAGCAATGGCAAACACTCCATCAGAGGTAGTCAATGAAGTAAGAAAGATCTTATTACTTCAACAACAATATGAAATTTCAGAAAAAAATCTTTTGGAATTACGAATTATGGATCTTGAAGAATCAGCACTTGAACTTTCCAACTCCCAACAATTCAATGAAGAATTCATACAGGGAATTAACAAAAATATCTTAACCATTAAAGATCACTTAGATAAAAGAGAATTTGAAAAGGCAACTGTATTACTCAATGCCTTGGTATCAATACTTGAGAAAATCCAAATTTAGTCATTTATTATCATAAACTTCATATACATTTTCCAAACAGCATTGAGCATGGCTTCTAAGGAAATTAGTATTGGGGTGGGTATTCCGATGATTGTAGTTGGTGCATTGATGGCATGGTTATGGTCTCCATTAGAAGTTGAAATGCAAAGCACAATAGAATTTGTGGGAAGCTTGATAGGAATTTTAGGCGTAGTATTTTTTATTTCGGGATTATTTTACGCCAAAGAACCCGTAATGCATTAAAGCTCACTGAATAAATATTGAAAAAAATTATAACCAGTACTTGAAAGTCAGAATATTTGAAATATTTACATCAGTAGAGGGAGAAGGAATTCTTTACGGTACCAAAACTCTTTTTGTAAGATTATCTGGATGCCCCTTTACCTGTTTTTATTGCGATACCAAAGAATCCTTACCACTTGATTCTGGAAAGGAATACGAAATCCAAGAGGCATGTAATCTAATAGATTCCAATCTTAGACGCCAAACATACAAAGTAAATTTTACCGGAGGAGATCCTTTAATCCAACATGAAGCAGTAGCTGAACTTGCAAAATTTGTTCAGAGTAAGAAAATTCCAACCTATCTTGAATCATCCTGCTTTGATGTTGATAGATTTAATCACGTTTTGCCATTTATTGACATTGTTAAAATCGAATTGAAGACAAAAGATTCTGAATTTGTTGACTCCCAACATTATGAAAAATTAATTGAAAGTTCAATTAATTGTCTTAAATCTTCTGTAAATGCAAAGAAAACAACTTATATCAAAATTGTTGTAAGCTCTAGAACAGAATTAAAAGAATTTTCGAACTTGGTAGAAAATATTTTCAGCTCCATTTCAAAGAATCAAATTGATGGATTCGTAATTCAACCAACTTATGGAATAGCTGAACCGTCTTTGGACCTCCTTCTAAATCTATATGATATAGTCTATCCGTATTACATTGATGTTAAGGTAGTACCACAACTCCACAAGTTCATAGGTGCTCCATAATATTACCACCAGGCTAAATGCTAGACTAGGTTCAAATACTAGAAAAATTCCCTCAGAATATCTAATGGATAAAGAACGTGTAAAAAAATTGGTCAGAGAGTTAATCATTGAAATTGGAGAAGATCCTACTCGCGAAGGACTCAAAGATACTCCTGATAGGATTGGACGGATGTATCAGGAAATCTTCAATGGGTACGAGTCTGAATCTGAACTATCGGTACAATTTTCAGAAGATTCTGATACAGTTGTGGCGCGCGATATCCAGTTTTATTCAATGTGTGAGCATCATATGTTGCCATTTTTCGGTAAAATCCACATTGCCTATTCTCCAAATGGTATGGTTTTTGGAATATCAAAACTTGTAAGATTAGTAGAAAAGTTTTCAAAACGACTTCAAATTCAAGAACGCTTAACAAAGAATATAGCTGATGAATTATTTGCTCAAGGAGTTAAAGGAGTAATAGTAGTAGCAGATGCCGAACATCTCTGTATGAAAATGAGAGGAGTAAAAAATGATGCGACATTGACAACATCTGCTTCTCGAGGAGTTTATGAAAATAAAGAAGAAAAAGAAAGTATTATGGCTATGATACGCAAAACCTCCTCAAATTCGTCATTTTAATACCTGAAAAATTAAATATTCAATATTTAACACAAGTTCCATGGTTGCTCATGATAACATCCACATTCCTAAAGAGTCATTTCCAAATTGGATATGGTATGTTATTGAGGTCTCACTTGTGATAGTTATTTCGTTTGCAATTTCTTTCAAAGTTGCCGAATCCTTTGAAGTGACCCCTGATGTTGGTAATTGGATTTTAACTGGAACCTTTGGTGCTTGTTTCCTTATATGGTTTATAATAATTCGAGGTCTTATTCTCAAAAAGAAAATTCTTAGAAATAAATACTAAAATTATTTAAAATATTTTGTTTTGTCTTTAATCCCAGATTTATCAAAAGCAAATTTTCTATTGTTACATGATTCACAAACACCACAATGAAACTTTCCACTTAAATAACAACTCCAAGTTTTAAAAATTGAATCTCCTATTGTTTGGTAGCCAAATTTTAATAAATCACTTTTAGAAAAACTTTCTTTATAGGGAGACCAAATCACTATTTTTTTTCGCAGGCCTGTTTTTATGCCATCAATCTCTCCTTGATTAAACGAGGCTTCTAATTTTTTTGCAAACTCTGGTCGACAATCAGGATAGTTCTTATCACCAGTATGGGCTCCAAAGGCAACTAAAGAGGCTTTTAGAGTATATGCCCATGCTGAGGCAATAGACAGAAAAACAGCATTCCTAATAGGAACAACAATAGAATAGTTAAATTTACTTGGAATCTTCTTTTTGGAACTAGTTAATACGTTAGATTCCCCATACAATTCTTTCATAAAACCAATATCTACTATCTTGTGTTTTTTTAAACATAATTTTTTTGCTAAGGATTTTGCTGCCATTATTTCTTTGTTAGCCTTTTGACCATATGAAAATGAAATTCCGTAAAGCTCGTATTTAGATTTTAAGTAGGATGCAGCACAGACTGAATCCATTCCACCACTAAATACTACAACAGCTTTTTTCATTTATTTATCTCCAAATTATTTTTTTATTGAAGCACCAATACTGGGTTTGCAAATTATAGTTTGACTTTGTATTTTTGCAGAAATAAATCCCTTTGATATAGCACGGCTTATTTTTTTTAGATTTCCAGAACTATTTGAAAAAGCAATCACCGAAGGACCTGCCCCACTAATTGTAACTCCTAAAGCTCCAGCTTTCAGTGCATTTTCTTTAACTTTTGAAAATCCAGGGATCAATTGTTTCCTAGCAGGTTCAACTATTACATCTTTTATTGATTTTCCAATTAATTCCGAATCTTTATTCATAAATCCAGCTACTATCGCTGAAGCATTTGATAAATTCAAAATACTATCTGTAAAATTAATTTTTTTTGGGATCACTCCTCGTGAAACTTTGGTTTTCTTTTTTGGGACTTTTAAATGTGGAACACCTATAACCATTCTAAGATTAGCGGGTGGATCAATTTTTATGATATCTAGCGGATTGGTTCTTACTATTACAAATCCTCCCAAAACTGAGGCTGCAACATTATCATAATGAATTGCACCCGCACTGGCCTTTTCACCAACCCCGGCACATTCTACCAATAAATTTCCATCAAGCTTTAACCTGTACAATTTATCAAACGCCACAGCAGCAGCAGCAGCCGAAGCAGCACTGCTTCCCATTCCATATCCCGCAGGCACATTCTTTTTTATTTTAATTTCTATCCCATCTTTTATGTTAAATTTTTTCATCATATTTTTTACAACCAATCCTGCAGTATTTTTGTCAGGATTTGTTGGAATATCATCACCAGTTTGAATGCTAACGTTTTTTGTTATTTTTTTTGTTAGTGTAACTTCATCAAAAAATGCATCTAATGCTAATCCAAAGACATCAAACCCTGGGCCTAAATTTGCAGTAGAAGAGGGTGCAACAACTGTAATGGACCTAGCCATCTAATCTTCTACCTCTTCTCCCAAATTAAGAATTCTGCTTAATGCTACTTCCAAATTTACCAATCCATCCCCTGTTACATTAGAAATGGGAATTAATCCTTGAGCAAAACCACTAAGATTTAATCCTCGTAAAATATTGGTAGTTAACGTATAAGTTTCTCCATCGGATTCGTTTGCTATTGCATTTTCCAGTGATCTAATGTTATTTGACCATTGAATAATGTCTTTAAGCTTTGAACCTATAACGTCTATTTTAGTGATAATATTTACTGTAGGAATGTTTAAGCGTAATCTTATTGAAGTTGCAAGCAGGGCAAGAGAAACAAAATTAATTGGTGTAGTGATGAGAGAACCATCAAACAAAAAAATACTTGTTCTTTCTTCCGCAGTCAAATTCTCAACAATAAATTTCCCACTAGTTCTGTAAGCAAATAATTCTATTTGTCCTGGTGTGTCAACCAACAAGTAATCGGGATTTACTTTTTCAATTTGACTTCTAATATCATCTATTTTCGAAGCAATTAGATCATTTGCCATTATTAATGCTCCATTTGGTCCTAAATCATATTGTTTCATTATTGAAACAATATCGACATAATCTCTAACATCGATATCACATGTATAAGGAAGATTTTCAACACCAGGATCTAGATTCAAAACAGCAGCGAATGCTCCATTTTGTGTGTAATAATCATATAATTTAGAAGAGAGTAAAGATTTGCCAGCCCCTGCAGTTCCGGTTACAAAAATCGTTTTCAATACTTTCTTAATTTACCAGATTGGCTTATATTTCAAACTAGATGTAGGCATAGGAATATTGGTCATAAAATTGGGTCAACTTTCATATTTGAATCTATAAAAAAATTTTCAAATGAATTGGAGAATAATTGTAATTCCGGTAACTCTTATCCCTATTCTGTTTATCGCCTTTCAATTTGATATTAAAATAGAAGATGTTTTGGCCATTGGAATTTTTCCATTTGTGATGGCAGTAATTGCTATGATGATAAAATTGGGTGTTCAAGGAATAAAATTTGCCTACATTGCACAACAATATTTAGGAAAATTTGATTCTTTTTGGAAATTAACAGGAGTAAGAGTTGGGAGTGAATTTATTAAATTTACGACGCCAATGTTTGTAGGAGCAGAGTTTATTGTAATTTATTATCTTCATAAGAAAGGTGTCCCTCCCTCAAAATCTACTTGGATTGCAATTATGGATATAGTTACCGAGGTATTGGCTGCTGGTTTATTGTCCATCATGGCAGGAATAATTGCACTGATTAGTGGTGCATATGTTGTAGGAGTCATTATTTTAGGAACAAGTATCTTTGTAACCACATTATGGATGGTTTTATTCTTTTTATCATCAAAGAGAATATTTCAGCTTCCAAAAATTATTTCAGGTTTAGTTGAGAAATTGGGAAAAGAAAAAGGCAAAAACATTGTAACTAAAACAAATTCTTGGATGGAAGAAGTTTGTGTAATGAGCAAAAAAAACCTAAGAACTAGTGAGTCTAAAAAAATATTCACAACTTCATTTTTCCTATCCTTGTTATCCTGGTCATTTTATGGAATCTCTTTTATGATTATTGCTTTTGGAACCGGGTATGTAATAGGAGCCTTTGATTCTATTATGGCAGTAATGGGGGCAAACGCCATCGGAAATTTACCAATTACAGTTGGTGGTTCCGGACTAGCCGAATTTGGAATTGTTGCGTACTTGAACAATCAAAACCCCTTCAATCTAGAAATTCTAGAAGGAAATACAATATGGAATACAGTAATTGGTTGGCGAATAGCAACTTATTATGTCCCAATTGCAGTTACTTGGCTCTTACTTGTAAAATTAGCCCTCAGTAAATATAGTAAGGTTGAACATGAATAGAAACCACTTTATCTTTTAAGAGAATTTTTGAATTATGGATTTTAAAGATAAAGTTGTACTGATTACTGGGGCTTCATCAGGAATTGGACGAGCATCAGCTATACAATTTGCAAAGAAAGGAGCTAATATTATTTTAGTATCTAGAAGTCAAGAAAAACTAGACCAAGTAGATGAGGAACTAAAAAAATTAAATGTTTCAACTTTTGTATATGTTTGTGATGTTTCTGATAAATCTCAGGTCAAAAAAATGTCTGAAACTGTATTAGAAAAATATGGAACAGTAGATATTCTTGTAAATAATGCTGGATTTGCGATTTATGGATCCATTTCGAAATTACCTATAGAAGAAATTGAATCACAAATGGAAACAAATTATTTTGGAATGATTTATTGCATCAAAAATTTTCTTCCCTCAATGATTGAAAAAAAATCTGGTCATATTGTGAATGTTGCATCAGTTGCAGGGAGTTTTGGACTACCTGGAATTGCTTCCTACTGTGCTACAAAATTTGCCATGCTGGGATTTTCAGAAGGACTCAAACACGAGCTTAAAGGAACAGGAATTGGAGTAACTGTAGTGAGTCCAATAATGGTTCGAACAAATTTCTTTGATCATAAATCATTTGAAAAAATGCCCAAATATTCACCCACCACTCTTAGCGCAGAAACTGTAGGAAAAGCAGTTTTAAAGGCAGCAAATTCTCCCAGATTAGAAATTATAGTTCCCTCTATAGTGAGAATAGTCGTTTGGATAAAGACAACTTTTCCATATCTGATAAACCCAATTCTAGGTTCATCTTTTAAAAAACAGTTATCTATTCAAGAATAAGCATAGATTATTCTTCATCAATGTCTGCAGATTCATTTGAACCTACATCTAAAAGTTCCAATGATTTTAATTCAAATTGATAAATGGCTGCCATCTCTATCTCCTTTTCTTTTTGTAAAAACTCAGTAACTTTTTTGCTTAAAGGGGCTTTGTGTTGATCAAAAATAAATTCATAAACCACCCCTTTCTCTAATTTTGAAATTTTAATTTTTTTTGGTACATCCATAGTTACAATATGTCTTCCATCCTCAACTGGATCATATAACTGAGTATCTATTTTATTATCAGCATCATAAATCTCCAAAATATATCCAGATCTCTTCAATTCTTCAGGTTTCTTAAATTTTGCATTTTGAATTTCATCAGAAACCCATTCAGGAATATCATCTTTCTTTTTTACCATAAATACCAGCTCTAGTTTAGCTCTTTGTCTTTTTTGCTTTTTTGCCACCACTCAAGGTAATCATCTTGTTTATCTTCTCTTGTTCGTTCTCTTTGATTTAATTTATATCGAATATCTGAAACTTGTTCTCTTGTTGCATAAAGTCCACATCTTTTACATATGAAATGCTTTGTTGAAGTATCCATTTTCATTGGAAAATCTATCTCATCAAATAACTTGAATAAATCATCTCTCCCCCTTTCCTCTTCAGGTGTGTCTTCTTCGTACTTTGATTGAATTTTCTTCTTTTCTCTTGCAGTACATTCTGGACAGTTAGGCACTGCTGATATGCCTTAATTTTTTCCATAAAAGCCTTCCCACATATCTATAGATCGATTACTAAAATATCTGACACGCGGATATTATCGTCATCCCTTTCGGTCAGTTCGCCCATCGAACTCCCGCGTGCCAGATAACTAAAATTCCCGAAATATTCCTTTATCTCTTTTCTTCTAGGGCCTCAACTGCAATCTTTGCTGTATTTTCAGCCCCATTTGAAACAAAATTCTTTGAAAAATCCGTTAAATTCTCCATAAATTTTTCGTAATTTTCTTTGATCATGTTTATTCCATTAATCACGTGCCCTGTTTTTTTGGCTAAAATAGCCAAGTTTTTTCTTTGTGCCCATTCAATATTATTTGTATGCTCGTCGTAAATTGGAATTCCTATTACTGGTTTGGATTTACCCCCTAATATTTCCCCCATTACAGTATGTGAACCATTTACAACCACGTATTGGCTTAAACTCAACACCTCCTCCTTTTCTTGCTCTGACAAATAGCCTACATCTATTTGAAGCCAATCGATTTTTTTTTCTAAGGTTTCTGATATACTATATTTCTTTCCATTCATGCCAGTTACAGAATTAATTGCAGAATCATTTTTGGCGTGAGAAATTATCCTTTTTTCTTTTTTCATTTCATCTTGATGGAAAACTTCTTCAAATCGTTTTCCAGTACCGTCATTGGTAGACTTGTTTCCTGTTCTCATCCAATATCCAAAATCATTACCTTGAATAATTTTTTCAAGATCAGAGATAGGAGTTTTAAGAATATTTTTCTTATTTGTAAAATGACCAACGTATGATACTTTTTTTTCAATTTCCTTTGGAAAATTTAAATTAAATTCACAAAGGGTATAAGGTGGTGGAGAATCAGCTACAATAATTTTTCTGGCCTTAGCAATTTGTTTTGCAATAAAATAAAGTGAAGGATAAAGGTATATTCTTGATTTATACAATTTTGGTTTAAATTGATTAGTAATGAAGAGACTTGGGATATTGCGATTTCTTGCTAAAATATTTGACCCCATGTCTCCATCATTGATTACCAGATCAAATTTTTCTTTATCGTATAGTTTTCTTTCTTCTCTCAAATAATTAATAATTTGATTTACAAGCGGTGGATTTCCTGCAATCGGTAACAAAAAATTTAACATAGATAAAGTGATACTTGGACCAAATTTTCCATCAATTGGAGTTGGCATCAAAATATTATGAATTTTATTTTTTTCATTTGGAAATTTTTCTAATAATTTCTGGTAAACATGATCTTTACTGGAAAAATGAACCTCAAAATCTTCTTTCATAAAGTCAGAAAATACCTCATGAAATCTTATCATACGAGAATAATGACCACTTCCCCATGGGTAAATAAATTCACCAATTTTATACATGTACAGAAATCGAATGACGTTGTTTAAATTCTCAATGATTTTCTTCCAAAGAATCTAAAATATCATGCACATTATTTGGACCAATTTCTACATCAACGGTCTTCTTCGTAGATAATGCAAATTTTATTATTTGTGGCGAGATTTGAGGAATCTCCTTTGAATTTACTTGGATTATTTTATTCATATTTGAGATATGTTTTTCTAAACCAATTTCTTTTGCTTCTTCAAACAATTTGTAATCTACTCCACTAAGAGGAATAATTGGTAATTTATTGTGCTGAAATATTTTTTTAATGTAAAATTCTATAAACTTTTGAGAAAAAATTAGAGGAAAGAGGGAAAGGGAGACATAATTTAATTTATTTAATTTTGCTTCATGAAGTAAAATATCAATTACAGAGTTTATGAAGGTCAGATAATTTTTTGCACCAGAGGAATTTACCTTTATATGAAAAAAATCTATTGAAATTTTTTCTTTAACTAATCTAGGAATTATTTGATTTATAATTTTAGATAAATTCATTAATTCTGATTTTTTTCGATAACAAACTATTATCTTCGAATCAAAACCTTGTTTTATTGTTTCAAAACATGAAACTGCAGATATTTCATCATAGATACTACAAATTGTATTTTGTTTTTTAGAATTAAATGGGATTCCTCCCTGTCCTTTATCTATAAAGATGCAAACGTATGCATTATTTTTTGTCAAATAGGTATATAGTAACTTGTCATAATCTCCCTCCGTTCCAGGTTTAGCACCTAAATTAGATTTTTTTTCTATTATTGACGACGTTGCAGCAATTTCTATATCCTTTGGAAAAAATCCCTTGGATTTTCCCTCCACTTTAACAAGAAACTTTTCTCCTTTTAGAAGTAAATTTCCACCTATAGCAGTAATTTCAGATACAATTGTCTTAAAATCATTTTTTATTTGTCGCGCAATAGCTATTTTTTCAATTCCAAAAAGTAAATTGATGGCAGACGAGGAGAAAACTGGGTCAGTTGAATTAACTAAAATAATTTCCCCATCTCGTTTTATTGTTTGGAAATCTTGATTTCTAATTTTTAGAATTTTTTTAATATTTGAAATCAATTGAGGAATTTTATTTTTAGAAAATATTGTAGGAAAGACCACTACATAGGAAACTTCTTTCATCTTTTTTCTTTTCAATTTTACCTGTTTATAATTTAGGATAAAAATCACGGGTAATCAATATAAAACAATTAACAATGGATCTTACTGTGGTAAAATTTACTCAAAGGGAGCTAGATGAGGTTAACCCCACATTAAAAACTGCTGAAGATGCACTAAAATGGACATCAGATAACTTGCATCCTAAAGTTGCAAAGGCATCGAGCTTTGGGGTTGAAGATTCACTATTAATTGATATGATGACAAAAATTAATCCAAAATTTCGGTTTTTTACCTTAGATACTGGAAGACTCCCGCAAGAAACCTATGATATAATGGATAATCTTTCAAAAAAATACAATGTAATTTTTGAGATAATGTTTCCAGAAGCAAGGGAAGTTGAAGAAATGGTTCAAACCAAGGGAATCAATCTTTTTTATGATAGCGTAGAAAATAGACGCCTTTGTTGTGGAATTAGAAAAGTAAAACCACTACGGAAAATGTTGGCAAATTTGGATGGATGGATAACAGGGATTAGAAGAGATCAAACATCAACCCGAGAAAATGCCAAAATGCTTGAAATTGATGAGAAATACAACGGAATCGTCAAAGTAAACCCCTTACTTGATTGGAGTTGGGACCAAGTTTGGAATTATATTAAAAAGAATAACGTACCTTACAATTCTCTTATTGACAAAGGGTACTCTAGCATTGGATGTGACCCTTGTACAAGAGCCATTAAGGATGGTGAAGATTTAAGAGCAGGCCGTTGGTGGTGGGAAAGTGATGAAACCAAAGAGTGTGGATTACATTCACCTGAAGGAGTATAATTTTGAGTAATGAGGCCATTAAACCCCACGGTGGAATTCTGGTAAATAGAATAAACAAAATTGATGCCTCGGGAATGCTTCCAGTTTCGATTTCCGAAGATCTTGCAAATGATGTCGAAAATATAGCAGATGGAATTTTTAGCCCTATTGAGGGATTTTTAGGGCAACGGGATTTTGAAAATGTTGTATCTACAGGGAGATTATCAAGTGGATTAGCTTGGACCATTCCTATTGTTCTAGATGTGGACGAATCAAATGCAAAAAAAATGAAAGATGCTGGAGATGTTTTGCTACAAAATCATCAGGGTTTGGGCGTAGCCGCACTCCATGTTGAGGAAACATTTTCTTTTGATAAGAAAAAAACCGCTCAAGGAGTATATGGAACAACTGATAATTCACACCCCGGTGTGGCCAAAACTATGAACATGCATGATTTCCTTGTTGGCGGAAAAATAGATTATATTAAAAGACCAGAGGAGAGTGAAATTAGAAAAAACCGATTAACTCCTTTACAAACAAGAGAGACATTTGCTCAAGCGGGTTGGAAAACTATTTGTGCTTTCCAAACACGAAACCCTCCTCATGTTGCTCATGAGATGCTTCAAAAAACTTCAATAACTACAAGGGATGGGGTATTTGTCAACCCAATAATTGGAAAGAAAAAATCCGGAGACTTTGTTGATGAAGTAATTATAAAATGCTATGAAACTATGATAAAAAACTATTATCCAGAAAACAGATGTAAACTTGGGACTTTACATACTGAAATGAAATATGCTGGTCCAAAAGAGGCTATCCACCATGCAATAATGAGGCAAAACTATGGATGTACACATATCATTATAGGCCGGGATCACGCTGGAGTAGGAAGTTTTTATGATCCTTTTGCAGCCCAAAAAATATTTGATGATTATCCAGAATTAGAGATTTCACCTGTATTCTTCCCTGCATTTTTCTATTGCAAGAAATGCTTAACATATACAAATCCAAAAGCATGTCCCCATGGTGATGAGTCAAAAGAGCAAATTAGCGGAACAAAACTAAGAGAAATGATTCAAAATGGGCAAGCCCCATCAGAATTTATCTTAAGACCTGAGGTGGCCAAAGTAATCTTGAATCATTCACACCCATTTGTTGACTAGATATTTATTCACTCAAAAGTGGTTTAATCCATGAAAACTGTAATATCTTTGATTTTTCTCTTGGGATTTCTTTTTTCACCCGTATTTGGTCAGGAAGTAAAAAACCCTTCTGTAATAATTGATACAATAGAAATTCCGTTCGAAGAATTTAACAAAATTTCAAGAGATGCAATTATTGTAGATTTAGAAAATGATCATGCAATTAGCTGGCAGTTAACAATTGATAACAACCTTGTGTATGAGAATCCAAAAGGAAATGGAGTTTTCAAATTTTATGATAAAAACTCTGACAAATTTGTAGAAATAGGAATGGGCGGACCCCCTGATGAAAAATTTTGGGTAGCAGTAAATACGGAACGAGAAGGGTATGTAGTTGTACAACGAGACCTTGAAAGGGGTTGGTACCCTGCTACCAAATTAATAATGTCTTATACTGAAAGAGGAGGATTGACAGTAAATAACGGGGCCAGAATAACAGTCTCGAATCTAAATATTGGTTCATTTGTAATCGATTCGTATTCTGTTCATGGGATGGAGAGCCCCACTGATCCTCCTGCAGTAAATTCTGGAAGTATGATAATTGAAATTCTTTCAGGAAATCCTTCAGAAAATGTAATTGCCTTATTTCCATTTTATCTTGCGGCTGCTATTGGAATTATTGTAGCAATTCTTTTTGTAACTAAGAAGAGGTCTTAGTTTTGTAGTATTTACAAAATTTTTTAATCCTGCAAACATCACACATTGGAGAAATTGGCTTACAAATATTCTGACCATACATCACAAATGTATCATTTATCTCAAGCCAAAATTTTTTTGGAACTTTTTCCATTAATTCAAATTCCGTCTCTTCTGGAGTTTTTGTATCAACCAAACCTAATCTATTTGAGATTCTATGAACGTGGATATCTACCGGTATTGCTGGTTTATCGTAAGCATAAACTAAAACACAGTTTGCAGTTTTTCTGCCAACACCAGGAAGTCCTACTAATTTTTCAAGATCAGCTGGTACTTTTCCTTTATATTTAGAATCAATAATCTTTGCAACTTCAATAATTCTTTTAGCTTTAACATGATAAAATCCAATAGGCTTGATAATTTTTTCAATATTTTTTAATTTGGCATTTGCAAGATCCTTTGCATTTTTGTATTCGGAAAATAAAGCTTTTACGACCTTGGTTGTGCTTTCATCTTTTGTACGCGCAGATAGTATGGTTCCAATTAAAATACTAAATGGACCTCCTGTTTCTGCCTCATGGAGTTTTCGAAGAGCAGTCATTCTTGGAGGCTTGACAGAATTCATTGTATTTTGCATTCCTTGGAGAATTTTTTTCATCTCTATCAAAATTTTTACGTACAAGTATTATATCTGTAATAACCAACAACTACTAATGGATCTAACTAAAGAAGAAGAATCTGCATTAAAAGGTGAGCATGGAGAAACTATGCAGACAGCTTATAGAATTTTAGTTGCAACCGGAGAGGCAACCGATGCAGAAAAACTAATTCCAATAGAGTGGGCACATCTTTCTGGGGTTAATTATAATACAATAGGAGATGCTGGTGAGGAGTTTCTCTCCAATATGAGTAAAAATGCTAGAGTCAAGGTAAAGACCAGTCTTAATCCTATGGGATTTGATATTGATAGTGTCTCGAAATATAATTTAGAGGATAACTTCATCTCAAAACAACTCTCAATTAAACAATCGTACGAAACGATGGGAGTTATTCCTTCATTTTCTTGTATTCCTTACGAAATTTTTGAAATTCCAAAAGCAGGAACTCAGGTATCATTCGCAGAAAGTAACGCAGCAATTCACGCAAATTCTTTTGATAATTTAAAAACTAACAAAGAAAGTGCATTTAGTGCACTGGCAAGCGCGTTGACAGGTAAAAGCCCATATTCTTCATTAAGAAAAGAGATCTCCTCAAACCTTACGATTCGGATGAAAGTTGAAAATCCTAATGAACTAACTTATGGACTCCTTGGTTTTTTTGCAGGAAAAGTTGGTAATGAATCAGTAAACATTTCTGGCATTGGAAAGATGGACCGGCGAAGCTGTAAATCACTTTGTGGGGGAATGGGCACTTCAGGAACCTGTGCAAAATTCAATTTTGATGAAGATGATCACGAATCTGAAAAAATCGATTTTGATGACGATGAGATGACTAAAGTTTATGATGAATTAAACACATGTGAAAAAGGAGATTTAATCACGCTTGGAAGTCCCCAATTGGGACTTGAAGAAATCTCCGATTTAGCTTTAATGCTCAAAGGAAGATCGTTCAAAAAAAGATGTATGATCTTTTGCCCCAGAACTGTAAAAGAGCAAGCAACCAGATTAGGACATACCAAACAATTGGAAAAAGCAGGATGTGAAATTCTTTCCGACTGTTGCACCTGCTTGACGCCTTTGATTAAGAAAGAAACAGTTGATGGAGTAACAACTAACAGTATCAAAGGTGCCTATTACCTTAAAAATTCTAATGGCGTGAATGTAAACCTCAAATCATTATCTAAAATTATTCAAGATGAGACCAAATGAAAAAAATTCTAGTAAAAGGAAAAGTCCAAGGAATAATTCTAAAATCACAAAATCCAATTAATTTTCTTGGAACAATGGATAAAAAAACTGGAATAATAAGTGACGAACATCATGATTTATTCCAAAAATCAGTAAAAGGAACAATTTTGGTTTTTCCATATGGTATTGGTAGTAGTGTAGGAGCATACACCATTTACTCTATCAAATCTAATAATTCAGCGCCAATTGCGATGATTTGTGAGAAGGTTGACTTAACCGTAGCAACCGGATGTGCTCTGGCAAATATTCCACTTATTACAATTACCGAAGAAGAATTTTCATCTCTTGAAAATGGAAAAAAAATATTATTAGATACTGAATCTCCTAATCCAATAACTTTTCTTGAATAATTTTACCATTAGGTTTTAACTCTTTAAAGACAATTCCTTCAAACTTTTCAATTTCCGTTTCTGACTTTTTCCAAAAATCTTTAGGTAATCCTGCCTTTTCGCAAGCATGTTCCATAAATTCTTGTTCGGTCCATCCATATTCAACTGGAACTTGAGGTAGAAGTAATCCCGAATTATATCCATGCCTTACAATTAATCCATCTTGTCCAACTTTGATTTTTAATAAATATTCTTGTTGGTTACTTACTTCTATTTTTATGGGTGGTGTAAGGACTGTAACTTCGAAAGTAATTGAATCAAGTTCTTCGAATTTCACTGGAGGAAATCTTGGATCCTCAGTAGCAGCCGAAATTGCTGCGTCTCTAAGAGCATTAAATAATTGTTTATCTGGAAAGGGATATCCAATACAACCACGCAAACCTGACGAGGTATTCAAAGTAACAAAAACTCCAGATTTAAATGAAAAATCCTTTTGAAACCTTGCCTCCAGTTTTGTTGTTGTTCCATTTTTTAGAAATTCAGTGACTATTTTTCTAGCTGTTTTTACAAGATTTTCTCCATCATTTTTTGAGATCATCATTTCATCTTTCAATTAATTCACCAATAAATTTTTGAAGATTTTTTATATGTGTGCCCTCCCAAAAAATCTTATCACAAAATTTACAAATCCAAAATTTTTCGTTATATTCTAAAACTTTTTTGGGAATTTTTTTTTGAATATTTTTTTTATTCACCAATTCAGTTTTCGAATTACACATTGGACATCTTGCTCTTTCTCCATTTATCTTAATTATTTTCAATTTTGATTCTTTAATAATTTCACGAAATTGTTCAATTTCATGGATATTTTTTGTAAGAATTGCCTTAATCCCATTTTTTAAGGCTTTTCTAATCAAATCTTCATCTCTTGAAATAATAATTCGATTATCCTTTTTTGAAATTCTAATTAATTCACCATCTTCAATATTGGTCAAGTATCTAGTATCAAAGCCCATTATTCTCAATTTTTTTGCGATATTTCCTAACATTGCATCTACAAAAAATTTTGGCTCAATTTCGTTTTCAAGAGGCATCTCCATAACTCACTTCCTTAATCTGACTTTGCCCAGCTGGAAGAGCCCTGACAAAATCGTCTATGCTTATCAGTTTCGTAATTTCTTCTTCTAACTTTGAAAATTCTAGTCTAATTTTTTTTGCAACCTCAACCATATCTGAACCATGTGGTTCAATAATTGCATAACAAACAGAATTTTTTTTAATTGGTGCTGGTGGACCAGATGTCAGAAGATAATGGTCATCCTGTGGAATTATACCAACAGCTAATTTAAGGGATGGTATATTTACAAAATTCCTTTTACCTTCAATGGTAAAGGATCCTTTTGGAAGAAATTGGCCACTTGGGGCTGATTTTTTTACCTGATCGGGAAGTACCCAAAACGCACTTAAACCATGCATTCCTTCTCTCCAAGCTCTACTAAAACAAACCGTAGCGTGAGCCACTTCATTCATACTAATGGTGGATGTGGTTTCTGCATCTTTAAGTATAAAAAATGGCGATCCAAAAATATCACCATGAAAAATTTTATCGTTCTTTGCAAGGTGTTTTCTTACAACTGCTGAATTTGATGGAGCATCTCGTCCTCCGATAGCAAGCATTCCATCAGAAGTAAAAAACCATCTATAGCGTTCATACCAATTTTTTTTCCTAACTTCAGAAACTAAAATCTCGTTCTTTTCCAACTCGGTTTTATTTTTTAATTTTTCAAGCTTTTTTTGGGTTTTATTTTTTATTTGCTCAATTGATTTAATAGCACCAGATTGACGTTTTGCTTCATTAAACAACCCTGAAGCGATCGATTGAAGTGATGATTGAGGGTTGATTTTTATTTTTTCATCTCTGATGACAATTAAAGAGATTCCTTTTTCTTTAGATAGCTGTGCCTTGTGCTCAGATAGAATACTCTGAGCATTAATATCTTCTATAGAAATCATCCCTTTTGATACCATTTCATAAAGGGAATTTGCTAAATTTGTAATGTATTTTGATTTTTCCTTTACTGTTTCTATAGCCTTTTCCTGTTCAGATAGTTGCGTTTCAAGGTCCTTAATTTTTTTATCAGATTCAGTTGTTTGGGCACTTTTTCCTTTGGCTACAATATTTTCCGTAAAAACAATGTCTAATCCTTCCATGAAACTATTAACTCGAACACATTTTTCTTCTAATTTGCCTAATTTTACAGGAATCACTTCAGTTTTTTCATTACGAACTATTATACAACTATGATTACCTGAGATTACATCTGAAACAATTGTTTTCGTAGTTTGAAAAATTTTTTGGATCTCTTTTTCAGTTAAACTCATACCAACTTTTTTCGAATTAATATTTGCCAAATCAAAAATACCTTCAACATATTTTTTTGGTAAGCCTAAAGTTCTTCCTAACCATTTTCCTCCTATTAGTTCAGAGGTTTTGAGATCTTTAAAATCGGATTCGGTTATATGAAAAATATCTATTCCGCTTTGAGGTGGAGTGACATATTTTGAACCAACTACTAACTTACGATGTCTTACATCAATTGAATGCTGTAAAGCTAGAATTTTCATTTCTTCATTACAAAGTAAAATATTTCCCTCACCAAAAAATTCTCCAATAATTACAAATTCTTTATCAAATCCTGTAAAAGTAAAATATGCTATCCTTTCAGATCCAATCTGTTCAATTTTTTTTATTTTAAATCTAAGAAGATCACTCCGTAATCTTTTTAATAATTTATTAGGTTCAATTTGATCAATTTTTACTGAAGTTAACCAAACCCCAGAAGTTGAAATCATCATAAAAATATCCGATTTTTCTGGATGGTGTAATTTGAATAAAATACTATCTTTAGTTATTCCCCAAATGTTACTAACATAGTAACCTTGAACTTGTTCCGAAATTTTATTCACTAAATAATTTAACTCTATGCCTGCAAGGGTCATAGTGAATTGTTCATCGAGTGAAATTATATCCTTGCGGTCTATTATGCTTATTTTATGACCAAAGATTTTAAACGAGGATTAATTGAGACACACTAGAAATTTCATTGGCAAAACATAAAAAAAAAATATCAAAACCTACACCCAATCCTGAAGATTCTAAAAAGGAATCTATAGAGAATAAACCTGAGGAAACTCCGGAAATTGAATCTACTGATTCGCCAATCACCCCCCCTTCAGAACCTGAAAAAAACCAGGCTGAAAACAGCGAAAAAGAAAGAAAACTAAACAAATTATTCTGGTTAAGAGTCTGTTTGGCAATTATTGCGGGTACTGCTGCTACCTTTATTTTTGAAGATATTGAAGGTGAAGAAAGACGTTGGTCTTCAATTGGTTTTATGATTATTATTTTTGCTGGAACTATTGTAATTGCAAAAGGAATGAAAATGCAATTACCTTCTTCTGATAGAAAAAAAATTGTTACACAGGGAATTGGAAGTTATATTTTCTTGTATCTGTTTACTTGGATTGTGACATATACCCTAGTCCATGCAGGAAGTGTTTCTAGTGGAATTAATCTCTAAATTTACTATTTATTATAAAGGAGCATAGTGTATGTGGAATTATAAAACTCCAGGAATTCCAGATGAATTTTTTGAAAGAACCGAAAAGGTTCCAATTACCAAAGAAGAAGTAAGAACCATCCAACTGAGTAAAGCTCGACTTAATCCAGGGCAAACTGTATTTGATGTTGGATGTGGAAGTGGATCTATCTCAATTGAGGCTGCGTTACAAGTAGAAAATTCAGGAAAAGTAATATCAATCGATTATGATCCTAATGCAATCGAGTTAACAAAAAAAAATATTGAAAAGTTTGGTGTTTCTAATATTTCAGTTATTTCCGGCGATGCCAAAGAAAAAATTCCAAAATTAGGAAAAGCTGACGCTATTTTTATTGGAGGTACTGGTGGAGATACCAAAGAAATTGTGGAATTATCTCAAGAAAAATTAAAGTCCGGTGGAAGAATTGTAATAGGCATTATACTTATCGAGACTTTGTATTCTGTTTTATCAATTCTTGAAAAATTAGCGTTTAATTCGGTTGATATCACTCAGGTTACAATTTCAAAGAGTAAAAAAACAACGAAAGGTACCATGTTGCTAGCACGAAATCCTGTAACGATTATTTCGGCTACTAAAATTTAATCTAGCTTTTTAATTGGGAACAAAATAATTATTTTCATGCCTGAACTTATCGGAATTGGAGTAGGACCAGGTGATCCTGAATTACTTACAGTAAAAGCAGTTAATGCTATTCATAATGCTGATGTAATAATGTGTCCTGCCTCAAAAGAGGATAGACCTAGTATAGCTCTCTCCGTGGTCTCAAATCTAATTGATAAATCTAAAAATCAGGAAATTGTCCGGTTAATTTTTCCAATGACAAAAGATAAGGAAATCCTTGAAGCATCATGGAAAAAAAACGCCAAAATTATGGCAGAGAAAGTATTGTCAGGAAAAAATGTAGTCTATCTCACCGTTGGAGATCCATACCTCTATAGCACATGGATGTATATGCATAAAGAAATTAAGACAAATCATCCTACAATGAAGATTAGTGCAATTCCAGGAATTGTTTCAATTTTTACATTTGCATCAAAGGTGGGAATAAGTATTGCAGAGGGTGCAGAAAAAGTTTCAATAATTCCCTCCTGTTATGATTTGAGTACTGTTAAGGAGATTGCAAAAAATTCTGAAACTATGGTTTTCCTCAAGGATGGAAGATATTTTGATAAAGTTATAGATTTGCTAAAAGAGTCCGGATTCCCTGATAATTCAATTTTTGCCATTGGTCAGGACCTTGGAACTAACAATGAAATAATTAGAAAATTAACCTTAGGTGAAGTTAATGATGGAACTTTGACGACAAAATACTTTTCAATATTGGTGGTAAAGCGTGTCTAATGTTTTCTTTGTAGGATGTGGACCAGGTGATCCTGAACTAATAACAATTAAAGCAAAAAAATTAATTCAAAAAGCAGATGTTGTAGTCTATTCTGGTTCCTTAATTCCTCTTGCCATTCTTAAACTTTGTAAAAAAGGAAAACTACATGATGCTTCAAGATTAGTACGAGAAGAAATTTTTGACATTTTATACAAGAACGCAAAAAAAAACAAATTGGTTGTAAGATTACATGACGGAGATCCTTCAATTTATGGTGCAATTAAAGAGCAAATGGACAATTTACTAAAAAAAGGAATTTCATCAATAGTTGTTCCTGGAGTTACGGCCTTTTTAGCCTCAGCTGCCGCATTGGGGACTCAGCTTACCCTACCAGGCATAACCCAAACCATTATTGTAACTCGAGCAGAATCGAGAACAAAGGTCCCAAAAAGAGAAAAAATTTCTGAATTGGCTAAACACAAAGCCACTATGATTTTTTATCTAAGTGTTCATCTCCTTCCTGATATCGTAAAAGAATCAATCGCTGGGGGTTACAAAAAATCTACGCCAGTTGTTGTAGTATATAGGGCAAGCTGGAAGGATCAAAAAATTGTTAAGGGTACACTTGATGACATAACAAAAAAAGTTAGAGATGAAAAAATCACCAAAACCGCAATTGTAATTATTAGTGATGTAATTGATTCAAATTCTTATGAATATTCAAAACTTTATGATAAAAATTTTAGTCATGGATATAGGAAATCTTTAATCAAATAGACAAATAATTTATTTTATTTTTTATACCCATATTAATTAAAATTTTTTGGAACCGATTAGTTTCATCTGATGAATATATTTTCAACAAATTACGATTTCGTTGTTTCTTGTTAATTCTTTTAAAAATTTTTTTTGCAATTTTTTCTGCTGGATCAATAAACTGAATATTAGGAAACTCTGATTGTAAAATCGATTTTAGAAATGGTAAGTGAGTACTAGATAATGTGACAACATCTATATTATTTTTCAAAAAATTTTTTTTTAATACATTATTAATTATTTTTTTACAAAATTTTTTATCATCAATAAATTTTCCTGATTCTACTAAATTAACAAGCTCGGATGCATTAATTTTATGAATTTTTATTTTATTCGCAATATTACAATTTTTAATATAAATGGATAAATTTTTACTTTTTACCACACTTTTTGTAGCAAGTATTGCCACATGATTGGTTCTAGTATTCTTTACAGCTTGTTTAACTGGGGGATTTACACCAAAAATGTTATTCCCTTTGATGTCTAGTATTATTGTAGGGGTATTTGATCCTATTACAATTATTTGTGGTTTGAATTTCTTTTCAAGTAATTTGATGGACTTTTTCACAATTTGATCCAACTGCCTTCTAGGTTTATTTCCGTAGGGGTAATTTTTTTGGTCTGCAAAATAAATAATCTCTGATTTACAAAGTCTTTGTATTGCTTTAATTATTGACAAAGAGCCTAAACCTGAATCAAATACAGCAATTCTAGTCATAGATAACATTCTTTAAAACCATCATAATAGTTTGTTAGCTAAATTTAGTCTAAAGTCGATCTAAATACACACCGCTCATTAAGAATCAATTTCTAAATCATTGAGCATGCCAAATTTCGACAAGACTTGGGCTCGACAAGAGACTCAAAGTGTAACTGGCAAAATACGTGATGCAGTACAACCACAGGGTGCATTAAAACCACGAATTCAAACTGCAGTAAATAAACTACAAGTCCAAATAAGTAAGATGGACTCGATGTTAGGAAAACTGCACGAAAGAGATGCGCAACTCTTCAAACGAATCGTGACTGCAATGCAGCAACATGATACTAGCACAAGTAAAGTATTGTCAAACGAATTAGCTGAAATTCGTAAAGTTACAAAAATGCTCGGCAATGCAAGAATGTCATTAGAACAAGTTCAATTACGATTGACAACTATTCATGACCTTGGCGATGCAATGGTAGCAATTGGACCAGCGATGTCTACAATGAAGGGATTGAAGTCATCACTTGGAAGATTCATGCCAGAAGCAGACTCAGAATTGAATTCAATGACACAAACACTCAATGGATTAATGATGGACTCTTTGGCAGGAGACTCATTTAGTCTAGAAAGTGACTCTTCAAGTGAAGAAACTGAAAAGATTCTTCAAGAAGCTTCCGCAGTTGCTGAACAACAGATTGGTGATAAATTCCCATCTGTACCATCTCAAACTGGACTTTCGTCTCAGTCTTCATCTTCTTCATTTGAATAGAGGGTTAAGGCGAAAGATCACTCTTTTTGTTTTTCTTTTTTCAAATTAACCCCAAACCTTTTCTTTGAATGTAAATTTTTTGTTTAGAATATAATTTCCAAAGGCTGCAGTAAGAACCGCTAAACCTAGAGAAACAGGATAAGATAACTGATATTCATCAACCAAGTAAAACACCATTGCTAACTGCACTAGTGCGCCAAGTGAACTAAATGTCACAAATTTTCCATATTGTTTGAATGTTTTTTTCGTTGAAAAGTCTCTATCACCAAATGTCCATGTCTTGTTCAAAAGGAAATTTGTAGTAATTGATACTACAATTCCAATGATGGTTGCATGTAAATACCATAAATCAGATATCCCACCTGAAAATAGTAATGAAATAAAATAATTTATGCCAAACCCAGACAACCCAACAGTGTAAAATCTACTTGCTTTGGAAAGAAAACGGACAGAATTACGTTTTTCTTCCTTTTCTTTAGGTTTTCCAAATTTGTATAATTTCCATACAGATTTGAAATAATCTGTTACAATAGTTCTATCTAATTTACTTGAACCAAAACGTCTATTCTCAAATGTATAGGGGATTTCCTTTACGGCTATCTCACTTTTCTTTACAAGAATTTCTAAAAGAATTTTGTAACCGATTGCATCAAAATTAATTCCTTTTAAAATATTTTTTTTAAATGCAAAAAATCCCGACATAGGATCATTTGTTTTTACTCCTAATCCTTTTTTGGCAATTAAGGTGGCAATTTTACTCATTAATTTTCTTTTTAAGGTCCAACCGTTAATTTTACCCCCCCTGATATAACGCGAAGCAATTACCAAATCACATTGATATTTTTTTAACGATTCTATCATTTTTGGAATAATTTGCGGTGGATGAGAAAAATCACTGTCCATTACAACAATTGTGTCTCCCTTTGCTCGTTGAACTCCACTAAGAATGGCAGAACTTAGACCATTTTTTGAAGTTCTGTGAATTATATTCATTGTATACCCCGCAATTTTTTTTACATTTTTTAGATAATCATCCACAATCTTTCCAGTAGAATCAGGAGAATTATCGTCAACCACAATGGCTTCAGCGATTACATTTTTTGGTAAATTCTCCCCAATTGATTTTAGGATTCGTATGATATTATTAGACTCATTATAGGTTGGAATTATTATTGAAACTTGAGCATTTTCTCCAATAGCAATTCTCCTCGCCTCAGACATACGTTCACTCCAAAAATCAAGGGTTATTAATTTTTAATAAATATCATACCCAAGCACGGATTTGTGCCTAGTTTTGCTAATATCTAAACTAGAATGACCCTCATCTTGTCCGGATTAAGGATATGCCGTATATTCAGAAAGAATAGAGTATAACTCAGAAATTTTTATCCTCTTTTGCTCCATATTATCCCTTATTCTTATGGTAATAGTTTCATCTTCCAATGTTTGATGATCAACAGTAATTGCAAAGGGTGATCCAATTTCATCTAATCTTCTATATCTTCTTCCTATTGCACCAGAATGATCCAAGAATGCGTCAAATTTTCTTTTCAACTGAAGATATATTTCATCTGTTTTTTCTTTTAATCCATCTTTTTTTACTAAGGATAGTACTCCCACATGAATGGGAGACAGATATGGTTTGAGTGACAAAACAGTCCGTTCATTTTCTTTATCATCTCGTAAACAATGTTCTAAAATAGTATACAAACTTCGATCAATTCCCATCGAAATTTCAAATACATGGGGAAGAACTTTTTCATCATTATCCATAACCTCGAATTTCTCTTTACTTTTTTTTGCATGGCTAGAAAGGTCATAGTCTGATCTATAGTTACAAGCTACCAATTCCAGCCATCCTATAGTTGTTTCAACTTCAAAATCAAAGGCAACTTCTGCATAGAATGCTTTTTCTTTATCACCTAGTTTTCTAAATCTACTTTTGGTAATATCCACTCCGGTTTTTTCATAAAATTCAGTTAAAATTCCTAGATAATATGCAACAAACTTGTTAGGAATTACTCCTGATTCTACCGCTTCTTTACAGCTCATTGACACGGGTTCAGAATCAGTTTGAACTCTTATTACCGTATTTTGAATTTCTAAAAATTTTTCCATTTCATCCAACTTTTTTGGATTACAAAACACTTCAATTTCTGCCTGATAAAATTCTCGAAGCCGAAGTAGACTTTGCCTTGGTGCTATTTCATTCCTAAAACTTTTACCAACTTGCGCTATTCCTAAAGGTAGTTTTCCCCGCATTATCTTAAACAACCTTGGAAAATCCACAAAAATTGATTGACATGTTTCAGGTCTAAGGTAAGCAATTTCTTCTTCTGGGCCAATACCCACCTTAAACATCATGTTGAATTTCCTTGTACTCTCAAAATCCCCCTTGCATTTTAGACATTTAACTCCATTTTCCTGAATCACCTTATCAAATTCCTCCAAATCTGCGCTTTCTGGAATTTCTATTTTCGCAACTTCAGCGATTGTTCTATCGGCTCTAAAAGTGGCATTACACTTTCTACACTTTATGATGGGATCAGCAAAACTTCCCAAATGTCCAGATGCTTCAAAAACAGATTTTGACATAATTTGACAACCATCTATCTCAAGCATTCCATCTCGTCTTACCAGTTCTCTTCTCCATAATTCAAGAAATTTATTTTTCAAACCTACACCAGATGGACCGTATTCCCAAAATCCAGCCTGGGCATCAGCATACACCTCACAACTAGGAAAATAAAATCCTCTTTCAAGTGCTAGTTTCATTACTTCTTCATAATTCATTAATTATCATTTCTCTAATTTTTTATACAAGCCCCTTTGCTATTCTAACATTTTCAAAATCATCCCTTGTATCATCGATTGGAGTTTCTAATACAATTGGAATATTCTTTTTCATAATTAATTTAACTACAGCAGCCATTCCTTCCTCTCCAATGTTACCTAAACCAATATGATAATGTCTATCTAAATTACATCCTATCTCTCCTTTGGCATCATTAAGATGTAAAATTTTAAGATGTTCCATACCAACATGTTTATCGAATTCCTTAAAAGTTTCTTTGACATTTTTTTCTGTCCTTAAATCGTAACCAGATACAAATGCATGGCAAGTATCAAAACAAACCCCAAATCTCTTTGAGGGTTTTAATTCATTAAAAATTTCTCCAAGTTGCGCAAATTTTGATCCAACAGAATTTTTTTGGCCAGCGGTGTTTTCCAACAAAATCATCACGTCATTTTTAACCTTAGCAGCTTTTGTTAATCCTTTCACAAGTCTCTTTATTCCTGCTTCTTCGCCTGTTCCCAAATGACTACCAAGATGAGTCACCAGATAAGGAATTCCTAATTTCCCACATCTTTCAACTTCCTCAATTAAGGAATTTACTGATTTTTCGAATCCATCCTTTTTGGGACTTGAAAGATTAGGTAAATATGGCATATGAGCACAAGTTGAAAACCTATCAATTTTACTAGATTTTAGCTTCTCTTTGAAATTTTTAATATCTTGATCCATCAGTTCCTTAGCATGCCATCCTCTAGGATTCCTAGTAAAAATCTGAAAAGCTGAACATTTTCTTTTAACTGCATTATCGATTGCCATATCGATTGATCCTGAAATTGAAACATGACAACCGATCAGCATATTTGAGAATTTTATCTAAACAATATTTAAATCAGCAACTATCATCAAATGAAAATCAGATTTTTAAGTCAACATTCTTAATCTATATTCATGATAACCCTGGGAAAAGATGAAATTGCAAAATATCCCTTTCTAGCAGATGCTGGTCAATATCTTAAAGATAAGGGTTTTTCACTTGATCAATTTGGAATTGATCCTGACTTGAAAATATCTCTAGAAAAAGCCTTGAGTAGAGTTCAGGTTTCAGCCGATGGCAAAATTTACAAATCCGATTTGATAGATGGTGAAGCATCAAAAGATTATGTCTTGGAAAGAGAAGTTTTTTCTTTTCTTTTGGCTATCGTCTTACTAAAATTAACTGGAATGAATACACTAATCAAAAGATTTGCTTTGGCAGAAGCCAGACGTGCTGAAAAATATTTAGAAAAAGATCTTGCAAATATTACTGATGAATCCAAAAAAGAATTGGCTATAAGAATAATTGATGATTTATTTTCAATTCAAATTAAAAAACAAGATGACTATTTTATCATTCCAATTTCCAATTATCTAAAACACTCCGTTAATTTTCATGAACGAGAATGGAAGTTAATCAATCGACGTGTTGGAAATGGTTTTGTTTTTCTAACTCCCCATGAAACTGTTAGGTTAATTCGAAAAGAATTGAGCAGTTATATTAGTTCAAAAATAATTAATGCCAAAACCCCTTCAATGATTTCAGGATTTGAAGAGCCGGTAAAGCAACTAATTTCATTATCAAAAAAGTTTGTAACATATAGTGTTACTACAGGAGAATATCCACCTTGCATAAAACACGCCATTGAAGTTCTCGAAAAGGGTGAAAACCTTCCTCATTCTGGTAGATTCATGTTGGCCACCTTTTTGTTATCCAGAAACCAATCGGTTGAACAAATTGCCCCATTATTTAAAAACGCCCCAGACTACAACGAAAGAGTTACCCTATACCAGTTAAATCACCTAGCCGGAGCCTCAGGAAGTGGTACTCAATATTCATGTCCATCATGTGAAAAACTAAAAACACAAAATCTTTGTTTTGCTATCCCTGAATGTGACAATATCTTTAACCCTCTACAATTTGGAAAAAAAAGAAAGTAAATGCAGGAAAAAGAAGTTAAATTTTTAGAAGACGCATTCAAAAAATACTATTTTGATCATTTTGATCTTATTCATGTACCAGAAAGGACTTCTGAAAGAGAATTTGGGTTTCAAAAATTTAATTCCGGAATGATGCGACATATCTCATTAAAGGATAATAAGGAATTACATCTTTTACTTATGCAAAATATTCCGTCTGATGTTTATTGCTCCAATGCCTATTACTCATTTCCTAATTTATCGATGAATGAAAAAGATTGGAAAGAAGCTGATCTTATTTTTGACATTGATGCCAAAGATCTTCAATTAGATTGTAGGCTAAGTCACTCTATTACTAAATGCAATGAATGTAATCAAGTATCCAATTCAAATCATCAATGCTTGCACTGTAATTCTAAAAAAATAGAAATTAAATCATTACCGTGTAAAAATTGTATTGAAGGATCAAAAAAGGAAGTATTCAAATTATTAAATATTTTAATTGAGGATCTAGGTGTAGAAAAAAATAATATTAAAATTTATTTTTCTGGAAACGAGGGCTTTCATGTTTATGTTTATAATTCACAATTTCTAACGCTTGGCTCTAGAGAAAGATCAGAATTAGTCGATTATATAATGTTTAGAGGGGCAATCCCTGAAACTTTTGGAATGAAAAAATTAAAGCCCCAACGCTCCTTATTTCCTGATCTTGAAGAAAGAGGTTGGAGGGGAAGATTCTCTAAAGAAATTTTTGGGTCCAAATCAAAACGCTCAAAAATAATTTCAGAATTAATTTCTGGTGGATATTCAAAATTTCACAAAAATTTGGAAAATATTTCTACAATCATTGGGGCTCAGATAGATCCAAATGTAACAATGGATATTCATAGAATTTTTAGACTTCCTGGTTCCTTAAATAGCAAAAGTGGGTTGACCAAAATTTTTTGCAAAGATCTTAAAAGTTTCGATCCTTACTCAGAATCATCATTTCTAAATGAAAACACTGTTGAAATACAGGCAAGTTGCCCCATAGAATTTAAATTAAAAAACAAGAAGTTTGGCCCCTTTAATAATGAAATTGTTACAATCCCAACTTATGGTGCAGTCTACATGATTTGTAAGAATTTAGCGACAATCGCTTAGATTTCTATAGAATAGGCTAAATATACTAGAAATTTGGGTGTTTTACTCTTTTAGAATAGAAATTAAATGCTAAATTTTTCTTTTTTCTGGTAAGACATTAATTTGCCAAACCTAAAAGAAGTTTGATTTTGTATAGCGCCGCTACTGATAAACAAGCTCCACCTCCTGATGCTGGAAAATTCATACGGTTAGGAATCGTTGCAATTATTGTAATAGCCATTGTCGTACTCGCTGGAAATCAAGCAGTAATTCTTTCAATGAATTTTACTGAATTTGGAGAAAAATTCACCAAACCTCTTTACTATTCAATTGTATCTGCGCTTATCCTTGCAGCTATTGCACTAGTTCGGATAAATATCATATCGAGGTCTTCAATTTTTTGGTACGCTGTAAAAACTGCTATAGGATTCATTGGCCAAGGACCACAGCAATCCCTTTCAAATAATATTCCTCGCTTTAAAGATTTCAAGTTAAGTACTCCACAATTTGTAATTTGGCAAATAACCAAGATTCTACTTTTTGGTGCCTTTTTTGTAAACACAATGTTTGGATTCGCAGCAATATCCTTCCTTGATGGAAATTCTTTAGGAATTGAAAACTTACCAGCATTATTTTCCTTACCATTTGTAACTCCAGATACTAATCCTAACTATGCCACAGAACAAGTCGTGCCAATGATTCCAGCATTAATCATTTTAATTCCGTCTGTTCTAGCGGCAATCGGTCTCCGCTTGGTGTTATATGTTGGGATTCATAGAATAATTGATGTAATAACTTCCTTTGTTCAGGATTCTAATGAAGGAAAGCCCAGATATTTGAATTATGTATCTATAATAGAATCTATTTTAGGAATTGGAATTATTTGGATTGGATTTAACCTATTTTTTACTGATCAAATAGATTACAATTCAAGATATGTAATTGGAGGCACCTTGATAGTTGGATTTGCATTTTTAGCTTTTTCATTAGCAGATAAAATAAGATCAAGGGTTCTCACTCACATGTTCAAGAGAGATGTTTACATTAGAATTTTTTCAATTTTGGTAATTGTAATTATTGTAATAGCAGTTATTTCTGTAAATAACAGCATTGCAGATTCTAGAAAAATTGAATATTTGGGTCCTTATACGGCTCAACAGGTAGGAATTAACAGGTATCTAGGTGAATTAGAGAAGATACAAGAAAATAATCATGACGTTAGACTCCCAAATATTTCCCCAAATAATATAAAAAATTATGTTAGCCAAAATGCAGATGTTTTAGATGTAATTAGAATTTGGGATTGGGAAGCAGCTTTTGCAAAATTAAAACCTGAGATTGGGTTGATACCATATGTAGACTTTGAAGATAACGACATTCTTCGCTTTGATAACCAATTGTATTGGACTGCTTCTATGAAACCAGTTTTACCAACAACTGTAGCCGCTGAAAATAGATGGTATAATGAACACCTGGTTTACACCCACGTTCCTAATGGATTTCTTACCCTTGATGCCACAGGAGGTCAAATTGTAGACAGTAGTGAGTTTTTCAAACAACGAGAAATTTATTACGGTGAAGGCGGTCTTTTTGAGCAAACCTGGTCAGCATACCCACTTTCTAGAGGAGATGTCAGTGCAGAACTTGGGGGAGTATTTTATGATGGTGAAGGAGGAATTGATGTTCCACCTCCTTTAAGCTGGACTTTTGAACCCAATTTCCTCCTTTCGTTCCCGGGTGAATCTGTTCATATTATGAGATACAAAGATGTTCATGATAGAATGGAAATTCTTTACCCGTATTTCCTATATGATTTATTCGGAAAGGAACTAGATTCTCTTCCAGTAACTGATGGTGAAAAAACCTATTGGTTAGTTCCATTGATTATTGGTTTTGATACTAGTAATGTCCCATGGTCAGCATCAAATCCTTACTTGCGCTTAGTAGGATATGCACTAGTTGATACTCAAGACGGTGATATTCAATTATTGAAAACAGGTAATGACTTTTTTACAGAAATGTTCTCAGAACAATATTCTGAGCAATTTGTTACAATTCCAGATTGGCTAGAAGAGCAAATACGATATCCATCTGAATTATTTAATTGGAAAACCGAAATGTATAACATTTACCATGTAACTAATGTTGAGAAATTTATTCAGGCCAATGAATTTTATGAAATTCCAACTGGTTTGGACACTTATTATATTCAAGCAAAACCACCCGAATTTGAATCAACAGAGTTTGTTGGTCTTCTTTCGCTAGAATTAAGAGGTTCTCAAGGAAGAAATCTTGCAGGATACATGGTAGTTGAAAATGATCTTTCCAATCTAGGAAAAATGCAATTTTATGAAGTCCCATTAAATTCTACAACAAAATTAATTGGTCCAACTGCTGTACGGGAGGCTTTAGATAGAGATCCAGAATTTGCGCAATTAAAGACCCTGTTACGAAATCCAAGGATTGGTGATAATATTTTATACAGAGTAGGAGAGCATGACGTTTACTTTATTCCAGTTTATACTGCAGGAGCTGGAGGAGTAGTGGCTCAATTAGGAACCATAGCAGCTGTAGGAGCAGCTTTCACCGGAGAATATTATGTTGGTTTAGGTACCACTCAGCAAAAAGCCTTTGAAGCATACTTACAAAAAGTCTCAGGAGTTGTTGATACCTCATCACCAGATCCAAACGTAATAGAATTGAACAGGCAAGATAGAATTGACATTATAAAATCTATTTTCGAAAATGAGGGAATTGAGGTTTCACAACCCACATCAATTCAGGTACCACTTTCCTTTAAAGAGGGAGAAATTTTCTTCTTTACTGAAAAGGACCGAGGAGAAACTGAATCATTCTTATCAGAATTTATTTCTGATTTGGTAATACCAAGAAGTGAAAGAGTATTCATTTGGGAAGAAGGAAATCGAGTCAATATTGGTACAATTGTAGTAAAGGACAGTATACCAGAAATGCATTATATTTCGATTGAAGTAGGGGTCTAGTACCTTACTCCTCTTTAGATCTTCTATCTGAATTGTACTTGGTCTAATTCATAGAGAAATAAGTATGAATTATCCACAAATTCCTTATATTTAGAATTGAATTTATTTTTAATTAATTCCTTTATTTGAGAAAGCAATAACAAAAATATTGCAAAGTGATAGAATGTCAGAGTGGTGTGTACCAAATTTTGTTTCATCCCCTTTATGCTGAAAACCTAAATTAACAATAATAGGAATAAAAATTATTGTTACTTGTTATTGATAATGGATCAATATACACTCCAAATTTGATCGAATTTCTAAAGGAAAAAAATTTTTTATTTAAAAAAACATCTCCCTTTGAACTAGAAATAGACTCACTCGGAAAATATGATTCCTTTATTCTTTCAGGGCGTAGAAAAAATGAAAAAAAAATTAATCAAATTAACTCTAAAGTGATATTACATAGCATTCAAAATAATAAAAAATTATTTGGAATTTGTTATGGAGCAGAAATTTTAGCTCTCACCTTAGGAGGCACTATAAGGAAATTGAAAACTTATCAAAAAGGCCATGAAGAAATTTTTACTCAAAAAGAAAATATTCTTACCACAAAAAAAATTATGGTTTTTGAAAGTCACGGATATGAAATTTCTAAATTACCAAAATTTTTAACCAGCATAGCCTATTCAAAAAACTGTGAGAAAGAAATTATTCAATATAATGGAAAATTCATTTTTGGAACTCAATTTCATCCCGAAATGACCCATGATGGTAAAGACCTAATCTATCAATTCTGTTTACTTTGATTAGTTTTAATAACTCTCCCCAACCATTTCATTTCATTGAATTCACCAAATCATGAACTTTTACTTCCTCTAGTCCAGGAAGAAAATATTTGTCTACCCTTACCAATTAATGTTGTATCAAAATATTGGAATGTTAATTTACCTATGGAAGAAGCTTTTGAACTTGCTAAACAATACCCAAGCAACTCTGGAAGTATCTTAATAGAAGGAATTGAATTTGCCGAACGGAACGGCTTGGTCTGCAAAATAATTCATTCTTCTTTAGCAGAATTAAAAAAAATAATAGATAATGGCATCCCTCCTATCGTAATTTTACCGGGAATCCCTGAAATTACCCAGCATGCATCGGTAATTTCAGGGTATGATGATATCAATAATACAATTCTTCATTATATTCAAAAAGGAACACAAGAAGGAGAGCTGCAAGAAGGGGCAATCCCCCAAGAAAAATTTGATAAACAATGGGCCGAAGAGGGAAGATTACTGATAATTTTGGCTCCTCAAGAAATTGTCTCGCCTTTAAACATACAAAAAAAATTAGATGAGGAGTCAAATCGGCTGTGTTTTATTTCCGAAAAACTGAATATTCAAAAAAATTCTCAAAAAGCATTAGAATGTTTAATGAAAGCAATTCAGACTGATAACAATAATCCCACGGCATTTCATTTGTTAGGTGGAATTCTTAGTTCCCAGAATTCCGAAGACTGTATAAAATATTATCAAAAAAGTATTAATCTCAATAACAGATATTATCTATCCTATAACGGACTGGGAAATTTTTATCTAAGATCAAATCAATTTGAAAAGGCAGAATCTTGTTATACAAAAGCTATAGAAATCAATCCTAAAAGATCAGCAAAAATTTACAAAAACCGTGCATATATCAGAGAAAAACAAAAAAAATATTCGCAAGCAAAAGAGGATCTGAAAAATTATCTAAAGTTTTATCCAAAAGCCCAAGATAGAGGAATAATTGAACAAGCAATTAGAGAATTATAACAAATGCGGAGTGCGGGATTTGAACCCGCGACCTTCAGCTTGGGAAGCTGACGTCATACCAGGCTAAACTAACTCCGCATGGACTACCTCACGTAATTATGATTAAATATCTTAAGCACCTATGGATTTCATGGATGCTCGTTGCCCAGAAT
>JAHELB010000063.1 GCA_024644385.1 Nitrosopumilaceae archaeon | reverse complement strand
CGAAGGAATCTCCTGCTCCAAACAATCCAGAATCAAACAATCCGTTAGGTCCTGTTTGTGAATTTCCAGAAGTTACTGTATGCATTGCACTGTCTTCATTTATCCATTGAACGGGTGTTCCCACAGAAACCTCTAAACTTTTTGGATCATAGTATACCTGTCCTTCCTTTTGAATACCTGCACCATCTGGAATTATTACTGTTGCCGGTTCTTTTGGTTCTTCAATGAATAATTTGGAAACCATCCAAGGGTGCACGATACAAAAGTAATCATATTGTCCAACTTCAAGCTCACTGGTATCTAGTCTAAACTTTTCTCCCTCGTTGAACAAGCCCGAATCAAATGTTTCACCCACATCTACCGAACTTGTAACTGTGTGTGCAAACGAGTCTTCATTTGTCCATTCAACAACATATCCCTTGGGAACATAGGCTACGTCTGGATCATAATCTGGATTACCCTGGACTGAAGAATTTATCAATACTGTAATTGGAAATATTGGACCTGTAGGTTCTGCTACCTGTTCTTCGACTTCAACCATCTCTTCGGCGATAATGTAAGTATCTGGACTCACAAATCCAAATGCTACAAATGAAACAATCCCAGTTATGGCTGCAAGTGTTACTATTGCCCCAATTGGTTTTACACGTTCTGGCATCTTGGCAGCAGCATATGCGATTATTATTGCTGGAAATGCTATTGCTATCAAAATACCAGCTATGATGTTTGTTGATTCAATTGTATTCATTGTAAATGCAAACATTCCAAATCCAAGTGCTATGGAAATAACTACTAATACAGTGGCTTTTGCCCTGTTGCTGGTTGACACTCCTCCATCTAAAATTCCAGCGGCTAGGAAAATTAATCCAATAAACATTGTAAGTCCTGTTAAAGCATGCATTCCATCGATGAAGGTATGCGCCAATCCCATGTAGGAAATTGCTACTCCAGCCAAACCTATGGCTGTTAATCCCATACCTGGCATCATGAGGTCCCAATTACTCATTTATGCTAGCTGGTAGGAGTGATCTACTTATTCCTTTTGCAATTTCACGGATCATTATATTCGAATAAATTAAATGGCTTTGGAAGATGGGAGAGTGAGATTGGGTTTTAAAGAAATTGTAGAGGTATCAAAACCTCGTATTATCATACTCTTGGTAATTACAGCAGTTACATCCATGTATGCTGCAAGCAAACTTGTGGGTCCGGAATTGGATAATCTTGGACTGGTGCATATTATTATCGCAGGTGCACTTGCTTCTGCAGGATCTAGTGCATTAAACCACTATTATGATAGAGACATTGATCCAAAAATGAAAAGGACTAGTCTAAGACCAATTCCCTCTGGAAGAATAGAGGCTTCTCATGTTTTATTTTATGGTCTTGCACTAAGCTGCATATCAGTGATTTATGGTTACATTGCACTAAATGTAATTTCTGCATTCTTTATTGCATTAGGGATTTTTTCTTATGTGATAATTTATACAGTTTGGCTAAAACGACTAAATTCATCAAATATTGTAATTGGGGGTATTGCAGGAAGCGCAGCGGCTTGGGCAGGATGGTCTGCAGCAACAGGATCTATGGATCTTTTGGGATTCCTGGTAGGCTTTTTGGTTTTTGTTTGGACTCCCTCACACTTTTGGTGTCTAGCAATGAAAATGAAAGACGAATATGCGCAAGCCAAAGTCCCAATGCTTCCAGTTGTCATTGGAATGCAAAAAACATCGAAATACATTCTTGCCAACACTTTGATTTTACTCCCATACTCTTTGATGATCTCAGCCTTTGGGATGGGGCTAGTCTACACAATAATTGCAATAGTGTCAGGTGGCTTGATGTTGGCATATCACTTTAAACTCACAAAAAACCCTACATCAGAATTTGCATGGAAGGCCTACAAGGTGACTGCTCCATACCTAACAATAATTTTTGTGGCAGTAGCATTAGATGCTGCGTTTCACTATCCCTTATTTTAAAATTTAATTATTTTTCAAAACCTGGAAAACTTGCTTCGTAATCTTTTTCCATTACTTCTTTATTTTGTTCCTCAACTTCGTCGATTTCTTCTTGTATTGTTATAACTTCAATTCGTCGTTTATCTTTTGTAAACCACGTAACGTTGATCAAACCCATTATCTCCAAGTCTAGAAGCAATTTATTGAATTTGTCTTCGCTTAGGATAAATCCATCTTTGGCCAAAGATTTGAAAAGTTCAGAATCTGTTAGTGATCCGACTTCTTTAATTTTTTCAAATACAGTATTTCTTATTGGAATTGCCATGATTAACCGTAAAATGATCTATCTTTTGATTTAGGTACCACATTAGATATACTTTCTCTTACATTGTTGTACCACTGGTCCACCTCATTTGTAATAGATGCTCTCACTAGTTTCAAACTATTTGAAAAGTCCAGGTTGGAAATTTTGTTTGAATTATTTCTCATTGCTTGAATTGCTGCCTCTCTACATAATGCTGCCAAGTCTGCACCTGTGTAATTCTGTGTTGCTATGGCAATTTCCTGTAGTTTTACATCCTTGTCAAGTGGCATTTTTGCCGTCAATATTTTGATTATCTCCAGTCTTCCTCTCTCATCTGGCGGTGCAACATATAGCACCAAATCCAGTCTTCCTGTCCGAAGCAACGAATTATCTAAAACGTCCGGCCTATTTGTTATTCCAATTACTACGACCCGTGATGAAATTCCTTCTTCGATTTCAGTTAACAATTGACTAAGTACGGTCTCACTTACTCCCCCCTCTCCAGATTTTGCGCGTACAAGGGAATCCAACTCATCGAAAATCACAACACATGGTGAGGATGCTTTGGCTTTTCTAAATATCTCTCTAATTCCTTTTTCAGATTCGCCCACCCATTTGGATAATAGCTCAGGCCCTTTCACTAAAATCATGTTTGCTCCGCTTTCAGTTGCCAAAGCTCTTGCAATCATTGTCTTTCCGCAGCCTGGAGGGCCATAAATTAGAGCTCCCTTGGGGGGCTTGATTCCCATCTTGGTAAATTTTGTTGGCTCTTTCATTGCAGCTATTAGATTGTCACTAAGTGATTCTTTTACATCCTCCAATCCTCCTACATCTTTCCACCACACCTTTGATCTTTCAACATAAAATTCTCTCATAGCAGTTGGGACAACTTCATGCATTGCGTCATAGAAATCAATTAATTTTATTTGCATTGACTGTAACACTTCTGAGGGGATTTTTTCACTTTCAAGATCAATCTCAGGTAAATAACGTCTAATTGCTTTCATAGCAGCTTCCCTGCAAAGTGATTTAATATCAGCTCCCGTATATCCATGAAGTTCAGATGCAAGGCCTTTGAGATCTATTTCCTCAGCTATGGGCATGCCTCTAGTGTGGATAAACAAAACCTCTAATCTTCCATCCTCGTTTGGAACTGAAATCTCAAACTCTCTATCAAATCTTCCTGGCCTTCTAAGGGCCGGATCGATACTATCTGGTCGGTTTGTTGCTCCAAGAACAATTACATTTCCTCTGTCGTTAAGACCATCCATTAAAGCCAACAATTGTGCAACTACTCTTTTTTCCACATCTCCGTAGGCCTCTTCTCTTTTTGGAGCAATCGCATCAATCTCATCGATAAAAATTATGCTTGGAGAATTATCTTTAGCTTCTTTGAACATGTCTCGCAATTTTGCTTCTGTTTCGCCATAATACTTGTTCATAATTTCTGGACCATTAATCAAAAACATATTTGCATCAGATTCGCTTGCCAGAACTTTTGCAATCAAGGTCTTTCCACAACCGGGAGGACCATAGAGTAAAATTCCACTATGTGGCTCAACTCCTAACCTTGAAAATAATTCGGGATGCTTTAATGGCAATTCAACGATTTCTCTCATTGCTTTAATTTCATGTCGTAAACCCCCCACTTCTTCATATGTTACTCTTAGCTTTCTATCAACTGAGGGCTCTGTTGAAATTGTAAGATTTGTAGTACGGTCAATCTTTACAATATGTTTCGGAGTTGTTTTGGTTATTTTAAAGTCCATAGAATTCCCTAGAATCATAACTGAAATCTCATCACCATGTGAGATTGGCAATCCTTTCAATCTGTTTTTTACAAAATCTGTAAATTCTTTATCAACTGTCACAGTATCGTTAAGTGGTGTAAGTGTTACAGACTTTGCCATTTTTGTGTTTACTTTTTTTACTTTGACAATTTCATTTAACGATGCGCCAATATTTTTTCTGGTTTGCCCATCGATTCGGATTATATCTGGAAATTTCTCATCTTCATCGACTGGCCATACAACTGCACAACTAGATCTTGATCCCATTACGTCAATAACATCTCCTGGAGTAACTTTTAGGTAGTCCATTGCATCTGGACCAATTCTAGCACGTTTTTTTCCTACGTCTCGCTGTTTGGCTTCTCCAATTCGCATTTGCAAAGGCTCTTCTTTGCGTACCACGATCTCACCTATTTCATGTCAACGGACATTCTACTCATGTTGAGTACTTCAAATTCGCTGACACCTTCAACAGATTTTACTGACTCTTCAAGCGCATCCATTTGGCCTTCAGAGTCATTTACAATAAATTCTGCTTTAATGAAATATAGTCCAAATGCTAATGGTTCCTTGGCATGTCTTTTCATAGTCTGTCCTTCCTTTAGGGAACTCTTGATGGACTCGGCTAATTTGTCTAAATCTACCTCTGGTCCGGTTGGAAGAATTTTTGTGATTAAAAGTAAACTTGCCATTTTCTATGGTCCCTGAAAATTACAAGAGCTACAGACATAATTTCTGGCTGCCTCTCTACAACTTTCACATCTCCAGATTAAATCAGTACCACAATTTGGGCAATTGAATTTTACACACTTGTCATTAGGCATAATGTGTCTTTGACAACAACTGCAGTTTGGTAATGATATGGTAGACGACATACCACAAATTTCTGCAAACATCATTTATACCTTCCTTAGATTTTAGTAAATTTTTTACCTCAATAATTTTTTGAGTTCCCCCTCGATAATTATCTGGGCAGTTTTTATCGAATTTTTTAATCCTAGTAATTTTAAAATTGATCCAGTGTGAAAATCAAAATCTTCACTCTCTGAAATTTCTTTTGTAATTTCTGGGGTTATCGAGTCAAAAAGTTTGTTGATTGTACTGTTATCAATTCGTTCTAATATTTTTCTCATCATTTTTTGCTTTTCAAATTCTTCTCCAAATTGTTCACTCCATTGTTTTTGATATTCTTCTAAATCAGATTGCTTGTTTGATGCTAAAAATTTCGATATAGCTCTTCCTGCAAGGATTCCTCCCATACCGCTAGAGTAAATTCCTCCTGCTGTAGTAGGTTTAGATTGACCTGCAGCATCTCCTACTATTACTGTTTTATTTTCTACAAATTTTTTTATGGGTCCTTTAATCCAAATAGGAGCGAAAATTTTTCTAATTGTAGAATAACTCCCCCTACTTTCCAAAAAATTCTCCATCGTTTCAGATACTTTTATCCCCTTACCAGCTACTCCGACTTTACCTCTTCCTTCTCCTGAAGGTATAATCCAAGCAAAAAAGTTTGGATATTTTTCTTGATCTAAAAATATTTCCACTTTTTCTTTTTTGATCCAATCTGCATAAATTTCATATTGTGCAGAAAGTAAAATTCCATCTCGATCTTTTTGTACAAGAGATGAAACTCCTCTTGCATCTACAAAAATTTTACATTGAATCTCCCCTTCACCCGTTTTTACTCCTGTCTCTGTTAAATTTTGAAAACTCGTTTTAACCTTAATTACTGCTCCATTTTTCTGAGCTTGGTGAGCTATCTGCTTATCAAGCTCTCTTCTGTTTATCTCTGCAACCTTTTGTCTTTTAGAATTAACAGAAAAACTGTTCCCATCGGGAGCATAAATTTCTGCAGACTCTATAAAATGGTCAAAGGTTTTTTTAAATGGGATTACTCCAAGTTTTTCTAATCCTGAGATACTGAC
>JAHELB010000023.1 GCA_024644385.1 Nitrosopumilaceae archaeon | reverse complement strand
CGAAGCATAACTTTTTGGTTTTTTCATCCTCAATTAACCCACAAGAAATCTTTCCTTCATCAAAATTGTGATTCGTAAAAAATGCTATTGTGGTACCCAAAGACATACTGCATTCTTGATAATCTAATTTGTCCAGTTCTGACTCCATACAAAGATTGGACAAGGAATCTTTTGAAATTCCCTGCCTTGTAAGTACGTCATCTGCGTATTGCATCATAACTCCCTTTGTGCACAAAATGTCTTGGTAGAAAGACAAGTCATTGCATCTATCAACTGCTGAAGGCAAATCATCACCAAAATAATGAACTAATCCGTGACCAAGCCCATGAATACAATCCTGATAGTTTGATGAACCAATCAGATCATCGCATACCGTTTGATATGACTCAGGAAAAGAATTCCCAGATTCTTTAACTTCATGGAAATAAGATGCTAATACACCATGAAAATAACCCCCTCGACACATGGTTCCATCCATACCGTGCAAGCTTTGTGATACATCTTTTGTTTCCTCAAATGCAACATGACCAATTTCATGTGATACAAAGTGGCAGTCATCAATTGTACCAATTTTGGATAATGCTATTGACAATTCTAGTGCATCAGAATTATTTTGCTCATTTTCAACAACCCTCCCAAAAAATTGTGAATAGCATAAAAGACGAGAAGTCCCATCATCCATATCAGCGCATGTACCTATATCTTGTAGATATTTTATAGCCAGACTTTCTGAAGCTAAAACAGGAGACAAGTCCTCAATATCTAAAATTCCATCATTGTCATCATCTGTATCTATAGATGAACCCATTCCATCAAAATCAAAATCTGCCCAATCGATAGGATCATTATCAAACTGATCAAGAGAGTCTGATACCCCATCATTGTCATCATCAGTGTCTTTGTTGTCCCCTACAGAATCAGCATCAAAATCACTCCATTCTGTTGGTTCATTATCAAACAAGTCGATATTATCTTCTATCCCATCATTGTCATCATCTGGGTCGCATGCATCTCCAAACATATCGGAGTCAAAATCCAACTGATCAAAATTCCCATCATAAGGACAATTGTCCTTGGAGTCTATTACTCCGTCTTTGTCAGAATCTGCAAAAATCATTATTCCAGACCATGAAACAAAAGTGATTCCCACAATCACTATCAAAGAAATAACCAAAAGTTTAATTTTTTTATCAGCTTTCAAGGAAACCCAACTGGTAATGGGTCTAGATCAATTCGAATATTTTAACTTGAAGAAGAAATTCTTTTCCACCCAAGATGATTTTCCAACAAACAAACTCACATCATAATTTTAGTAATACTGGATTTCCAGGCGTGAAAAGGGGGGAGTCTCTTTTTACTGGCAGTCGATAAACTCGTTAACACTTTGAGTGATTCAAAAATTTCATAGATCTAATCTGAAAATTGAAATAACCAAGAGCCAAGTTATCTAGTGGCTAATTACCATAACTCCAAAAATAGCAAATCCAAGCATGATAAGGGCTGGAATTGTAGTTATTATGGCCTCTTTTGACATGGTCTTTCTATTTTTTGCTTGGTTTTAATTGTTAATGTTTCCTTAAAACAAAACTATTTTTTAAAATTTTATTATCTCTTTTTCCAAGAATATTTGTTGTAAACCATCTCTGGTACCAGTTGTTTGAATGGTTGTGACCCACCATCATACCATTTTGTAAAGAACTCGTAGAGATGAAGCCTTAGAGACTGGATATAAACAATCAAACCTTCAATCAACATAATTCCTATTTGCCCACCTACTATTAGTACAAGAGCAGTGGGAGAATCCAGTCCGCCCATGGATTTATAGGCATTGTTAACGGTGAGCAATAGCGCAGCATGTACTAAAAGCATAATTCCTATTCGAGCATAGCTAATCGTATGCGCCAGACATTCAATAGTTTTTCCGAGTAAAACTTCCATTATGACACTTACCATGTCCCCTCCAAATTCTGGATGTTTTTTGTTGTGTTTTATTCCGCCAATTATCATCAATACAATGCATGCAAGGATTATTACTATTGAAACTCTCACTACCAACCATACAACAGCCCAATCTCCAACAAGAACACTTACCCATGGAACGGCTTCTGTGTGAATTCTAGAATACATGTTCATGACATCATATCCTGAACCAATGGCTCCCATCATCACTCCAAAAACTCCTAACCACATGAACAAGTTGGGAATAGCTTCAAAGATCATCGCATCTTTATCACCAGTTTTGGCGTAGTTACTGATACGTAAAAGAAACGCCCATCCCAGATGAATAACTCCCAAGAAAATTGAAACTTTGAGTATAAGGATAACTTGTTCAATTGTTAATTCAGCTACACTAATGGCACCAATCAACCACTCTATCGAATGAAGTGGACCTCCTTCGTGCAACAGCGCTTCAAATCCTGCAAAGTGCTCGATATGAAAACCAAAAATTTCTCCTTGAAAAACACCCGCGATGGCGCCTGCAGCTCCGGACATTGCTAATAACATTCCCCATCTAGATAGGGTTCCCTGTCCTTTGAATTTGAATAAAAGACCTAACCCCATTAGTAATAATCCATGACCTAAATCTGCAAACATTAATCCATAAAATATCGGCCACATTAGTGCAATCATCCATGTGGGATCGAATTCTCCTTTCCTTGGAATTCCTTGACTGCTTGTGATTACCTCATAGGTTCTAACCCACTTTGGATTATCCAAATAAACTGGAAGATTAGAAAGAGTTTCTTCATCTTTAATCTCCTCAGTAATTGAAGTCCATTGACTTGTTACTTCGTTGAATTTCTTTTCCATTTTTTTTGGTATATAGCCTTGGATAACTGCAAAATTTTTTGTACCACCAGGTTTACGTAAAGTTTCTAGAACCTCTTTAGCTACAAAGGCATTTTCATGCATCGTAAGAATTTTACCACGGATTTTTTTTGTTACCGAAGCTAGTTCTTTTGAAATTGATTTTTGTTTTTCTGTCAACTCCTTTATTTTTGATTCGGCCAAAGCATATGCCTCCACTGGAACTTGAGGAAATTCTTTAGGTATACTAAATGGATTAGAATTAAGGGCTCGCATAACCTTTAGAATTTTTTCAGATTCTTCAATGTCAGAAATTATTATTATGGCCGATTTCTCTTTTGATTCCAAATTATATTTGAAAATTGATACGCCTTCCAAGGATCTTTCGATCTCGCCGTAATCAACAGAATTAATTATGAATAAATTTACATAAAAATATTTCAAGGATCCAAAACCACTCAAATCAACTTTAAGCTTGTTTGCAACTTGCAAGGTTTCTTTAAACGATTTGAATTCTTCTAATGAATGATTAATGCTTCTGTTTTCTTCTAATAATTTAGCAGCATTAGAAATATCGTCCGGGGTTTTTTCCAGATCTTCTAACATTTCTTCAATTTCATTTATATCATAATTTTTCTTTTTAAAAACAAGACCTTTGAAAAGAATCTCCATAATTCCAACTCGTAGAGGAATATTCAACCCCTTGATTATTTCTTCAATGAATTGATGGGTTTTCTGGGCTCGTAAAAGAAGATCGTCAATTTCAGGAGTAACTGTTTCATTCTCCATTTCCATTTTATGAAACCATTCAAATTCAGCTAAGCGCGAAATAGCTTTTGGCGATTCAGTTCTTGGAAGTATCACACTGCCCATCAAAAGCTCTGCAACAGTCATACTTCCCACGACCATTATTACATTATAATATCTTTCTAAGGCGAAATGAAAAAATGATTTTTTTTTGAAATTTTTTCAGTTTCTCCCAAACATTAAAATCTATTATGGAATGAGACCCTCATATTGACATCTAATTCGTCATTAGAACAAGCTATTGATAAAATTCTTGAGAAAACTGAGGAAGAAATCGTATCAGATTTAAAAAATTCAAAAACAACTTCTATCCAATTTTTAGATGATTCCCTACCTAAACTTGAACAAGAATATGATCAGATTATCTCAAATGGTAAAAAAGAGGCAGATAAAATAGAAAAACAGATTACAGGAAGTTCTGATTTGGAGGCCAGGAACAAACAACTAAACATAGTTGAAGAATCAATTGGTAAGGTATTTACAAAAGCCTTAGAACAAATCGCAAATGCTGAACGGAGCGGAGATTATTCTAATCTAATAAAATCTCTTTTAGAAGAGTCGACCAAAATCTTAGGGACTACTGAAGTCATTGTGTTTACAAACTCGAAGGATAGAGAAACTGTTCAATCTGCACTTTCTCAATTTTCTGGCGCAGAACTATCATCTGAAACCATTGAATGTCTTGGCGGCGTTAAAGTAAAATCAAAAGATGGTGCAATGACCTTTGATAACACTCTTGATGCCAGGATAGAAAGATTGAAGCCTTTAATTAGGAAAGACATAGCAACCCAATTCGGAGTAAGTAACTAGTATGGCAGCAAAGGGTAGAATAGTTTGGGTAAGTGGTCCTGCTGTAAGGGCAGACGGGATGTCTGATGCAAAAATGTATGAGACTGTAACTGTTGGAAATTCCAAACTTGTAGGCGAAGTAATACGATTAACGGGTGAAGTTGCGTTTATTCAGGTATACGAGTCAACAAGTGGATTAAAACCCGGAGAACCTGTAGTTGGAACTGGAAACCCACTTAGTGTTTTATTAGGTCCAGGAATTATTGGACAACTTTATGATGGTATTCAAAGGCCACTAAAAGAATTATCAAAGGCATCAGGGTCTTACATTGGAAGAGGAATTACAACAACTCCGGTAGATATGACAAAAAAATATCATTTTGTACCAAAAGTAGGTAATGGAGATGAAGTATCTGCAGGAAGCATTATTGGTACCGTTCAGGAAACAGACTTAATCGAGCATTCCATAATGATTCCCCCTGATCACAAAGGTGGAAAGATTACAAATATTGTAAGTGAGGGAGACTATGATTTAGAAACTGAAGTAGCAACGACAGAAAAAAGTGGACAAAGTATTCCCATTAAGATGTATCACAAATGGCCAGTTAGAAAACCTCGACCATTCTTAAAACGATATGATCCCACAGTTCCTCTTTTAACTGGACAACGTGTTATTGATACCTTTTTCCCAATTGCAAAAGGAGGTACTGGTTCTATTCCAGGTGCGTTTGGAACTGGAAAAACAGTAACCCTACACCAAATTGCCAAATGGGCAGATTCTCAGGTTGTCGTCTACATAGGATGTGGTGAGAGAGGAAATGAAATGACAGAAGTGCTAGTCGAATTTCCACATCTTAAGGATCCAAGAACTGGAAAACCACTCATGGATAGAACAGTTTTGGTTGCAAACACTAGTAACATGCCAGTAGCAGCACGGGAAGCAAGCATCTACACTGGCGTAACTATTGCTGAATATTATAGAGATATGGGTAAAGACGTTGTACTTGTAGCTGATTCTACAAGCAGGTGGGCCGAATCGCTAAGAGAGATGAGTGGACGATTAGAAGAGATGCCAGCAGAGGAAGGTTATCCATCATATTTAGCATCAAGATTAGCAGAATTTTATGAAAGAGCAGGTCGTGTCCGAGCCTCCGGTAGTCCTGACCGAGACGGATCAGTTACACTAGTTGGAGCAGTATCTCCATCAGGTGGTGACTTTACAGAACCTGTTACAACACATACAATGAGATTTATCAAAACTTTCTGGGCTTTGGATGCAAAGCTTGCCTATTCTAGACACTACCCTTCTATTAATTGGATGAACAGCTATTCTGGTTATTTGGCAGATATCGCCAAATGGTGGGGAGAAAACATTAGTGATGATTGGCTTAGTCTTAGAAGTGATGCATATGGCGTCCTACAAAGAGAAGATACACTAAAAGAAATTGTTAGACTCTTAGGACCAGAAGCCTTACCTGATGAAGAAAAATTAATTCTTGAGGTTGCTAGAATGGTAAAGATTGGTTTGTTACAACAAAACTCATTTGATGACGTTGATACGTATTGTAGTCCTGAAAAACAATACAAATTGCTAAAACTGCTTGTTGACTTTTACAAGAGGGGACAACAAGCTCTCAAAGACGGAACTGCCTTAGCTGATATTAGAGCAATGTCAATTGTTGGTTCAATGCTTAAGGCAAGAATGGATATCAAGGATGATGAAATGGCAAAACTTGATCAATTAGATATTGACATGCAAGAACAATTCAAAAGCATAACAGGAGTTAAGGTTCGAAATTGAGTGCTGAGGGCGGAGTACAATACAGCAAGATTGCAGAAATTAAAGGACCTCTAGTTATTGTTGATGACGTTTCAAATGCAGCATTTGATGAACTCGTTGAGATTGAAACTAATGAAGGAGAAAGAAGGCTGGGTAAAGTTCTAGAAGTGGGAAATGGTAAAGCCATTGTCCAAGTATTTGAAGGAACAACTGGATTATCCATCTCTGGAACCAAAGCAAAATTTGTTGGAAAGGTAATGGAGATGCCAGTATCAAAAGAAGTACTTGGAAGAGTTTTTGATGGTTTAGGAAGGCCAAAAGATGGATTACCAGATCCAATTGCTGATAAATTTATTGACATTAACGGCGAACCAATGAATCCAGAGCAAAGGGAATATCCTAAAGATTTCATTCAAACAGGAGTTTCTGTAATCGATGGAATGATTACCCTGGTTAGAGGACAAAAACTTCCAATCTTTTCAGGATCAGGAATGTCTCACAACTTAGTTGCAGCACAAATTGCAAGACAAGCAAGTGTTATCGGTACCCAGGATGATTTTGCTGTGGTATTTGCAGCAATTGGTGTGCAATACAGTGAAGCCGAATATTTTAGAAGAAGTCTTGAAGAATCTGGGGCTCTAAAAAGAAGTGTTCTTTTCCTAAATACAGCCGATGATCCGGCAATCGAACGAATAATTACTCCCAGAGTCGCCTTAACTGTTGCAGAGTATCTAGCCTTTGAGCTGGGAATGCATGTTCTAGTTATTCTAACTGATATGACAAACTATGCTGAAGCACTAAGAGAAATTAGTGCCGCTCGAGAAGAAGTTCCTGGAAGAAAGGGATATCCAGGTTATCTATACACTGATTTGTCCACAATTTATGAAAGAGCAGGAAAACTAAATGGAAGAAAAGGTAGTGTTACTCAGGTCCCAATTTTATCAATGCCTTCAGATGATATTACTCACCCTATCCCAGATCTTACAGGATATATCACAGAAGGTCAAGTGGTACTGGGCAGAGATTTATTCAGACAGGGAGTTTACCCACCTGTAAACATCTTGATGAGTCTTAGCAGATTGATGAAAGACGGAATTGGTGAGGGAAGTACAAGAGCAGATCATGGTGAAATTTCTAATCAGGTCTATGATGCATATTCCAGGGCACAAGAAGTGCGTGCACTTGCAGGAATCGTAGGTAAAGCAGGGTTGACTGAGATTGATCTAAAGTACATGGATGTTGGCGATGTTTTTGAAAAAGAATTCCTAACCCAAGCAACTGATGAAAATAGAACAATTGAAGAAACCCTTACAATTTTATGGAAAATTGTTTCTAAACTTCCAAAGAATGAAATTACAAAAATCAAAGACAAGTTCATAGACCAATATTACCAAGGAAAATAGCAAAATGTCATTTGGACAGAATGTAGCTGCCACAAAAATTGAACTTCTCAAATACAAAAAGTCAAGCCAAGTTGCAATAATGGTTCAAAAAATTTTAGACGATAAGCGTAAGGTTCTCTTAAAAAACATTGAAGAAATGATTCAAGAAGCATCCAAAGCAAGGGGAGGCATTTGGGATCCCTTACAAGACATTTACAAATCTGTAAATGAAGCATATTTAGCCTTGGGAACGGGGACAGTTGATTCTGTTGCTGAATCAACACCGCCAGTAATGGAAGTTGACATTCATGTTAGAAGAGTTGTGGATGTAAAAATTCCGGCATTAACTGTAACTGAAACGGATACAAAATCAATGCCTTATGGTTTTGCAGATACAAATTCCTCAATTGATAGGGCAGCAAAACAAATCAAAGTTTTACTACCGAAAATTTGCAAAGCTGCAGAATATGAAAATTCTATCTTTAGTCTTGCAAAAGCACTTGAGAAAACACAAAAGTTGCTCAATGCATTGGAAAATGTGATTATACCTCAATATAAAGAGAAAATTAGATTTATTCTGGCAACTCTTGAAGAACGAGAAAGAGAAGATTTCGCAAAGTTAAAAAAAGTCAAAGCAAAGATGGAGAATAGAAATTAATGGCAAAAGAAGAGATCAAAAAATTACTGGAAAATTCAAAAAAGGAATTAGATAATGATCACGATAAATTCGTGAAATCTATTCAAGACGATCTTCAATCATTCAAAAAGAAAACTCTTGATCAAATTTAACTCTAAAACTTCATCATGATTTAAATATGGAATTATGAGGGATTCAAACATATGAAACCTATTGTTTTATTACTATCATTTGCAGCAATTGCCTTAGTAACTGCTGGCCTTACAGATGTAGCTTTTGCTCAAGAAGAAGGTACTGGTGGAATGAGTGACGGCTCCAAATTACTAGGTGCAGGAATAGCATTTGGAATTGCAGCAGGTGGTGCGGGAATTGGTTTAGGTCAAGTAGGTGCAGCAGGTCTTGCAGTAATTAGTGAAAATCCTGCCTTACAGTCCAAAGTATTCATATTTGTTGGAATGGTAGAATCAATCGCTATCTATGGTATCGTCATGATGTTTATCATCCTTGGACAGTAAAACCAAAAATATATTCTAAAGTTTTTAATTATATTTTAGTCGATTTACATCAAGGACTCGTCCACAGTATCTACACTTGAGAACTCTCCCTTCTTTGTCAATTACATCCATAACAGACTCGATGTGTTCATAGCTATTGGTAATGCAATCGGGGTTGGAACAACGAAAAATCCTATCGATTTCATTTGGAAGAGAAACTCTCCTCTTCTCTACTAATTTATAATTTTTAATAATGTTAATAGTTGCCTTTGGTGCAATCACGGCCAATTTATTGGTATCATCATCAGCTAGGAATTTGTTTTCCACTTTGATAATATCTTTTTTCTTAAATTTTCCGCTTGGTACATTTAATGCTATAGTAATGAGGCTACCGTCCCTCCCATCGATTTGAAGAGCACCCAGAACCTGGAGGCCTTTTCCTTCATCAATATGGTCAATCACAGTTCCCTCTTTGATTCGTCGAACCATTAGTTCGGACTCTTGCATCAGAATACTTTGTATAGTCACTCGTATATATTATTGAAAGAGTGAACGATTTCTATAACAAAGATATCATATCGATTAAAGACTATAGTCGAGAGCAATTTGAGAAGATCTTTGAGTATACTGAAAAAATAATGAATTTAGATCCTGCGGATCGACGAGAAATCTGTAAAGGAAAAACCCTAAGTTACTTATTTTATGAACCAAGTACTAGGACTCGTTTAAGTTTTGAGTCTGCCATTGCATCTATTGGAGGAAATTCTTTGGGTATTTCTGATATTCTGTCATCTTCTACCCAGAAAGGTGAAAGTCTCGCAGATACTGTAAAAATAATGTCTATTTATTCAGATGTGCTTGTTTTAAGACATCCACTAGATGGGTCTAGTAGATTCGCATCTGAAATTTCCTCTAAACCTGTAATTAATGCTGGCAGTGGAACTGAAGAGCATCCAACACAGGCCATCCAAGATTTGTTTACAATAAAAAAAGAAAAGAAAAAGATTGATGGGTTAAAAATTGGGATTGTTGGAGATTTAAAATATGGTAGAACTGTTTATTCACTCTTATCTGGTCTGGCAAACTTTGATGTTGAAGTCCATTTGATTTCTCCAGAATCTCTTCGGATAAGATCAGACTCTACTTATGAAATAAGAAAAAAACTTTCTTTTACCGAATCTACTGATATTGAAGAATATATTGACGACCTTGATGTGGTTTATGTAACAAGAATTCAAAAAGAAAGATTTCCAGATGAGGAGGAATATCTAAAGGTAAAAGGAAGTTATGTAATTGGACTCGATTTACTCAAAAAAATGAAAGATGATTCAATAATTTTACATCCTCTGCCAAGACTAGATGAAATCTCGGCTGATGTCGATAAAACAAAAAATGCAAAATACTTTCAACAAGCTGAATACGGGAAATATACTCGCGCAGCGTTATTAGGTTTAACTCTCAACGAAAATGGATTCTAAATGGATTTAAAAATTTAGTAAATTCCGTATTCCATATATCTTAAGAGAATTAATAATAGAATAGTTTGACTCAAAAAAAAATTATTCCAATCTTTCCATTAGATTTGGTGCTTTTTCCGAGACAAGAGTTGCCACTTCGAATATTTGAACCCAGATACAAACAATTAGTTGACGACTGTATGTTAGGCGATGGACTGTTTGGAATTTGTTTAGTTGATTCTAGCAATTTAGTTTCTGGTTGGAATGGACCCAAAACAATAGGAACAATCGCTAAAATTACCAAATGCGAAGACGTTGAACTCGATGGAATGCAGCTAAATATTCAAACCATTGGTCGCAATAAATTCAAAATAAAAAAAATAATTCCTCCATCAGTTGGACTTCCTGAAAATTATGACCCATACTCCATTGAGGGCCATCAGGCTATATCTGACATTGATGAAAAATCACAAAATGATGAAAAAATGTACATCAGGGCAGAAGTAGAGTTAATTGCTGAAATTGATGATAATATTTCACTGAATCAATGGGAACATTTGGTAGATTTGTGGAAGAAAAAAACTGTAAAACAAGCGCTCCCTCAAATAATTGAACCAGGAGCTCTTGACCAAATTCTAACACAATACTATCTTACAACAGAAACCCCAACAATTGATTATGTTTATTCATTAGCTGCTCTCGGTGCAGAGGATCCAACCGATTTACAACGCATTTTGGAGGCAAATTCAATAGAAGAATTAATTCAAAAAGTTGAGGAATTGCTGACAATAAAATAACCCAACAATTACAAAATGATATTGTCAATTACAAAAATAGCAATTCTTGTACTTACCACAATCTTGGTATTTCCTGTAAGTAGTGTTTATGGTCATGGTTTAGGTATTGATACCATTTCTTCGGTAGATATTCAGGGAAAAGATGTGTCTATCTCAGTTGAACTTCCAATGTCTTTTGATAATTTAGAGGAAAAACAAATTACCATCACAGCAACTGAAGATGAAACTAAAGCAAATGCAAAAAATGTTACCTTTCTGATTGGTTTATTTCATGAAGAGCAAATGATAATTCGAAATTATTTTTTCACAGAAGATGGTGTTCTCCAAATCAAGGTAAAACCTACTCTTGAGGGAGAAATATCAATTCATGGAGAAGAAGATAATCTCCTAGGGGCATGGTACGGAACAGAATCAAATCCACTTGAAATAACTGGTCCCATTTTCAATTCTGGAGGTCTCTATAATTTTGAAATCGAAATAAGGACTCTTGATGATCCCACAAACATCATAGAAGGTTCTGGGGTTTACAACGCAGATTTAAGCGTAGCAGAAATCACCTCATACCTACAAAAAGATACCCAAAACCAAGATGTTTCCTTTAGATTAAAGTCATATTTCGATAAAATTTCTAATTTTGAATATGAACCTGGAAATAAGCAGATTACATTTGAGATGCCCTTTGATTGGAGTGAAAAGCAAATGTCTCACATTCCTGTGGTTCATGTAGAGGTTCATTTTCCAAATGATTTCCCTGAATTAGGGTCTTCGGGTTATACCGGACAAGTAAATGGAATAGACTTGTTCAAATCCTCCATTACAGTTGATGACTATACTGAAGAGGATGAGAGGATAGTTCACTTTGTATTATTACAGGATCATCTGAGATTTTTAAAAAGTCAAATGAAAAAATTAGATGAACCAATACCTGACAATATGATTTTTACACTATCTACAACTGAAAAAGTAGACTTTCCACTTACAGCATACACAAAAAGTGAAGAGTTCCTAGTAAATCTATCGTGGGATCCCATAGACATTGAACCAGATAAAAATACAAAGTTTGTATTTACAATTAGAGATGGAGCAACCAATCAACCACTACGTAATTCTGATTATACATTTGTAATCTTACAAAATGGAAAAGAAATTCATCGAGTAACTGGATTTGCACAAATAGGTGGAGAATCAGAAGACTATTACTTTACAGAAAAACAAACAGGTCCAACAATAATTCGATTTGAAAACATTAGAAATACAGGTCAAGAAACTGAATTTGGAATGGTAGTAGCTCCTGAATTTGGCTCAATGGTGGTCTTAATTCTTGTTTTATCAATGGTTACATTGATTATCGCATCCAAAAAAACTTCCATTGTTCATAAATTCTAATTATAAAGCAACTAACTTTACCGTATCCATGTTTTTATTTTTTTGAAAATCCCTTGTCATTGTAGAAATTTTTTCTGCATCTCCATCAATCACAAACAACTCCATACAATTTTCTTTCTCAATTTTACTGTGAAGATGTGTGGTAATAAGGTCCTCAAAGTTATGGGTAATTCCAGAAACTATATGATCAAAATTATCATTGTGAACAACCAGTAAAATTGCATGAATGTTTCCTGACAAATCAGATTTTTGTTTTTCTTCTGAAACAAATGATCTGATGCCTGCCCTGATTGCCTCAGACCTTCCAGAAAATCCCATGGATTTTTGAAGCTTGTCCAACTCTGTTAAAATTTCATCATTTAGCGAGATAGAAACAATAGGCATACGCCTAATGTTATTAAATATCTTATAAGTTTAGCAGTTAATGTTATTAAGAATTTATAGATTTATTAATAATTCTTTTTCTTTTTGGGTGTGAACAATCAAGTCAAAATTGCAATCATTTCAATAATTATTGCCATTCCCCTTACCTCCTACTCTGTTTGGGCAAGTGATTCTAATTTAAAATCTGGAGAAACAAATGAAAATACAAAGCTTCAAGCAATATCCTCCTTTTACCCTTTATACGAATTTGCCCAACAGGTTGGACAAGAAAAAGTCAATGTGCAATTACTTGTTCCAGAAGGTGTCGAGCCACATGATTGGGAACCAACAATACAAAATGTACAGGAGTTACAAAAATCAGACCTAATCATAATTAATGGAATTGGATTTGAGAGTTGGGTTGATAATTTAGAGGAGATGAACTATCAAGGAATTGTTGTTGATACAAGTGATGGAATTTTTATCAACAAAAACAAAATTTCCAAAGATACATCTGAACTTCAAGTACTCAAAGAAAATTTTCCTGAATCAAATGATCCCCACATTTGGTTAAGTCCCGTTTTAGCTAAAACTCAAGTGCAAAATATTGCAGATGCATTTTCTAAATCCGATCCTCCCAACCAAAAATTCTATCAGAAAAATGCACAAAGTTACATTGATGAACTTGAAAAATTAAATTTAAAAATACGAAACGACTTATTAACCTGTAATAAAGATTTTATTTCTTTTCATGATGCCTTTTCATATTTTGCCTATGAGTATAACTTGAACCAACATACAATTCTTTCATCAAATAATCCTCATGCCGAACCTACTGCCAAAACTTTGGAAAATATAATTAACACTGCAAAAGAATTAAACCTTGATATTATTTTTACTGAAGATACAGTCAATCCTAAAATATCAAATGTTGTTGCAAATGAAATAAATGGAAAAGTTCTTGTTTTGTCACCTCTAGAGATTTCTGGCAACGGAAACTATATTTCAAGAATGACTGAAAATCTTGAAAACCTAAAGGAAGCATTATGTTGAAAATTGTTGAAATTGATCATTTAACAGTCCAATACCCTGATCTCAAGGCTTTAGATGATGTTAGTTTTTCTGTCAAAAAAGGTGATTTTTTAGGCATAATTGGCCCAAATGGCGCAGGAAAAAGTACTCTTTTTGCAGCAATGCTAGGATTAAACACAAAATATCAAGGAACAATAAAATTTTTCGGGAAAGATATTAGAAAATCAAAAGACTATCTTAAAGAAATTGGATATGTTCCCCAAAAACCCATGTTTGAGAAAAATTTCCCTGCAACCGTTAAGGACATTGTTCAAATGGGATTGCAGCATGAATCTTATGTTGATAAGATTGATAAAATTTTACAACAACTTTGGATTCATGAGTTAAGCAAAAGGAGAATTGGAGAATTATCTGGCGGTCAGCAGCAAAGAGTGTTTATTGCAAAGGCACTTGTAAATGATCCAAAACTTTTGATTCTTGATGAACCCGTAACAGGAATTGATCAGCAGAGTATTGAATTGTTTTACAGTATTTTAAGAGAATTAAATTCTAAGCAAAAAATCACAATAATCTGGTCCTCTCATGATTTGGATGCAGTAAATCAACTTGCAAACCATGTAGCTTGTCTTAATAGAACCTTATTTTTCCATGGACAATCTGATGAATTCTTTACAAATGAAAAACTTGTAAAACAATATTCTGAGGCATCAATGCAAGAACACATGCATCATCACTAACAATGTCTTTGGAAATCCTTACCTTTAGCTTTATGCATAGAGCACTCATTTCAGGAGTTGCCATAGCAATTTTGTGTTCCGTTATTGGACTATTTCTTGTTTTAAGGCGCTACTCTTTATTTGGTGATGCAATAGCACACTCTTCTTTTGGGGGTATAGCTTTGGGTTTAATGGCAGGTGTTTATCCTTTATGGACAGCTTATGGTGTTTCCTTGGTTAGTGCCTTGATAATAACTCGAATTAAAGAAAAATATGATATCTCAGGAGATGCATCAGTTGCAGTTCTCTTATCTTCAGGAATTGCTGTTGGACTTGTAATTATTGGAATTTCAGGAGGATTTACTATTGATATCTTTAGTTTTCTTTTTGGGAGTATCCTTTTGGTGAGTGCTAATGATACAATTCTTATTTTATCATTGACTGGAATTATTCTAATAATTGTTTTATTGTTGTACAGGCAACTATTGTATTCAACATTTAACGAAGAGCAAGCCAAAGTAAGTGGTATTCCCGTTGAAAAATTAAATTATTTGATTGTCTTTATGGCAGGAATTACAGTTGTCACATCCATTCAACTAGTTGGTGTTTTGTTGATTTCAGCATTGTTTGTGATTCCTAATGTAACTGCAATTATGTATGGAAAGGGATTCAAACAAACAGCACTACTTTCAATATTTTTTTCCATATTTTCTGTTGTTACGGGAATTTTAATCTCGTATATTTTTGATATTACTCCTGCTGGAACAATTGTTTTGTTATCAATTGGATTGTTTGCAGGAACTCTGGGAATAAAATCTTCTGGATTGTTATCTAAGAATTAACCAACAGGTTTATTCTTCTTTTGTCTTTAACGCTTTTTACAAAAAATAGTGATGTTGCAAGTATCCCCATAGCAATTAACGGAGAGGCAATTTCAGAATATTTTAATTCAAATTTTTGTGCCAACTTTGTTTGAGATGCTGCAACAGGAACCTCTGTAATTTTTATATATCCAAGCTTGTTTCCTTGCTGTTCAACAAACCAAACATTGTCTTTATCATCTGAGGTCATAAACTGAACAAAAGATGTTTCAGTCGGAATTGGTACTTCGATTAAATCATTGTTTTGTGGATCATATACTCCAATACTATCTACTGTATGTTGAGCAAACCAGAGGTTATCATACCTATCAAAAGCCATTCCAAAGGGAAGTGCATCTAGATTCGGTACAGGAATTCTATCAAAACTTTCTAAATTAGGATTAAATTTTATTATGCCTCTACCTGTATGCTCTGAAATCCACATATTTCCTTGTTTGTCAAAGATTAATGCCTCAGGTCCACGTAAAGGTGTAACATCTGAAACTTCTGTAGTCTCGTTATTTTCCATATCAATAAACCCTATCCTTCCAGGATTTGTTTCCGAAAACCATACTTTTCCATCGGAATCAATAGTTAGGGCAAACGGCAATGATCTTTTTGGTAATTGAATTTGCTCAAAAATATTAGACTCTGGAATATATTTTAAAATCTTATCTTTGTTATTTATGGCAATCCAAATATTACCTTTAAAATCTGCTTGAATTGAAGTTGTTCTAGTAGGATCAATTACCGGCGCAATTTTGGGTAGTGTAATGGTAGTAATTTCGGAATTAACAGGATCAAAGAATCCAATTTGATTCCTTGGAGGATCATTAAACCAAATTTTACCATCTTTATCTTTAGTAAGCATCACACTTGCTACACCATCAAAGGGGTGAGAGGTAAATTCTTCCGTTTCAAGTGAGAATTGCCATAGTTGTGGTGCAGCAGGATCACTTATCCAAATGGAATTTTTTCCATCATAGAGTGGATAAAGTGGTTTGGTCGATTCAGGAAATTCATACTCAATAATTTCTACCTTAAGATCCCCCAATCTTGGTTTAACAAGTAAATCCATTAGAATTGATTCATTTGCATTTTGAACCCGTTGAACTTCGATCTCTAATTGCCACTGGCCTGAAAATCCAAAAGTCAATTCTCCTTGAAATTCTGATGGGGCACCTTCTTCTTGGGAATTCTTTATTATTGGAACTTCTATGGATGAAATATTTCTCTGAGGATTTGAAACCTTTACTTTAACTTTTTCTGCATCCTGCAGGAGGTTATTATCAAAATCACTAATTCTAACTAATATTGTGTTTGTTCCACTAGAAAATGGTGTTATTTGAACATAAAATTTTACATTTTCAGAAAATTCTATCGTCCTAATTCCATACAAAACTTCTTGTGCCTCAACTTTTTGAATTTCCCCTGCGGGCAGTGTGCCATTTGCTAGAAGAGCAACCACACCAAGCAAAATAATCCCCAAGGTTGCATCTAACTTTAGTGATCTTTTTAATTTCCTGTGAACTTTAAACAATTTTGAATTAAGAGTATGCTCACCAGATTTTTGGACTTTAAACTGAAAGAAACCACCCAATCCAATCATTATTGAGGCAATAGCAATCTTTGAGATGATTAATTTTCCATAAATTGATTGTGTGATTATTCCAACATCGCTTTCTAAGATCCACAATAAAGTTGGACCAGTTATTATTACAATCCCTACAGCAATTATAAAAGCAATTGAAAATCTTGGGATCATTGCAAGGGACATTTTTTCCCTAATTGTTACGTCTAATTTAGAAAACGTTGGAAGCAGTGTAAATACAAAATAGATAATTCCCCCGATCCAAATAGCCGCTACCAAATTATGCACATAATCTAAGGTAACAGCTGCCATTTCTCCACTTGCAGATCCATGCCCTATCATCGTGGTTGTTCCAATTAATGCAAGCGATACCACTAACATTGGAATTTGATTCTTTTTTGTGAGGTGAATTTTTCTATCCATCCAGAACCAAATTCCCAATAAAATAACGGTAATTATCATTCTAATCATCCATGAAGTCCCAAAGGTAGTTTGTATGGCATCAAACGCAGAGGTTTCCAATCGTAAGGTTTGTACCACGAGCATAGCAATGTTTGATGCAAATACTGCCATCAATCCAATACCGGTGAGTACCATGAATTTTCCATGATGAAAAGAATCTACTTTTTCAAGCTCTTTTCTTATCAAAATTTTATTTTGAGTTCCCCAAATAAACAATGAAGCAATAACTGAACCCAATACTATTGTCTGTCCAACTAGTCCTGGGAATCTAGCAGCTGCTTCAGGAAAAAACAATATATCATAAATTGACTTTGTTGTGTCTGATGGAATTTCAATTTTAACATCTCCCACTCCGAAAATAAAAGCATCATCAACTAAATGACCATCAACTTTTGAAAGAACTTTACTTGTAACAGTATAAGCTCCACTTTCAAGTGGTGGCGTTGTAACAATAAGTGAATTCTCCCCTTGATAATATTTCGAGTCTTTATTATCAATTTGATCCCCATTACTATCAAAAACTTTCAGCGAGCTAAAGTCTATTTCAATTGGTTCGGAATAAATTACGGTCATCTCAGTTATTCCAACAGGTGCATTTACTGCAAAACTGGGATTTGTTTCCTCTGTAAATGGATGAGCTGAAGCATAGGGTATTGAAATGGATAAAAAAAGTAACAAAATAATTAGCAGTTTTTTCATTTAATCTTCAAAATATTCCTGATAATTTAAACAGTTTTCATCTAGTTTGAGTTTTGTACCAATCCACGTAAAGATAATAACATGTCACATTAACATTATAGCCATGAAAGTTGTTACTTTGAGTTTTATTGCAATAATGTTTTCTGTAGCAATGGTATCTCAGGCGTTTGCTCATACCACAGTACAAGTAGATCCATATGAGATTGAGGTAGGTTGGGGAATTGAGCCGCCTGTTGTTGGTATCAGAAATGATTTTGTTTTTAGCATTAGTGAACCAGCAGAGACTCCTGGGCTGAAAGTCGGAGTAAAAAACGCTTTCAAAAATCTTGAGGCGACTGCAAAATTTGGAGGAGTAACTAAAGTTTTAGATATTGGCTCAGACCCAAGACCAGGACATTACTTTTCACATGTAATTCCAACCAAGACAGGATCATTTTCCATACATCTCAAGGGTGAAATTAATGGAATTGCCATAGATGTAGATATTCCCGTTGAGGACGTAGAATCAACTGCAGTACTGGACTTTCCACCTTCAAGTGGTTCATCTTCTAATCAAGACTTTGTTTCTTTAAAAAATAAAGTAAATGAAATCCAGCGCGATGTAATCAATCTTAAAACAAATCAGAATGATTCAGGGTCTTCTGGAAATTCAGGATACGATTTTGCAATTCTTGGATTATCAATTGCCTCAATTGCAATTATCTTGGCAGTGATTGCTTTAGTAAAAAGAAAATAGAAAAAGAGTGAATTCCTAAAGTCTTGGAATAACTCTAGATTTTGAGGTAACTGCTACGATGCTTATGATTGCAACAGCTAGTATCATCATTGCTACGGTCCCAAATTCAGGAACAACTTGTTTTGTTGCTACTTGACCCACAGGTCCAGTAAAGTCTCCCTCTCCTGGAATTCCAAATCCATTGAACATTACGTCAACTTTTACCGGTGCCATATCTGATGCTGCAGCTTCTAATGGAGCTGTCATGTGATTCATTACACCATCATGATCATGTACACCCTTTTCATCAAGAACAACTTTACCGTTTTGAGTTGCTTTGATGTCATAGTTAACATGTTCAACCATATCACCATCCATCATGGAGAAAGTTACATCAATTGATAATCTTTCACCTTTACCGGCGGTTCCGGTTGCAATGTCTACCATAATTTCTTCTCCACCTCCGTTTTTGCCATTTTCTTCAGCACCAGCTTCTTGAACAACTACGATTCCGTCCATCCATGGATGAACCATACAAAAGTATGGGTAGGTACCTACTTCTTCAAACTTGTGTTCGAAGGTTGTTCCCGCCATGAACAAACTGCTGTCAAAGACACCAGATGGTCCATCTTTTGCAGTTCCAGCTGTAACTGTGTGAGCAGCTGAGTCATCATTTGACCAAGTTACCACGCCACCAACATCAATTGTTACTTCATATGGTATGTAACACTCCTTGGTTTTCTCACATCCTGGAACTGAAGTTCCCTGAGGATTACTTACAGATGCAGTTGAATGATCTGCAAATACAGGGCTTGTAGTCATGCTGACTACAATAGCAAACAATACGAAGAAAGAGCTTATAGCTATAGTCTTCATTAATCTGAATACTTGAAGGCATACATAAAAACCTCACTGGAGTTTCCAAAATTTGAAATTAATTTTTCCTAAACTGGTACAATTTTAGAACTCCAATTACTGGAATTCCTGCATACATTCCTATATTCAGAATAATTAAAGAGATACCATACCCCAACATCTCTGATTCTGAGTCTATTTCAACATGGTTTAGAATCGAAAGTGAGGTTAACATTGGAGTAAGGGCCAATTTTACACCTTCTTTAAAGATTGGACTTTTTCTTTCCAGATCAGCAATTCCAGGAGAAAATGAATAATAAAATTCGTTAAAGGTTGTCATAAAGGACTTTCCGGATTCAGTTTGGAGAATTGTATTATCCCTCAACTCTCTTAGTTTTTGGACTTGTGGAGCAAGCTCTGATCCATATGCTGCCGTGGCAATTAGGCAACCCCCTCCATTACCATTTACTGGTTGAGGGGTATCTGGTTGTGCGTTTGCTTCTCCCACCTGAATTACAAAAGAAACTTTCTCTTTTGGAATAGGTTGGAATAAAATTCCCTCCACTTCAAAATCTAAATTGTACAAACCGTCCTCTTGAAATTCATATTTTAGATTTTTTAATGACCCCTCAGATGTATGACTAAGTTGTGTTGGACCCCAAATGGTTTCATCACCCTTGGAAACAGAAAACCTCCAATCGATGTGTTCCTGTATTTTCTGTGTTTGCGGATTTATAAAATCAGTTCTCAAAGTTGTTAGTTCTCCTAGAGTAATGTCATCATAGGATAATTTTACATCTAGAGTTCCATTTTCTGTGGGTAAAATCTGTGAGTTTGTTTGAGCAAATGCTGGTGTTAATATAAGAGAAATTAACAAAAATGCAAATAGAAATTTCATATAACGTCTCTTTCCCTTTCATAAATAAAAATTACACTAAATATCAACCAGAGAAATTTATTAACCTGATAATGCTATGCGATCTTTAAATATAGAATTTTTATACTATAATTATTGTCAAAAGATTTTGCCCTAATTATATCTGTAATTACAATTTTTACACTTTCAGCTTTTACCTCTAATGCATTTGGACACGGACTTGGAGGTGATCAAGCTCCCCCACTTACCTTTGGAGATATGGAAGTAACAGTTCGAACTGACCTTACTCCTTCAGATATTACTGTTGGAAAAATTGATGATGTAAATATGAAGATTCGCTTTTTTGACACGTTAACTGATACTACTCTCGAAAAGGTAACATACAGAATTGAGGTTTGGCAAAAGGGAGAGCTATTAGCTAGAAATCTCTTTTATGATTTGGATGGAGAGTTAAATGTAAAAATTAAACCCAAATCTGGTTGTACAGAACTAGATTTATGGAAATGTACCATCTACGGCGGTTCTGAACATGTAAGCGCACCTGGCGCATTATATGTTGAAGGTGGAGGCAGACCATCAATAACAGGCCCAATATTTGTACAAGGAGGATTATACAATATCAGAGTAGATATTGAAGGTGCAACTAGTCCTAGAACAATTCTGGCCACCTTACTTAGTTATGACACCTTTATTAGTATCGCACAAGAACAAGACTTTTTCATAAAAACAGCAAACGCACAAGAAATTCCTGTTGTTGTAAAAACTTACTATGATGAAGTTGATAATTTTAAATTTGATTCCTCTGATAATTCAATTTACTTTGATATGCCATTTGATTGGACTCCCAGCTATGTTGATTTGGTTCAGGTAGTTCATGAAGAAGTTAGAGTTCCTAAAAACTTTGCACCATATGCAGAAGGAAAACAATTCAAAGGATATGTAAACGGAGTTGAAATTGATCAAAGAGCGCTTCTTAACGATCCATATTCATTTGAGGATACAAACATTATACATTTTCTAATTACAAACAAGGAGCTAAAAAAGATCAATGAATCAATAACGTCAAGTGAAGATAAAAATATAATGAAATTAAAACTAGTCCCACAAAGTGAAGTTTCAAAAACATCTACTGAATTTTATCTAGTTGATCCTAAGAAAAACTTTGAAAAAGTTCCCACAATAGTAAATATTTCATGGGATGGACGATATGGTGCAACTGATAACATCCCTTTTGAAATCACATTCTTTGATGAAAATCGAAATCTCATTCGAGACGTGAAATATGCCTATTCATTAATCGATGAAAAAAATAAAGAAATAGAGAGAAATGCCGGTGATGACCCTAATAATCCTGGAATTACTGCAATAGAGGGAATTGACATTCCAAAAATTTTTGTTCCTTCTGAGGGAAAATTCCGAATTGATATTCTAGTTTATGGAACAGGTCTTGATTATAACCCAAAATATTCTGGAATTGGATCAGCAATGCTCGAGATTGGTCCTAGTTTACCAAAAGATTCTATCCTACCTCCTGGTATAACACCACAAACTACAATTCCAGAATGGATAAAAAATAATGCAGGCTGGTGGGCAAATGGTGACATTGATGATAGCTCCTTTGTTCAAGGAATCCAATTCCTCATAAAAGAAGGAATAATGAAAATTCCTCCAACTACTCAGGGTATAGGTTCGGGAGCAAATGAAATCCCCTCTTGGATAAAAAATAATGCTGGCTGGTGGGCAAATGGTGACATTGATGATAGCTCCTTTGTTCAAGGCCTTCAATGGTTAATCAAAGAAGGAATAATGAAGATAAAGTCATAGATTTTTAAATAAATTTGAAATAGTGAAAGTAATGAAAGACATTAATGAAATCATGCCAAAGATCCCTAATATGAGATGGGGTGCCTTGATGAATAAGGCTCCAACTAACAAAAGAGTAAAAGAGATGAATAAAATTTTCCCAGACAACGGGAAATGGCATACTGTCTTTGAAGAAAAAGACAATGTTACAATAGATGGCAAACAAATTTGGAAAAAAGATCCCAACAAATGGACATGAGAATAATTTCATCTAGATTTTTAAATAGACTTTAATAGAATTAAAAACACTCTTGGAAGGAAAATTTTTCATTCTAACATTATTTTTAATTTTTTCTATATTCACTGTCTTGACAATGGATGTTTATGGTCATGGGTTAGGTGCAGAAACATTTCCACCCGTAGATTTGAATGGGAAACTAGTGACATTGGAAGTTTCATCATCAACTAACGATGCTGGTGAAAATAATGATCAACAAATATCCATTTCACTAATTGATTTTAATTCTAGAGTTACCTTGCGAGACGTAACGTTTTTAATTAAAGCTGAACATGGAAATCAATTTTTATTTGAAAAAGAATTTCAAGCAAAAAATGGATTTGTTGTTTTCAATTTTGTATCAGAAAATACCAATTCAATAGAAATTATAGAAGAACAAAGTGGAAATTTTTTTGGGTCACTGATAGGACTAGATAGCAGACTAATTCATGTTAAAGGGCCTAAATTAAGTGAGGGAGGTCTCTACAAGTTTAACATTAGTATTCTTACCGCAGATGGATATTCCAAGAAATTAGAAAAACCAATTATTTTCCAATCAGGAATTTCTATTCCACAAACCAAAACTCATTTTATAACCGATCCTAATTTTGGAATGCAAGAAATTCAATCTATTACATATTATGATGAAATAAGTAATTTTCAATACAATCCTAATTCACGAGAAATTTCTTTTTCAATGCCATTTGATTGGACTATTGAAAACATTAACCAAACCTCTGTTGTGCACGAGGAATTGGTTATTCCAAAAGGTTTTGGAGATTTACTAGTTTCCGAATTTTCAATGTACATTAACAATGTAAAACTTCCTGACAATCTTGTTACAATTGATGATTTTTTCTCGGAAGGAAGAATAGTTCATTTTATTATAAATCAAAATGAATTGTTGAATGTTTTTAATGAAAATAAAATTAAAGATAGGATGGATTTTCTTGTTAAACCAACCTCAGATGAGATTCTATTAAGCTCAGTAACTGAAAATGGCCAATTCCGAATTCTAGTATCAACAGAACCTCAAAATTTAAAATCAAACTCTAAAGCAAAAATTAATTTTAACATTATGGATATTTTTCTAAAAGACAAGCCCATCACAGCAAACTATGATTTTTTAGTAACTCAAAATGGAAAAATTATCTATCAACACAGTGGTACAAGTACTGATTTTAGAGAAGAATTCAATACTTTGGAATTTACCACCCCCAAGGATATATCAGGAATTGTAAAACTAAGCTTTGAAAATCTAAATGGTAATGAACTTGCGCGAACTTCAATACCAATAGTAATTGATAGAATTGGAAATCAAGATAATGAAATCTCTATTCCTGAATGGGTACGGAACAATGCCGCATGGTGGGCAAAAGGAGATATTGGTGATGGAACATTTATTCAAGGAATTGAATATTTGATTAAAAATGATATTATAATAATTCCGAAAACACAACAAGAAGCTTCAGAAATTCGGGAAATACCACCTTGGATTAAAAATAATGCAGCATGGTGGGCTGAAGGACAAATCGATGATAAAACCTTTGTTCAGGGATTGCAATTTTTAATTCAAAAAGGAATACTACGTGTGTGAAAAAACTTTCATTCGATGAATGAACCAGTCACCTTAAATTACAAACAGGGTAATTTTGGGTTACTTTGTTTCGCCCAGAAGCCATACTAGAAAGAAAATCTACTTTATTTTCAATTGTTGTTGCAGGAATAATTGGAA
>JAHELB010000022.1:12523-24548 GCA_024644385.1 Nitrosopumilaceae archaeon | reverse complement strand
AGATCTAATTTTGTAAAATCTTCATATGAAATAGTAGACATAACGATAGCTTATTTCTCTTGTTAAAATGAATTTCTAATAACTATAAAAGATCTTTTTTTTGTATTCCACTGGTTTCAATTTCATACCTAAGTGGTGAAGGTAATTCAAGATATTTTTTATTTGCTAGAATTAAAATTTGATCTTCTGGAACATTTACTTTTTTCAATAATTTTCCGCGTTGGTGAGCAAAAGCATTTTTCCAAAACCCTGCAGCATCAAAAGTTCCGATTTTTGTCATATTTTTTCGAGATCCATTTTATTGAAAGGACTGTGACGGAAGAATGGCATATGCCGTTAGAACCGGAGTTACTGTTCTGGATTTTAGGCATGATGCCCATCACAGTCTTAATCACTCCAAGGTGGAATCTAATATATTTACTGCTAAAGTCTATCCTTAGTCATGGCAATAATTGAAACTTCAATTGAGATCAACGCCCCAATTGAAAAGGTTTGGGACCTTGTATCTGATATCGATAATGAGCCTAAATTTTGGAAGGGAACCAAAGAAGTTAGAAATATTTCAAAAGAAGGAAATGTAATCAATCGTGAAATAGTAATTGCCTTCAGAGACCAAAAATGTCAACAGGAAGTCACAATTTCTCCTAAAGAAAAAATCGTGGCGGTGTTCACAAAGGGAATAATCACTGGAAGTAAAACTGTAAATTTGATTCCACAAGGGAACCAAACTTTACTCCAAGCCAATTGGGACATAAAACTAACGGGAATGATTGGAATGTTTACAGGGATGGTAAAAAAGCACATTAAAAATGGCACCAATTTAGCTTTGCAAAGTATAAAGGAAGAACTTGAGAGATAACCTGTTAAAATGATTATCGACATTTTTAACTTTTCACTAACTGCAATTTTAATTGGTGTTTCTGGGGCGTGGGTTTTTTTATTAAGGTCAATGTTAAAGTCGTTTAAATTAACTCCATATCTTGATAAATTTGAAAAATTACCACACACCAATCCCAAGGTAACAGTCATTCTTCCTGCAAGAAACGAAGAAGATTTTCTTGCAAAATGTTTGGACTCTTTAATTAACCAAGATTATCCAAACTATGAAATTATTGCTATCGATGATTCTTCAGAAGATTCAACAGGAAGCATTATTTCACATTACGCAAAAGACAATTCTAATGTCATTCCTGTTTCAGCAAAAACAAAACCGGATGGATGGATGGGTAAAAATTGGGCTTGTATGGAGGGATACAAAAAAGCTACCGGAGAATTATTGTTATTTACCGATGCAGACACTATTCATTCAAGAAATGTCATATCTTTGGCAGTATCAAATTTACTTTCCTCTGATCTAGATGCCTTGACAGTAATTCCAAAATTGGTGTCGCTAGATTTTTGGACCAAAGTTACGCTTCCAATGATATCGACATTTTTACACACAAGGTTCTCAGCCATCAGGGTAAATGACCCATCTAAAAAAACAGGTTATTTTTTTGGCAGTTTTTTTATCATTAAACGAAAAACCTACGAATCTGTGGGAACACACGAGGGTGTAAAGCAAGAAATTATTGAAGATGGGGCCCTAGGAAAAAAAGTCAAAGATGCAGGCTATAAAATGAAGATGGTTAGGGGGGACCATCTTATTGAGGCCATATGGGCTAGAGATAGAACCACCCTTTGGAATGCTCTCAAAAGATTAATGATTCCTTTGTACCTTCAAAGCAAAGGAATTGCAGTGGGTATATTTTTTGCAGTTTTATTTTTACTTTTAATGCCCTTTCCTATTTTGATATACTCTTCAATTTTTACCTTTGATACCATTTCAAATTCCATGTTGTTAGTATCGTCCCTGATAGCATCAATGTTGATTTATGTCGGAGCAATTATCGAAGTTAAAAAAGGGCTACAACTCAAACTAATTTTTGCATTTTTTGGTCCCATAGGAAGCGTAGTTGTCGTTTTGGGATTTTTAAGTGGTCTCATTCAGGCCAAAAAAGATTCTTCTGTTTCTTGGAGGGGTAGGACCTATTCTATGAAGGATCACATTCAAGATTCAATAAGGATTTAGGAGAAATCTTTTTAGTTACAAACTAGGGAGTCAAAGTCTATTGGAAAAATCAGGTGTAATCGTTGGAGGAATTGCTGGAGCAGTAATAGTTTTAATAATTTTTGCAGTAATGTTGGTACCCCCACCAAGTACCATAAAACCTGAAATTATTGTGACTAACGGGCATGACGTTAGTGTTGTTGGTGCAACAACTCCCACATATTCCAAAAACCTTTCTCTAATCGAAATTTTTGAAAAATCAGAATCTGGAGTTCTAAGGGTTAACGTCCAAAGGACGGTAGAGGGTTTAACTCCAGAGGGGGTTGGATCTGGATTTGTTTTTGATAAAAAGGGTCATGTAATAACAAATGCCCATGTCGTACAAGGGGCAACAAAAGTTGTAGTTACATTTCTTGATGGACGATCATACAATGCAGAAATAATTGGTTTTGATAATTTTACAGATATTGCGGTCATTAAAGTAAATGCAGATTTGGCATTGTTACACCCATTAGCTCTTGGAGATTCATCAAATCTTCGAGTTGGGGAACCTATAGCTGCCATTGGCAATCCGTTTGGGTTATCAGGCTCCATGACCTCAGGAATAGTTAGTCAGTTGGGGAGGCTCCTTCCTTCAGGTGCAGGATATTCAATTCCAGATGTAATTCAAACAGATGCAGCTATTAATCCAGGAAACTCTGGAGGTCCACTTCTAAACATGAGAGGAGAAGTAGTTGGAATAAACACAGCAATTCAATCTGCTACTGGAGAATTCACTGGAGTAGGATTTGCAGTGCCATCACAGACGTTGGCCAAAATTGTTCCAAGTTTAATACAAAATGGAGAATATAAACACCCTTGGATTGGGATTTCCGGACGTGATATTGACCCGGATTTGGCTCAAGTGTTAGAACTCAAAGATGCGGTTGGATTTTTAGTAGTTACGGTTGTTCCTGATAGTCCAGCATCAAAAGCAGGGTTGAAGGGTTCCGAAAATAATATCGAAAGAGGTGGAGTCCAATATCTTATAGGAGGTGACATCATACTTGCTGTTGATGGTGTAGAGGTCAGAAAGATATCAGATATTTTAATTCATCTTCAAAGAGCAAAATCTGTTGGAGACGAATTGGTGTTAGAAATTCTGAGAGATAACCGAACAACAAATTTTACAATTATTTTAGGTGAAAGACCCAATGGTGAAGAGTAGTACAACATTAAATACTTCTAAAAATGCATTTTCCTATTGAGTAATATTGTGTTAAAATCTGAAACTTTAAACCATGTTTTAGATAATAAAATAATATCATACAGAGATGTACTTCAAATATATCAAGAGGCTTCTATAGATCCATCTGAATTATTTTTAACAGCACAAAATTTAAGAAAAAAGTTCAAACAAAATACTGTGACATTTTCAAAAAAAGCATTTTTCAATATTATCAATATGTGTAAAGACACCTGTTCTTATTGTACATACAAATCTGAATCCGGTGAGGAAAAACTATCCATGATGTCAAAACTAGAAATAAAGCAAATGCTAAACCTAGCCAAAAAATATAGATGTGTTGAGGCATTATTTGTTACTGGAGAAAGACCAGAACAAAAATATCAACAAGCAAAAGATTGGTTGAAAACTAATGGCTTCAAATCCACGCCAGAATATCTTGTTCACGCCTCAGAAATGGCTTTGGAAGCAGGACTCTTTCCTCACACTAATGCAGGGAATCTTTACAAAGATGAATTAAGAGAACTTCAAAAAACAAATGTTTCAATGGGATTAATGCTAGAAAACATCAGTGAACGACTCTCGCAAAAAGGAATGCCACATTATTTGGCTACAAGCAAAAGACCTAAAGCAAGATTAGAGGTATTAGAGAATTCAGGAAAATTAAGAATTCCAATGACAACCGGAATACTGGTAGGAATTGGAGAAACTCCAAATGAGATTATTGAATCTATTTTTGCTATAAAAAAATTGCAGCGACAATATGGAAATATACAAGAAGTGATTTTACAAAACTTTCAACCAAAATCAGATACCCCGATGCGCACCTTCCCTTCAGCCGAGGAAAAATATTTTAAAATTATAGTTTCACTTACTAGAATTCTTATGCCAGATATGAATATTCAAGTCCCACCCAATTTATCACCCCAATCTTATCAAAATTTTCTTTCTGTAGGAATAAATGATTGGGGCGGAATATCTCCAATCACTCCTGATTATGTAAATCCTGAGTTTTCTTGGCCAGAGATAAAAAAAGTAGATGAGAATTCGAAAAAGGCAGGATTCAAATTAAAATGCAGATTTCCAATATACCCAGAATTTTTTTCATTTGTTAGTAAAGAGTTAAGAGGTAAGATGTCATTCATCGAGAATGAAGAGGGTTTGGTCAAGGAGGAATATTGGAGGTGACAGTAAATATAGATTCTTTGTTTAGAAGTGCAGATCCTAAAGTTTCTGCTGTATTAAACCGAGCATTATCAGAAAAAGAGATATCAGTAGAAGAGGGTTTAACTCTATACAAATCGGAAGGATCTGATTTTCATCTAGTAGGAATGGTGGCTGACGAGCTAAGGAGAAGACGAGTAGGAAATATAGTCACTTATGTGGTTAACAGAAATATCAACTTTACAAATGTATGCATAAAGCAATGTGGGTTTTGTGCATTTAGTAGAGATTTCCGAGAAGAGGAGGGATATTTACTCCCTACCGAAGAAATTGTACGTAGAGCGAAAGAAGCATATCAATTAGGAGCAACCGAGGTGTGTATTCAAGCAGGGCTTCCACCAGATATGGAAGGAGACTTGTATGAAAAAATTTGTCGAGCAATAAAAAAAGAAATTCCAGATATCCACATACATGGTTTTTCTCCAGAAGAAGTTCTTTATGGGGCTAAGAGATCAAATGTCAGCATTTCAGAGTATCTTTCTAGATTAAAGGAAGCTGGTGTAAACACCCTTCCTGGAACAGCAGCCGAAATTTTGGATCAGAGTTTACGAGACAAAATTTCTCCAGGACGAATAAGCGTGTCAGATTGGATTAACGTAATCAAAACAGCCCATAAAATTGGGATTAATACAACCTCAACTATGATGTTTGGTCATATTGAAACGGCAAAAGACAGGGTTTACCATTTAGCAAAAATTAGGGAAATTCAAAAAGAGACAGGAGGTTTTACAGAGTTTGTACCGCTTGATTTTATTCATACTGAAGCACCAATGTATAAACATCAATTACATGAATCTATTAGACCAGGAGGAAGTGGTAAAGAGGTTCTGTTAACCCACGCCATTGCAAGAATTATGCTAAACAATTATGTAGACAATATTCAAATGTCGTGGGTAAAAGAAGGACAAAAAATGTCTCAACTTTTGTTAATGTGGGGAGCAAATGATTTTGGTGGGACTTTAATTAATGAGAGTATTTCAACATCTGCAGGAGCTGGGCATGGTCAGATACTACGACCAAAAGAAATTAAGCGAGTCATAAGAGAAATTGGAAGAATCCCAGCAGAAAGAAATACAAATTATAAAATTTTAAAAAGATTTGAAAATTCACAAGAATCAGAAGAAGAGCTAGACAAAGTTGAAGATATTTCTAAATTTGGTTCTTATATAGAATTAACAAAGATAGACAAATACAAATACAAAAATCCAAGAGAAATGTAGTTGTACTCCCTAGATCGGGCTTTGGAGAATGCAAAGAGAGTGCAAATTGATGAATGTGAAATAGTCCATGTTAAAAGAAAAATCATAACTATCAGAATTACAGATTCTGAAATTTTTGAAGTAAAGCATGTTGTTGATGAGAACTATGGAATAAGAATAATTAATGATAAAAAAATATTATCAATAAAAACAAGTAATGAAAACGAAATTAAAAAATTAATTGAGACTTCGGTTAAAACAACATCTCACTTAAAGCCAATACCATTTTGGAAATCACTTCCTCATGAATTATCTTCTCCAATTAATCTTGAGGGGGTTTTTGATAAAAATTTGGATGAAATTTCAGGATCTGATATAACTGATTTAGCACAAATAATGATAGATAATGCCTCAACCCCTAAAATTACCACGATATCGGGATCGCTTAACATTGTTTCTGAGAATTTTAAAATTGTAAACTCTAATGGTCTTTCAGCTAACGACAAAGGAACTTACATTTCAGGAATTATTAATGCCGATTCAGAGATGGGCACAACAGAAGTTTCAGGGATTGGCCATGAGTGCTGTAGAACATTAGATAAATTTTCTGCCAAAAAGATTGGTGAAGATGCAAAAATCATGTGTACAGAATCAATTAATCCACAAAAATGTGAAAGTGGAGAATATTCAATTATTTTCGAACCATATTCTGTGGGAGAACTTTTAGCATTTGTGGTATCTCCAAATTTTAATCTTAAAAATTTTTCAGAAAAAAAGAGTTGTTTTTCAAACAATTTTAAAGAAAAAATTGCAGTGGATGGTTTGACCATGCTAGATAATCCACATGTTTCTCAGGGGATTGGAACAAAACCTTTTGATGATGAAGGAGAAAAAACACAAATCAATACCTTAATTGATAACGGTGTCTTCGTAAACACATATTCTAACCTTTTTGATAGTTTCAAAGAAGATACTGAATCCACTGGAAATGCAACCAGACCAGGATCACCAATGGGAAGAAGTTCTGAGCCAATTCCAATTACAATGCCTCATAATATGCAGATAAAATCTGGAAATGTTTCTCAAGAGGATATGATCAAAGATACAAGGAATGGGTTACTTGTTGGGAGATTATGGTACACATATGCCGTAAATCCCATCAAAGGAGATTTTTCGTGTACTGCAAGAAGTGGAATTAGAATAATTGAAAATGGAAAAATCAAAAGTCCTGGTAAATCAGTAAGGATTATTCATAATTTACCAAGATTATTTCAAAATATTTCTAGCGTTGGAAAAAATAAAAAAAATGTTCTTCAGTGGGCATCTTCTCCATCAATTACGCCATCTATTAAAGTGGAAAAAATCAAGGTAATTCCAATTTAACCAAAAAATGACCCATTTTAGGCATAAAAAACGCTCAAATCAGGAAGCTTACTGTAAGGAAAACAGCATACGCAATTGCCAAAGCAACTCCCATGAATCTGCTTATTAAACCCATTTTCAGGGCTACAAGTAATGATACGCTAAATGCAATCATTATCACATAATCAATAAAGACATCGGATGCAATAATCACACTGCCAAGTGTTGCACCAACACCCATTATCATCAAAATATTGTATATGTTACTTCCAATGATGTTTCCCACGCCAATATCAGTATGTCCTTTTCGAATTGCAAAAATAGAAGTGATCAGTTCTGGGAGCGAAGTTCCTATTGCAATCACTGTTAATCCAATTAGTTTTTCTGATAAGCCAAATTCTTTTGCTAAAATTACGGCATTTTCAACTGTAAGGTAAGCACCAACTCCAAGCAAAGCAATACCAAGTATAATTAGTCCGGTAGCTTTTAGGTAAACATTATTTTTTGAGTCACTTGTGCCCTCATCGTTTTCATCTCTTTGTTTCTTTACATCCCTGTAGGTAAAAATTGTAAAAGCTATTAAAGACCCTATTAAAATTATTCCATCGTATCGTGATAGCTCTCCATCCAATGATAATGCAATTAATAAAAGAGATACACCTAACATTATAGGAATTTCTTTTCGCAGAGTTGATCTGCTTACTACAAGTGGAACCAATATAGCTGCAATACCAATCACCATTCCAATATTTGCAATATTACTTCCAATAACATTTCCTAAAATTATTTCACTGTGTTCCCCAGCTGCTGCAATAGTTGCGGCCAATTCTGGAGTTGAAGTTCCATATGCAACAACTGTCATTCCAATTATCAAATTACTTATTCGTAGTTTTTTGGCAATTGCCACCCCGCCGTTTACCAGCCAGTTTCCACCAAAACATAACATGGCAAGACCTACTAAAGTAAGGACTGCATTGAGGGTAACATCCATACTGAGAGTTCAGATCCAGGTTGTTTAAAGGAGATGATTTACCATAAATTCACAATTCTACCTAGCAAAGTAGATTCCCTAGGCGTCAAAATGGTGTAAAAAAACCATCCATATTGGCAAACAATGCACTAGTTTAACATTAATAAAGTAATGTACCGTACCATACGGTATGATGAAAGCAAGACTAACATATGTACCCATAGAAGTAGCAGACCAATTCGATGATTTTATTATCAAAAGAGATGAACAAGTATTAGATGCAGTAAAAGCAAGAACAAGGGATTACAGTACACTATCACTGTTAAAATTATTGTATCAACTCAAAGGAAATCCGATGACATTTTCAGAATTATACTCAAAATCAAAGATTAGAATGAAAAAATCATTTCTAAATTATTTACACTTGTGTGTGGATTATAACTTTGTGCAAAAAGAACCAGTTGGATCAAATGTCATCTATACTATAACAGACAAAGGGAGAGTAATGTTGAATTTGTTTATTCATAAAAGTAATTAGACAGTACAAGTCGACGTAAAGAAGTGCAAACTGAATTTCCAGACGCAAAAGTATTTGAAACTAACAAAATAAGTTTGAAAAGCCCAATCATATTTGCAGGATTTGTTGGGGCAGGTCTAGTAGGACCGCTTGCAATTAATCACATCATAGAAAAATTAGAAATGAAAGAGATTGGAGTAATGAGATCAAAGTACCTCCCACCATCAACTGTTTTTATGAGGGGTAGATTGCGCCATCCTTTTAGATTTTATGCAAATAAGGAAGGAACAATTTGTGCAATAATTTGTGAAATTACATTAAGAATGGAAGGAATATACTCTATCGTATCATCAATTTTAGATTGGGCTGATGAGAAAGGATCTAAAGAGATTGTAATCTTAGATGGAGTGGCAAGCAATGAACATGATGATAAAGCATATTGTGCAGCAGAAGAAGATCTGGTTAGATTGATGGCAGATGCAGATATTAGTTTAATCCAGCAAGGATTTATCACAGGAATTCCAGGAGGGATTCTAAACGAATGTCTAGTCCGAGATATTCAAGGTGTAACTTTGCTTGCAAAGGCAAACAAAATTGATCCGGATCCTGCTGCAGCATCCACCCTAGTTGAGGCTATAAATCGATTTTATAAAATGGAAATAGGCGTGGATGATCTGAAAAAAGAGAAAGACAGATTACATGAAGAGTTTAGTGAATTGTCTCAGAAATATGTAGAACATAGAGAAGAGCTTTCTGGAATGTACATGTGATCCAAATTTTGTGCAAATTCTTTTATTAACTGTGAATGAGCATCAAAATATGGCGTTAACATACAAAAAAGCAGGTGTAGATATTTCTAAAATTAAAAAAAGTCAAGCAGCAATAGGAAAACTAATTGAATCAACGCATAATCTTCAAAAGATGGCAAAAATAACACATGGGTTTGGTCATTATGCGGGGATAGTAGAAATTCCCGGAGGGAACCTGTTAGCTACCCATACTGATGGAGTAGGAACTAAAGTAGTAATTGCAAGTTTGATGAAAAAATACAACACAATTGGAATTGATTGTGTTGCAATGAATGTAAATGACATAATATGTATTGGTGCTACACCGATTTCATTTGTAGACTATATTGCTGCAAACAAAAATAATCAGACAATTTTTGAAAAAATAGTTGAAGGTTTGGTTGCTGGTGCAAAAAAATCTGCCGTGCCAATTGTTGGAGGAGAAACTGCAATAATGCCAGATGTGCTTGTTGGAAAAGGATTCTCATTTGATTTGGCAGGAATGGTAGTTGGCATTGTTTCAAAAAAAGACATGGTTCTTGGAAATAAAATTGAGAAAGGAGATGTAATCATTGGTGCAAAAAGCAGTGGCATTCATTCCAATGGTTATTCTCTGGCTAGAAAAGCCCTTTTGAAAAAATATGAAGTTAAAGATAAAATAAAAGGGATCGGAGTTTTAGGAAATTCTTTGCTAACACCTACCGAAATTTATGTAAAACCAATATTGGAAATTATTCAGAAATGTAAGGTAAATGGACTTGCCCATATTACTGGAGGGTCATTTACAAAACTTTTAAGACTTAAAAAAATTGGATATGAGATAGATTCGCTTCCTAAAATACCTCCAATTATGGGCTTAATTCAAGAGCAAGGAATCAAATCTGAAGAAATGTACAAGACATTTAACATGGGGGTTGGATTTTGTGTAATTGCTTCAAGGGATCAAGTAAATCATATAAAATCAATTTTTAAAAAACACAAGATTTCAAGTGAGGAGATTGGGAATATTACTTCTAAAAAAGGAGTAATAGTAAATTCAATTAAAATTACCTGATAAATTAACTTCCAGATTAGTTTAATCGATAATTACCTTATATGGAGCAATTTATTCATATGTTAAGTAATGGCCGAAGAGCAGTTTATTGAGACAATAATTGGTGTTGGAATACTTCTTTTTGCTGCAAAATTAATGGCAGAACTATTTCTTAGATTAAAACTACCTATTGTTCTAGGTGAGCTGTTAGCAGGAATTATTGTCGGACCGTTTGCATTAGGAGCATTTTTTGTGGTTGATGGTCGTCAAGTACTACACTTAAACGATGAGATAAAAATACTCGGGGAAATTGGAGCAATTGTAATTTTGTTTATGGCAGGGCTCGAGATGACACCAAAAGAATTCTTGAGAGGCGGAAAAAATTCATTCATAGTCGGCACACTAGGAGTAGTTGTTCCCTTCTTTGCAGGATATCTGGTTTTTGAAATGTTCGGGTTTGACGCTTTACAATCAATGTTAATTGCAACGGCACTTACTGCAACCAGTATTGCAATTTCAATTCAAGTTTTAAGTGAATTTGGTAAACTCAAATCACCTGAGGCCCGCCTCATAATTGGTGCGGCAGTAGTTGATGATATTTTAGCTATAGCAGTATTATCTGTGGTCTCATCAATTGCAATTGGAGAGGGGGGAGTAGAATCCTTGGAAATTTCAGATGTCGTCTTTACGATATTGCAGGTATTAGGATTCTTTGCAGTGATGCTTCTAGTTGCAGTAATAATTATTCCAAAAATAGTTACCCCCAGATTATGGAAGGCAAAAGGAAGTGTAGAAGGAATAGCCACGGCATCATTTTTTGGAGCTGCGGCAGTGGCAGGAATTATTGGATTGTCACCAATTGTAGGGGCTTTTGCAGTAGGTATGGCATTATCTACAAGTAAGGTTTTTGAAAAAATTGAAAATTATATTGGAAAAATAGGTTTGATTTTTGCACCGTTATTTTTTGCCATAATTGGGGCACAAGTAGACCTAAGAGCTGTAAATTGGGAAGTTATTTCATTAAGCGGCCTAGTTATTGCAATTGCCATAGCATCCAAATTGGGTGGTTGTGGGTTACCTGCGATACTCCTTATGAAAGATAGAGTGTTAGGTATGAGGGTTGGAATTGGTATGATCTCAAGGGGAGAAGTGGGTTTGATTGTAGCTGGTGTTGGTGTTTCTACAGGCATATTAACATCAAATGTATATTCTACAATTGTAATAATGGTAGCAGTTACAACAATCATTACACCGATTTGGTTGAAGATAGAATATAGAAAAGAGCAAAGACAAAATCGAAACAAAGGGGAAAGTGGCGAAATTAATAAAAGTTAACATCATTTCTTCTGGGAAAATTTTCATAAAGTCTTAAATTACACTTGAAGTTGCAACTGGAACATATGGTTGAAAATTTTACTGCAACAGAAAAAGAAACAATTCCTTCAGATGAGTATTTGCGAGAGGAAATTTCCAAAATAAAAAAAGAGTTAAGTTATCTTAAGGATCTAAAAGAAAAAACTGTCCGATCTTCCAAACCTAAGAGAAAGCCAGTAAAGAGAAGAACTACAACTAAGAGAAAGCCAGTAAAGAGAAGAACTACAACTAAGAGAAAGCCAGTAAAGAGAAGAACTACAACTAAGAGAAAGCCAGTAAAGAG
>JAHELB010000022.1:0-12423 GCA_024644385.1 Nitrosopumilaceae archaeon | reverse complement strand
AGCCAGTAAAGAGAAGAACTACAACTAAGAGAAAGCCAGTAAAGAGAAGAACTACAACTAAGAGAAAGCCAGTAAAGAGAAGAACTACAACTAAGAGAAAGCCAGTAAAGAGAAGAACTACAACTAAGAGAAAGCCAGTAAAGAGAAGAACTACCTCAAGGAATTAAGTAGTTTTAAGAGTAATTTAACGAATTTATGTCATGAATAATCTGATTATCTATGAGTGAGATGAATGCGATATTTTCAAAGGCATGTTATGAAATTTCACAAAATCTGTTATTGATTAAGGAACCCACCACACAGCAAATAAAAGAAGAAGTCAGAGTAATCTGTAGAAAATATTCTTTAAGTAGAATGCCCAAAAGTCATGAAATTCTCTCAATGACACAAGGGAATGATTTTTCAAAATTAAAAAAAGCATTGCTGAAAAAGCCTATCAAAACAGCATCAGGAGTTGCTGTAGTAGCTTTGATGCCCAAACCATATGCATGTCCACACGGAAGGTGTACCTATTGTCCTGGAGGAATCGAGTTCAATACACCCAACAGCTACACAGGAAAAGAACCATCCACACTAAATGCAATCGAAAATGAGTATGATCCTAAATTACAAATTACAACAAAGATTGACAAGTTGATTGCTTATGGACATGATCCCTCTAAAATGGAAATCGTTATTGTTGGAGGAACATTTCTATTCATGCCACTTGAATACCAAGAAAATTTTATCAAATCTTGTTATGATGCGTTAAATGGTATAAATTCAAAAAATCTTCAAGAAGCCATATCGAACAATGAACATGCAGAAATTAGAAATGTTGGATTGACCATTGAAACAAAACCAGATTTTTGCAAAAGAAAGCATGTAGATTGGATGTTAAACTACGGAGTCACAAGAATTGAGATTGGAGTTCAGTCATTGCAGGAAAGAGTTTATGAAATTGTTAATAGAGGTCATAATTATTCCGATGTTACCGAATCGTTTCAAATTTCTAAAGATGCAGGGTATAAAATAGTAGCACATATGATGCCAGGCCTTCCCTCAGTATCTCCTTCAGAAGATATTTCGGATTTTAAAAAATTATTTAGTGATTCTCAACTCAGACCAGACATGTTGAAAGTTTATCCATCTTTGGTTTTAGAAAATACCCCTCTGTATGAGGACTATAAACATGGCAATTATCAGCCTTATTCAAATGAAGATTTGATTAGAGTACTCTCAGAAATGAAAAAAAATGTACCAAAATGGGTTAGAATCATGCGGGTTATGAGGGAGATAGGACCTCAGGAAATTGTTGCAGGCCCAAAATCAGGAAATCTTAGGCAATTAGTTCATCAAAATCTTGCCGAGCAAGGAATTTCTTGTAAATGTATAAGATGCAGAGAGGTTGGTTTGTCAAAAAAAATTCCTCAAATCCATTCTTTGAGTCTCAATAGAATCAATTATAATTCATCTGGTGGGGAGGAAGTTTTTTTGTCATACGAAGACACTGATGAATCTATTTATGGATTTTTAAGACTAAGAAAACCAAGTATTTTGGCACATAGAAAAGAAGTTACCACAGATTCTTGCATTGTTCGGGAATTACATGTGTATGGTAAATCGTTGAAAATTGGTCAAAAGGAAGAAAATGAAATTCAGCATTTAGGGTTAGGCAAGAAATTAATGAAAGAAGCTGAAAAAATTTCAAAGGAAGAGTTCGACGCAAATAAATTGCTTGTAATAAGTGCGATTGGAACACGAGAGTATTATCAAAAATTAGGATATTCGTTGCATGGACCTTACATGAGTAAGATATTGAACTAGTGAAAAGAAATGTCAAAAACAAAAACAATAGGAAAGGGGATTTGGATTGACAAATTAGCTCAAGAGTTATTGGAACGAGAAAAGACGCTGGGCAGAAATTTAGATTTAATTAAAGTTGAAAGTGGACTCGGAGCTTCTGGAATTCCACACATTGGAAGTTTAGGAGATGCAGTTAGAGCATATGGAGTAAAGCTTGCTTTAGAAAACTTTGGTTATAATTCAGAATTAATTGCTTATTCAGATGATCTTGATGGTTTAAGAAAAATTCCAGAAGGTTTTCCAGAATCATTAGAAGAACATCTTGCAAAACCCGTTTCCCTTATACCTGATCCATTTGGTTGTCATGATTCTTATGGCATGCATATGAGTACCATACTTTTAGATGGATTGGACAGAGTGGGGGTAAAATACCAATTTAAACGAGCAGTGGATACTTACAAGAACGGGGAGTTGAAGGATCAAATCCACGTTATTTTACAGAACAGTTCCAAAATCGGTGCAAAAATATCAGAACTTGTAGGGCAAGAAAAATTTCAAAAGTATTTACCATATTTCCCTGTATGCTCAAATTGTAGCAGATTATACACTGCTGAATCTACCAAATACCTCTCTGATGAAAAGAAGGTGTTGTACAATTGTCACGATGCGGAAATAGGCTCCAAAATTGTCAAAGGTTGTGGTCACAGCGGAGAGGCAGACATTACTAAGGATTTAGGTAAATTAGCTTGGAAGGTAGAATTTGCGGCTAGATGGGCAGCCTTTGATATTCGTTTTGAGGCATACGGAAAAGACATCATGGATTCTGTTAAGGTAAATGATTGGGTTGCCGAAGAAATTTTGAATTGTCCACCTCCACATCATGTAAAATATGAAATGTTTTTAGATAAGGGAGGAAAGAAAATTTCTAAATCTCTAGGAAACGTAATTACCGCACAAAAGTGGTTGGAGTTTGGAACTCCAAAATCTATTTTGCTTTTGCTTTACAAAAGAATAACTGGAGCAAGAGAGCTTGGATTTGAAGACATTCCATCGCTTATGAATGAATATAATGAACTAGAGGATATTTACTTTGGTAAGATAAAAGTAGACAATCAAGCAAAGCTTACAAAATCAAATGGATTATTCGAATATGTAAATTTCTTAAATCCCCCAAAAGAGTCTAGCATTCATGTAAATTATAGACTTTTAATTGAATTATCAAAAATTTTCAAAGAAGATAGAACTCAAAGAGTGATGAAAAAGCTCTTAGATTATGGCGTAATTAAAGAAACACGTCCAGAAATTGAAACATTGATTGCGTTGGCAGGAAATTATGCAGATGAATTTGACCAACAGGATAAAATGGAAATTGAGCTTGATGAATTGATAAAAAGTGGCCTCAAGGAGTTAATACTTGCTCTAGATAAAGAAGAAGAACCAGAAGATCTTCAAAATACAATTTACCAGATTGCAAAATCAAATGATATCCAGCCAAAAGATTTTTTTAAGATTTTATATCAAATAATTTTAGGAACATCTCGTGGACCAAAGATAGGGCCGTTTATTTCTGATATTGGAAGAAAAAAAGTTGCCAAAAAAATTGCGGAATATCTTTAGCTGAAACATGGCTCACAATCAACACAACAAGGCGCGTAATAGTGGGGGTTTTGTCTTAATAATTTTTGGAGCCCTTTTGTTGTTTCTAGCTCCAAACACCTACCCAACAAATCCTGACCTAGGCATAATTGCCCTTTTAGGAGGCATTATTATTGGAAGCATGGGGTTTTACATTAAATTTATTCGTAATAGAGAAAAAAAAATCTAAAGAAACGTTCATCTTTTAGAAAGGATCAAAGGGCAATTATGAGATTATTTGGAAAAGAAAGGGAGAAAGGTGAAAAAACAATTTCTCCGGATAATAGCGATGAGATAATTTTAAAAAAAGAACTTGAAGGCGAAGTCGAGAAATTGCAAAACCAATTCAGAGAAAAGCAAGACCAAATTAGGGAATATGAAAAAAGATTACAATCCGTAAAGACAGAATATGATTCTGCTGTTTCAAATCTTATGGATATAAAAAAAGAGGCCAATCAGAAAAACCTTGAACTTGATGTTGTAAAACGGGAATATAGAGACATTAAACAGAAAATTGAAAATATAGATGAAGATCAGGATAAAAATAAAAAATACAATGGTGAAATAGAAAAAATTGAAATAGATCTTAAAAATGCAAAACAAGAATTAGAAAATAGTAAAAAAGAGAATAATGAAATTAAAGAAAAAATTTCTGAAGGAAAATCAATTTTACAAGAAATAGAGATGCAAGAAATCCAAGGTAAGAAAGAATTAGAAATAATTACTTCTCAAATATCTGATGCTAAACGAAAACTTGAAAATTCTAAATATACCAATATTTTTCCAGATAAGGAAAATGAATTCATTAAAGGACAAATTGCAAAACATCCAGATACAAAAGGGATAATTGAAGCTGCAAGTGTCGTAGTTGCATCATTAAAATCAAAATTAAGTATGTCCCAAAAAGAACTAGAAGCTGTTCAGAGACTATTGGAAAAAGAACGTAATGAGCATCTTGTAACTAAAGAGAAACTTGGAAGTATGCAAGATAACCAATCTAAAAATTAATTATAAATCAAGAAAATATTTTTTCCATTTTTCTTTAATTTCTTTTTCGGAAAATCCAAGATCGTAAAGCGGTGAAGTTACCTCCTGAACCTCGCTAATTTCAACAAGTATAATTGCACCAACTGGACTTTTGATTCCTAATTTCCTATAATGATTTAAGATTGAATCATATGTTTGACCATTTCTTATTATTGTACCTAATCCCCTAAAACGAAATCCTTTTCGAATTAGTGGATCCACTACGTTAATCTCAAGATTAGGATTTTTCTCTAAATTCTTTACTGTGTTGGGAGAACGAATGTCAGCAAAAGCCAATGTTTTTGCATTCCATACAATAATTGTTCCCTTTGGAGAAAGATTAGGGGTGCCTTTTTCGGAAACTGTTGCAACATAACCCAATTTTTGAATTTGTAAAAAATTCTTTACATCCTCTGAAATTTCATGCATCAATTACAAATAAAAAATAAAATATTAAATTTTTAGGTCACCTAAAAAAGTCCTCAGCATACAAAGAGAAAAAGAAAAAGCCAATACCTCCACCAATTATTGCAATCCAAGCAACAATTTGCTCTTTTCTTGACATTGCATTCAAACTGATATACGTATTATTGAATCTACTCCATTTTGAAGTTACGGCCTTGGGGGATCATGTATTTCACCGATATGTCGTGCTAAATCAATTACCTCACTGCCAAAATCCTTTCCACAAAAAGGACAATCGAAATCAAATTTCTCTGTCATGATACAGAATAAAAAAAATATTATTTAAAAATTATTCAAAACTACGTCATCCATAGATCATACATTGTTCACATTCACAGTTTTCTTGCTGCTTGATTTTTGCCAGGCATTTTTTATGCTGACCAGCTTGACATTGAACGCATATTTGGTTTAAGTTTTCTATATTAGTGTATTTTTTTGATTGATCAAAACCAAAACCACCATCTTGAGGTCCTACCATATTATATCTAAAGTTAAGGAGTATTTTTACTTCACTAAAATGCCTTTTTTGAAATTCAATTGAGATTTTTATTTTTCTTTTTTCTCATCAGAGTCTGACTTGTCCCAAAGATGCATAGTACCTCTTATCATAAATGAACCCACAATTATCGCAATAATGCCTCCTATAATGAACATAAAAAAACCCCCTATACTTTTAATTCCAGCCAACAGTCATATGAAGACCTTAGTGTAATTATAATTGTCTGAAAAACAAGATTAAGGTAAAAAGGTATGATTTAGCATAATGAATTGCCATAATAAAAAAATTGGGTGTTACCATGACAACTCTATTCATTTTGAGGCTAAGGGAAGATGTCTAGTTAAAGGTTGTAAATGTGAAAAATTCCAATGGAACTAAATTTATTTCTCTCAGGTGGAAGGTAATTTTTTTTCTAATTCATGGATTTCTTGTTGGGCTTCATCATACTTGGCTTTTACAAATTCTTTTTTTGCATCTATAAACTGAATTAATGCATTGTTGTAATCTGGATCGTCTTTTTTGATAACATTGCAAAATTCAAGTGTCGTTAAATGTCCTGTTACTGTTGCCATTGCCCCTTTCCGATTAAATTTTACAATTCCTCCAAATGCATCAATTGGCATCAAGGCAAACTCGGCTTTACACTTGTAGGTAACTCGTCCTGTTTCTGTATTAAACAATTGAGTGACTCCTCCTGGAGTCTTTGTTACAATTACTGTCATTATTTAACAAATTATTGTGAAGTATTAATGATTTTAGAAAAAACTAAGCAGTGGGTTCCTCTGCGGTTGTTTGAGTTGCGAGTAATTTGTCAATTTCATTTATTGCGAGTTTATCCCTACCAATAAGATCAAATTTCTGCAATAAGGTTTCAAATTTTGTCTCTTCTTGAACTTGCTCATTAACAAACCATTCCAGAAATGCATACGTTGAATGATCTTTATCTTTTTGCGATATCTCTACCATTTTGTGAATTGCTTTAGTTACTAGTTGTTCATTTTTTAATGCAGTCTTGATTAATGTTTCAAGGGATTTGTAGGAAGAACTTGGCGTACCTGTTGCCGGGATGGTGGCAGGTCCACCCATATCATTAAGATAATGGACAATTTTCAGCATATGGGTTCTTTCTTCGTCTGATTGGGCATAAAAATAACTTGCTGCCCCCTCATACCCCGTAACCTCACACCAAGAGGCCATAGCAAGATAACTGTTTGATGCGTTGGCCTCCAGTCCAATTTGATCGTTGAGTGCTTTTTTCATTTTTAGAGACAGTTTCATGTGTTTGACATATACTTGAAAGGATTAAAAATAGTTTTGGTAACCTTCAAATGGAGATATGAAAAATGGAAAAATTATCCGATTCCTTGAGATTGTACGGAAATATTATCAAATAAATTAATAAAAGAAGTTATCTCGTCTGTATCTCCAAATAATTCAACTTGTCCAGAATCAAGGGCATCTTCAATTGAAAGAAAACCACCAACAATTTGTTTGTGGGTATTCACATCTAATGAGAGAATTAGATTAGGGTTTTCTGGGAAACCGTCAGAAACAGCAAGGATGCTATTTCGTAAATGTAATGTATACTCTTCCTCAATATCAGAGTATTGTACTCCTAATACAATATCAAGTCCCTCTGCCTTTTCTGGATCTATTTTTGTTGGTAATGTTTTTAACAATTTTTCAATTGGAAGTTCTGCCAACTGTTCAGGACTAGTTTGTGTAAATACGCCTGGCACAATATCTATTGTTCCTTCAAGCACCTGGGCTTCAGTTAATGACCAATGTCTGATGTCAAATGAATCTGATCGTTGACCAAGAACACGCAAGGCATGGGCTTTGAGGAGTTTAGATTCTTCGTTTTCAGGATCTGTATTAATAGCATATGTTGCAAGCTCTGCGGCCCATTCGTATTCACCATTTTCAATGGCTCGTTTTATATCGGAATTTGTTTTAAAAATTCCACCCAACCCGTTTACAATTTTTTGAGATTTTTCTTTCATAGTTATTGGAGTCAAAAACGCCGGATCTCCTTCAAACCAACCAAGGTTTCCATAGTAAATTTGCTTTACATGTGAGGAAACCTGGTTTCGTGTCTTTGTAAGCCAGGCATGATTATCCAAATTTTCTGGGAGTTTTACCATATGAGATAATTCATCTGCAGTATAACCTTGATTCATTCCGCGAATAGTTTGGTCATAAATATATTGAGCAGAATCTCTAGTTGAAATTAAAACATCTCGGATATTGTCTTTTCCAATTATTGGTTTCACATGACTTGGTACAAGGTATTCAGCTTCCAGAGGAATCATTTTGTCGAGTGCGTTTACATAATTCATTGGATTTCGATAAACAGAGCCTCGAAGGGTATAGATGTTTGGAACTATGGCATAGATATTATCACCAATTAGTAATACTTCTTTTTCAGATAACCAAACATAGATTTGATCAGATGACTCTCCTGCTACGAAAACCATTTTTATTTTCACACCAGATATTTCAACTTCCAGTTCATCTGAAAATGTTTGGGTAGGAGCTGCATAAGCAATTGTTCCAGGAATTAATTTTGGAAATAGGCCCATGTTTTGTCTATCTGGACCATCCTTTGGCAAAAATGCTCCACTTACCATTGCAGATCTTTCAGAGGAGATGGGGCCAAGTACACTATTTTCATTAATGTAAAAATCAACATGTGAATCATGTGCATAAATCTCAATGTCTTCGCCTTCTTCAAGGAATGCTCCTGTTCCGTGAACATGGTCCAAGTGGCCATGAGTGTAAATTATTGCCTTTACAGGTTTATCAGAAATTTTTCTAAATTCTACGAGGACTTCTTTTGCTGCTTCGTACGAACTTAGTGTATCAACAATGATCAGTCCATCGTCACCTTCAATCATTATGCTGTTTGCTGCATCATATCCTACTGCAACCCATACACCATCAGTGACTTTGTGAACTTCCTTTGGAGACCAAAATTCATTTGCTGCCAAAAGATTAGGATGAACTTCTGGTTGATCTGGATAAGGTATTTGCTTGATTTTTTCCAAGGTGGATAAAGGTTTTATTGCCTCAGGAGTAGGTACGATAGGTCCACCATCAGAGGGTTTTGAGATAATTTCTGCAATTCCATATTCCTCCCACTTTATGGCAGTCTCTAATGTAACGCATACGATATTAGGGGAATTAAATCGAAGAACTTCAACCCTGTCCTCTCTGCATTGACTTGTTGTAAAGGTTGAAACTTTTGGAGTATCAGAAACAGGTTCTGTTGAATCGGGACATCCATCTCCATCTTTGAAATCATTAAAAATCTCCGGTTCCAAAGGACATTCATCAATAGAGTCTAAGATAGTATCTGAATCAGAATCTTTTGCACTCTCTGCTGTTTTGGGAATAATTTCTGGGCAACCATCATGATCCAGATACCCATTAATGTTCTCAGGGATGTCGACACATTTATCCAATCTATCCTCAATTCCATCACCATCTGTATCTGGAAATTGGAATTTAGTAGAAACCTTTTCAGGAATCGAATCGGGGCAACCATCTTCATCCTCAAAATGATTATAGACCTCTGACCTTAATGGGCATTCATCAATTTCATCGGGAATTCCATCACGATCATAATCAAGATCCCTTAAAGAAAAGACATCAACAGGGGAGACAGCAAATGAAAAGCCCAGTATGCAAGAAATTGAAATTAAAAACATCAAAAAATGAGAGTTTCCCAATTTCATTTACAATTTTGACGTTTTTTTATAGTTTAATAATGAAAGGTAAAAAAATTAGAACCTAGTTAGTAAAAAATAGCCTGCAAAATATGATAAAAATAAACTCCCAGTTCCTACTGCTGTGAGAAGGAGGATATTTTTTCCTTAAATGCTCCCGACCTCAATGAATTATCAGATATTGATAAAATTAGCGTGACAAAATCTAATAAAACAAGCCTAGTATTGACAAATTTTTTAATAAATTTTTATAGAAAAAAATTACATGATTTTAGTTCCTAATGGTTCTAAAATAAACTACATCCCTTCAAAATTATTTTCTATATCTAAAACATCCAGTGATATGATCGTTTACCATCCCTATTGCCTGCATCATAGCATAACAAATAGTTGGACCAACAAAATTAAAACCGCGTTTTTTTAGGTCCTTACTGATTTTCTCAGAGATTACAGTAGATGCGGGAATCTCAGAAAGTTTTTTAAAATTATTTTTAATCGGTTTATAATCCACAAAATTCCAAATATAGTTATCAAAAGAACCAAATTCATCTTGTATCTTTATAAACTGCTTGGCATTTTTTACTGCCGAGGTAATCTTTAATCGATTTCTTATTATCGATTCATCTTTCATCAGTTGGTTTATCCGATTTTGATTGTAATTGGCTACTTTTTTGACATCAAAGTTCGAAAAGGCTTTCTCATAGCCTTTCCTACGTTTTAGTATAGTTACCCAGGATAAACCGGCTTGAGCACCTTCCAAAAGGAGAAATTCAAATAATTTTTTGTCATCATGTTGGGGTCTACCCCACTCATTATCATGATAGGACAAATTTGGTTCTTCAGTGGCCCATCCACATCTAGTGATCATATGTAAATAAAATAAAATAAACACAAATTATTAGTTACTAAAAGGAGTTTTTGTTATGAAACCAAATCAACAATTATTGCAAATTAATAGAAATTTTTTAATTTGTTTTGCAGTTTCGGCATCTCTTTCTGCAATTATAGCTCAACTTTTGTCAGGGTATGAAAACCATCTCAATGCTACGGTTACAATAGTGATTGGATATGGAATTTATTTTGGAGTTTTTTCATTTTTATTTTATTTAGATAACAAAAATCGGTATAGACAGATGAGTGGAAATCTTATAAAAAAAGAGATAATCGGAATTATTTCTTCTTTTGGGATTGGTGAAGTCGGATATTTAGTTATACGGTGGCCTTCATTCTATTATTTTCTCGAGATCGAAATTGAACCTTACCTAGCATCCTTAACATCGGAGATCATAGCAACATTATGCTATATGGCAATAGTTTCGGTGTTCTTACGCGGGACCAAAATATTTTAGAAAATCGAAGATTGGTTTTATTTGTCTATTTGTTACACTAATCCATTGTGACTTATCACAAGTAATTCTAGATTATCCATTAATTTAGAATCAATTTGTTTAAGTTCAAGAATTTGGTTTTGGATTTTAAGAATTCCCAAATCAGTCTTTGAGGAATTTTTAGGTTGCTCCTTTGAATATTTTTTTTCTTGAAGGTAAGTCGGGATCTCCTCTTTGTATAAATTATTGACCTTTGAGGAAATGGATGTATGATTAACAAAGGGTTTTTCAGGATTTTGACCTTGAATTGTTTGGAGTTCAAGGTCCATCTTTTCTAAAAATATCATGTCTGATTTGTATATTTTTTTTCCTCTGGTAATTGCATTTCTCAAATAAAGTAAACGTCCTTCATCTCCCAAACCTAACTTTAAAAGATTTTCAACTAGCAAAACAGGATGCTCCAATAACATTTCACTCATAGTTTTTCACCACTATTGACAATATCATTATAAAAGAAAATCATAAAAAATAGTCTTAAAAACAAGAATCTAATTCAAATATCTTTTTTGTCAATTTTTAGAAATAGAGTGAGAGAGAAAATGGCCTTTAAACAGCGAAGATCGAGGCTGGAAATTTGTCCCAAATTAGTCGCTTAAATTAAAGGAATGCCTCTACAGTCAAAAATCCCTGCTGTGATTCATTTTTTATTACCTGGAATTTGTAATGCCTATCATTTATTCAAATTACCGTTAACAATTTCAACTTATGAATTAAGAGAAATGCTTTTCAACAAAATCAGATCATAAATTTGAGAGCTGATTTGGAGAACCATTTTAATTATCTGCCATAAAAGGATTATAACGAAAAAAATTATGAATAATAAGTCATTAGTGATAATCATTTCGGTTTTAGTGATAACTTCAAATTTTCAAGCAGTCTCAGGTGAAATTTTTTTCCCCTCAACTAATGTAAGAGTGGATGGGCCAATTAGATACTGTATAGTTATTCCTACTGATGATCTAGTACAAAATAAAAGTGCAGAATGGGCAAAATTAGCAGAAAATTCTGTGTTAAAATGGGAGCAGAATCTTAAAGATGCAGAATCTGAAAATGATGAATATTGGGAAATGGATGTAAAAATAATTCCCAATACCCCAAATAGCAGTTGTGATATTCTAATAGAGTTCAGAGACAAACCTTCATTGTCAGATACTGTTGCAGGATTTTTTTCCTGGCCCCCAGGAAAAATTATAGTTTATTATTTACAACCAAAATTATGTACCATGAATATAACCTGCTATGATGATGAGACTTTAAAATCAGATGATACAATTTATTCAATAGTAATTCATGAAATTGGTCACTCGTTAGGTTTGGATCATTATGTTTCAGATGATAACGATGTCAATAAAAAATGGCAAGAAGGTTCCCAAAGTCCTCCTTCTGTAATGATTCCAACTATTCCAAGAAATCCCAATGTGTTGCAAATTACAGACATTGATGTTCAAAAGGTACGTGAAATTTACGGACCCAGAGGATTCAATGCATTTGCAGGAGAATCAGTTCCAAAAATCATTCCCAATCCAACCCCAGAACCAGTTCCCGAACCAATAATTCCGCTTTCTCCCATTTCAGCAATGGATATTTCCCAAAAAATAATTGAGGCAGAACAATATGGTAGACAAATTGTTACACTCTCAGGGAACATCCAGAAAGAAGAATATCATAGAGGGCTCCCTGTAATTATTACAATTCACAAACCAGACGACTCTGTCGAAGTTTTGAAAATAAGTGCCTCAAGAGTTGGTTATTTTGAAACGTTGCTGATTTTTGATAATGAATCAATAAAAGGGACATATCGCATTTCTGCAAGCTACTTGGGACATGTGGATAAGAACAAAGACATTACTTTTGAAGTAATTGACAAAAATCGTGATTCACCAAAAACACTTCCAAC
>JAHELB010000021.1 GCA_024644385.1 Nitrosopumilaceae archaeon | reverse complement strand
GATGTAAATTGTATGCGGAAGGTGGGATTTGAACCCACGAACTCCTAAGAGATAAGGATCTGAACCTTACACCTTTGGCCAGGCTGGGTGACTCCCGCAATTTGAAACTTGGAATTCTTGAATAAGTTTCTTTATTACCCAAATTTTTTAATGGTATTTCATAAACACGTGTTGATTAAATGGAATTTAGAGAAATTTATTGTAACAATTGCAAACGACTGCTAGGTCGATACAATACAAAATATTATGATATGGATAAAATTAAAGAAATATTAAATTCTAGACACTCTTCACATGTACGCAAAGGTCATCAGGTGATTATAAGGAATTTTACCAAGGAAAAATAATTTAAAATGAGGGATTTTTTAAAATATTTTTTTAGTTTATGTCTGTAAATTAGATCAAATTTCAAATTGATCTTCCCTATTCAAATGAATTTTGAATTTCTTCTAGCATATTTTTTTGATGTTTACTAAGTTTTTTTGGTATGTTTACTACTACTCTTATGTATTGATCTCCTCTGCCTCTAGAATTCAAATGAGGTAATCCCTTTCCCTTTAGTTTAATGATTGTGTTGGGTTGACTGCCAGATTCAATTTTTATTTTTTCATTTCCATCTAAAAGTGGAACAGTTACCTCTTTACCAAGAGCAGCATCAATCATTGAAACGTCCTGATCATAAAAAATATCAGCTCTATCTCGCTTAAAGTTTTGATGAGGTAAGATCCGAATTCTAACAATTAGGTCTCCATTTTGTCCACCAGGGATCTCATCGCCTTCATTTGGAATTGTGTAATCTCCATTATCTACACCTGGCGGGATTTCAAAATCTAATTTTTTAATTCCTTTTTTCTTACCACTTCCTTTACATTCCTTACATGGATCTGTAATTATAGATCCTTGTCCTCTACAGGAGGAGCAGGGTTCTACAGTTACAAAAGAAGCAAAACCCATGCTTCTAGTTTTACGAACTTGGCCTTGTCCATTACAACTAGTGCATGTGTTTGGATTTGTTCCAGGTTTACAACCAGACCCATTACAAACATTGCATTCGATATTTTTTTTTAATTCAATTTCCATTTTTTTTCCAGATAGAACCTCTTCCAGTGTTATGGAGGTTTCATAAAGAAGATCAGAGCCTCTTGATTGTTGTGCTCCAAAACCACCGCCTCTTCCAAAAATTGATTCGAAAATAGAATCAAATCCACCTCCAGATCGTCCAAAAATGTCACTAAAATTAGCGCTAGCTCCTTGGAAAATATCATCTGTGCTATATCTTCCATCTACGCCGGCATGACCATGTTGATCATAAATTTTTCTTTTTTCAGGATCTGAAATTACAGCATATGCTTCGGAGATTTCTTTAAAATGCTCAGCAGCTTCTTTTGTCTTGTTTCTATCGGGATGAAACTTTAAGGCTAGTTTTCTATACTGGGTTTTAATTTCATTAATAGGAGTTGTTTTTGAAACCCCTAAAACCTCATAATAATCACGTTTTGCAGTCATGAATTATTCTTTACCCATTTTGGTGTATAAACGATTGAATTAATGGTTCTAGGATTTTTTTGGTTCATCAGAAGATGACTCGGAACTTTGTTCAGACGTTCCCTGCTCCTTCTGCTCTGTTGTGCTTTGTCCTTGATTTTCTCCAGTTTGTTGGTCTGGTCCCGGGGGAGGAGTAACGTTTTTGTAAAGTTCTGTAGTAATTTCATTTACAGTAGATTTTAATGCTTCAAGTTTTGGTTTTAATTCTTCAATATCCTTATCCAGTACTCCTTTTACTTCTTTGATGGCATCTGTAACTTTGATTCCTTGTTCTTGTGAAATTTTGTCCTTTAGATCATGATTGACTAACTTTTCTGTGGTGTAAATGAAACTTTCGGCTTCGTTCTTGAGATCAATTTTTTCTTTTTTCTTTTTATCTTCGTCAGAGAATTTTTCTGCATCCTCTTTGAGTTTTTCAATTTCATCCTTTGATAATTTTGAACTTGACTCGATTGTAATTGTTGCCTCTTTTTTTGTTCCAAGGTCTTTTGCAGTTACATTAATTATTCCATTTGCATCGATGTCAAATTTTACTTCAATTTGAGGAATTCCCCTTGGGGCCGGTGGCAAATCAGTTAGATTAAAGCTTCCTAGAGAAACGTTATCATTGGCCATAGGTCGTTCTCCTTGGACTACATGGATGGTAACTGCAGTTTGATTATCTGCTGCGGTTGTGAAAACCTTACTTTTGGAGGTTGGAATTGTTGTATTTCGCTCAATAAGAGGTTCTCTTACTCCTCCCATTGTCTCTATACCCAATGTTAATGGTGTTACATCCAATAGAACGATATCACTGCTTACATCGCCTCCAATTATCCCAGCTTGAATTGCTGCACCCATGGCAACAGCTTCCATTGGGTCCACACCTGATTCCACATCTTTTCCAATTACTTCGCTAACGAATTTTTTTACTAGTGGTATTCTTGTGGGTCCTCCTACCATTACAATCTTGTTAATATCTGATTTACCTAGTTTAGCATCTTCAAGTGCTTTTTCAATTGAGGATTTACAACGTTCAATGATTGGGCCAATTAATTCATCTAGTTTAGCCCTTGTCAATCTTAATTCAAGGTTCTTAGCTCCCGAGGGATCTTGTGCAATGAATGGAAGATTGATGTCAGTTTCCATTACGGTAGAGAGTTCAATTTTTGCTTTTTCCGCAGCTTCCCTAATTCGGGTCATTGCGGTGTTATCGTTTAAAAGATCTAGGCCTTCCTTTTTCTTAAACTCATCAGCAATGTAATCTATAAGGACTTTGTCCATATCTGTACCACCTAATTGGGTATCTCCTGAGGTGCTCATTACCTCAAATACACCACCACCCATTTCCATAATTGTAACATCTAGGGTTCCACCTCCAAAATCAAAGACAAGGATTTTCATATCCTCTTTTGCTTTATCTAATCCAAATGCCAAAGAAGCAGCTGTTGGTTCATTAATTATTCTAACTACATCAAGACCGGCAATAGTACCTGCATCCTTTGTAGCTTGTCTCTGGTTATCATCAAAATATGCAGGGACGGTAATTACGGCCTTTTCGACAGGTTCTCCGATAAATGCTTCTGCATCTTTTTTTATTTTCTGTAGGATAAAAGAAGAGATTTGTTGAGGCTTGTATTCTTTATCTTGAATTTTAAATATATAGTCGCTTCCCATTTTTCTTTTAGCAGCAACTATAGTTCTATCTGGATTTGTAACTGCCTGTCTTCTAGCTGGTTCACCAACTAAGAGATCTCCTTCTTTTGTAAAGGCCACCACTGAAGGAAAGGCTTTGCCACCTACGGTAGCTCCTTCGGCTGCTGGAATTATGGTGGGTTTTCCGCCCATAATTACAGAAGCTGCAGAATTACTTGTTCCTAAATCAATTCCTATTATTTTCGCCATCTTTAGTTTCACCTTGTTTTTTGGAAATTTCTACTAGTGTTGGTCTAATAACCCTATTTTGAGAAATATATCCCTTCCTGATTTCTTTTGTTATAGTATTTTCATCTAGCTGGGGATCAAATATTATGGAAATCGCCTCATGGTAGTTAGGGTTAAAGATTTCTCCCAGAGCATTAATTGGTTTGATATTATTTTTTTCAAGTAAAGAATCCATGTTTTTTAAGATAGAATCTAACCCGGTTATGTCCTTTTCATCTTTGGAAAAAATTTCTTTTGCCCTTGTAAAATCATCATAAATTGTTAGAAATTCAATCATAAATTGAGCAATTTTGGCGTTAACTCCATTTTCGATATCTGATTGAACTTTTTTAGATAAATTTTGAAAATCAGCTAATGCTAATTTTAATTTGTTTTCAAGGTTTTGTGATTTCTGTTTTTCTTTTTCAAGAAGTTCTTGTATTTCTTCTAAAGAAAAATTTTCATTGTTATTTTCCATTGTTTCATCTTTTGAATTAGGTTCAGTTTCAGATTCCACCTTTATGGAAATTTCATCAGAGTTATCTTCATTTAACATTTCAAACACAATAACTAATTAGGTAATTTATACTCTTATTGAATAGTTTCACATAAAGGATTTGCTTTTACAATAATTAGGTTGGAATCTTTTTTATTTTTTTCAATGTTTTCAAAATCCACTTTTGAGCATGCTATGACAATTGTAGTTTTATCGCTATGAAATAGATCTAGATGAGGATCCTCATAGGCTTCAACATCTCCAATATAATCACGTAATCTAGAAGTTAGGTTTTGTAACATTTCAATTTTATCTCCTCGCATAGCATGTTGATCAAGAGTCCAAGATATTGCTATCTTTGTTCTACTTGCTTTGAGATCATTTTTCTTTAAGGTGGAACGAATTTCATCAATTAGTCTTTTGATATATCCATCAATTCCTTTTACGCTGCCATTAATTAGATACATTAGAGTATTGGCTCCCTCAAATGAGGAACCTAATGATTTAAGATCGTGTAAACCCGTAACCATGTTATCTAAAAATATTTCTTGAAAGTCATCTGAGGAAAGATCTTTTTTAGTGATATCATCTTGTGCATATTTACAAACTTCTAGAATACTACAGAGGCTAGAAAATCTAGATAACACATTAATTGCATGAAAATGTTCAGCAGAAGAAATAGCTACAAATTTTTTCTCTTTTTTACCTGTAGATAAGAGTTCAGCTAATTTTGAATCTTCTTTTCCATTAAAAGAACCAATTGTTTTAGGTTGTTGATTTAGGTCTTCTAAAGGATAGTAAAAATACGAAATTTGTTTTCCTATCTCTAAACCTGTGATGTGTTCTAAAAGTGAAATATTTTCATTATTTCCTCCAAATCCAGTTGGTAAGGTAAAAATGACAGAACTGTTTTTCTTTAAAGAATTTGTCGCATCTTTAAATTTAGAGTGAATTTCTGTCTTAATATCCTGACCAGTTTTTCTAATTCTCGGAGTAAAGAAAAGATATTGAGCCTTCGAAATTGCGACATCTATGGGTTCCATTGCTAAAAGAGGTTCATCTTCCTTGAGGGAAGAAACATTTGGGTAAATTTTAGCGATTTCGGCTTTGAGGGATATTGCAGAAGGATTCGATTCATCGATAATAGAGACATCTGCTCCTTTCATTGCCATTTGGGAGGCAATTGCGTATCCTTCGGTGCTAAGTCCGTAGACTACAACTTTTGATCCACCCATTATAATGACAGCTATGAAATAGACTAAGAAAAACTTATTGAACTTATGATAATTAGGAAAAACGCTTGAAAATTTGGATGGATGTATTAACTCCCAAACAATTACTATTTTCGGAGTATATTGTTCAAAATTTAAGCAAAAAACATGATTTCTTTTGTACGTCTAGATCGTATAACGAAGTCTCAAAACTTTCAAAAATTCGAAATTTTGATCTAGTTTTTGTTGGTAAACACGGAGGAGGAAAAAAATCATCAAAACTTGATGCACATATTAGTAGAATGAAGCAGCTTTCTCCTTTAATTTCAAAATTTTCCCCAGATCTAGTAATCAGTTTTTGCTCCCCAGAGGCAGCAAGGATTTCATTTGGATTAGCCATAAAACATGTTGCATTTTGCGATTCTCCTCATGCAGAATCAGTAATGAGATTAACCTTACCTTTAATTCAGAAATTGTTGATCCCATGGATTATTCCAAAAAAAGAATTTGTAAAATTTGGAATAAAGGCCAAAAATATTATTTCCTACAAATCAATTGATGCGTTGGTTACGATAAAACGAAAATCGACAAAAAATAAGAATTTGTATTTTAAAAAGACCAAAAAAAAGAGGATTTTAATTCGTATGGAAGAAGAACAGGCGGCTTATTCTTCAGGATCAACTAACATTTTTCCTATAATAAGAAAAATTCTAGAGAAATTTCCTGAAGAAAATATTGTGATCCTTGGAAGATATAATGAGCAGATTAAAAAACTTAAAAGAGAGTTTGGAAGCAAAGCTCATATTTTAAAAATGTCCTATGATGGCAAATTTTTGCTTGAAAATATTGATGTCTTTATCGGATCGGGAGGTACCATGACAGCAGAATCTGCATTACTTGGAGTTCCAACAATTTCATATAATGCAGTGCCTAATTTTATAGAAGATTATTTAGTGAAAAATAATCTCGTAAAAAGAGAATCAAATCCAAAAAAAGTTGTGGAAATTATTCAAAAGTTTTTAAATAATTCTGATCACTTGATTAAAAAAAGAGCACAACGAATATCAAGTAAGATGGAAGATCCCATTCAAAAATTGTTTGAAATAATTTAAGAAATTTAATTAGAAATAATTTTTAAAAAAAATAAAGATAATAAAAAGTTCATTAAGGGAACTAGTCTGCTTGATTTTAGAAGCCCGGTAGTGTAGCGGTCAAGCATAGGGGCCTTTGGAGCCCTTGACCCCAGTTCGAGTCTGGGCCGGGCTACTTTTACATTTTAGAAATCTAATTTTGTCAAAAGCTTAGTGGCAATAATGAAAAGGGTAGTAGCAATGATTGTAAGAATTCCCATTTCCAAAATCACAAATTCAGTTATATCTCCAAAGATTCCTGCACGAATAACATCTACCAAGTATGTTAGAGGGTTTAGATAAAATGCAGTTTTAAGAGGTTCTGGAGCGCCTGAAGCAGGATAAAATGCAGTGCTAACGAAGGCAAAGAAAAGAAATGCTGTATTAAGAATTACATTAAATCCCTCACTTGAGCGTAATTTAGTTGCAATAATTGATGCGATTGAACCAAACAAAACCGATCCCGTGACAGCTGCAAAAACTATCAGTGGTATGGTAACTAAAGAGAATTGAATTGAGTCAAAGAACACAGGATATCCGATTACAGCAATCAATGCTGCACTAACCAGACCAATAATTCCAATCGTACAAATGTTACTCAAAATATAATTTGGTCTTGTAAAGGGACCAGACATAATTTGTTCAAACATACCATATTTTCTATCATTCCAAATTATGATACCTGAAACTAGAGTGCTGTTCATAATGTTAAAGCCAATCATTCCTGATGCTAAAAATGCAGGATATGCAAGGCCTTTTGATCCGAAAGGAACCTCTTGAATTAAAGAAGAGTATGCAAATCCTGCAATGAAAATGTAAATTACTGGAAAAATAATTTGCCAAAGTAAAAAAGCAGGATTTATAGAAATTGTTAGATTTCTATTTACGAGTCTAATAATTGGAAACATTTTCCTCCACCATTTTTAAGAAAATTTCTTCAAGATTAGTTGGAACTGCAGAAAGATCATCAATGTCAATTTTATTTTCGTTTAGGATTCGTAATATTTTCATTAATACCAATTCGGATTGGGTTGAATGTATTGTTATATCTGTTCCAGTGTTGAATTCAATTTTGCAATCCACAATTCCAGAAAGAAGAGATTTAATTTCTTGCAGGTTTTTAAGTAAATGAATTTTTATTGTTTTTTCTTTCCCAAATCTATTTTTTAATGCAGTTGGTGTATCGACTGCAATGATTTTACCTTTATCAATAATGGCTATTTCGTCACAAAGGTATTCAGCTTCTGTGAGAATGTGTGTCGTGAAAAATATTGTTAAACCGGTGTTTACTTTGTTTTTTAAATAATCTAATAGTTTTCTCCTGGCACTAGGATCTAGACCAACAGTTGGTTCATCTAAAAATAAGAGATCCATATCGTGCATGAATTCGCGGGCAACTTGGACTCTTCTTCGTTGGCCAATAGACAAATCTTCGTTTCTTTTTTTTCGAATTTCAATTAAATCAAATTCATTGAGAAGTTTTTCTGTTCTAATTTTACGCTCAGATTTAGGTATATCCCACATCATGCCATATTTTTCTAATGATTTTTCAACAGTTAATGTTGGTTCATAACTTGGTTGCTGTAAAACTACTCCTATCTTATTTCTGACCTGTAATGGATTTTTTATGGCATCAATTCCCAGAATTTTCAGGGATCCTCCTGAGGGTTGAATTAATGTTGTAAGAAGTTTAATTGTGGTGGATTTGCCAGCTCCATTTGGTCCCAAAAACCCAAAAACTTGACCGCTTTTTACTGAAAGTGTAATATCATTAACTGCTTTAATTGATCCATAGAACTTTGATAACCTGTCTACATTAATACAAAACATGAACCTATTTTGATCTTCTTACTAATGTAGGTAATGAAATTTTTATTAATAGACCCTGTTTACAATCATTGATTTGTCTGAATTTGAAAGTCTGCTAAATAAACTTCTTGAACAAAAAACAGATTTAGATAGATCTGACATTGAAGAAATGATTAAACAGAAAAAGGAGAAAATTGGTGCGGGTTATCTTACCGATCAGGGAGCACTTTTTTTAATTGCCTCCGATTTTGGAATCTCATTATCAGAACCTCTTAAGGTTGAAATGGGGTTGAAAGATCTTTATGCTGGAGCTAAGGAAATATCTTTGGAAACAAGAGTTTTGAGTATGTCACCTGCAAAACAATTTTCAAGAAAAGATGGATCTCCTTTTTTGCTAAGAACAATGACAGTTTATGATGCTAATTCTACAGCTAGCGTAAAACTTTGGGATGAAAAGGCAAACATCCCAGGAATTGAAAATATTAAACCTGGTGATTTGATAAAAATTATCAAAGCTTATGTAAAATCCGATCTTAACGGAGAACCCACAATCAACGTTGGCTCTGGTTCTAACTTAGAAACAATCGATGATAAAAGCGATATTCCAGATATTGATAAAATTACTAAAGATGTCAGTGAGGTAAAAGAAGGTCAGAAAGATTTGGTAATTTCAGGGTCAATAGATGGAATGATAACAGGCATGGAATTTACCAATTCGCGAGGTCAGCCTGGAAAAGCGCTTCGAATGAAAATAAAGGGAAAAGATGGAAATTCAATTAAGGTAGTTCTTTGGGGGCAAGATGAATCTTCCATTCCAAATATGATTTCTCAAGATGCCAAGGTACGACTACTTGGAATAAAAATAAAATCAGGAAATCAAGGATTGGAAATTCATGGAAATGAATCCACAATTGTGGAAATTGAAGGTAGTAAAGAAACACAACCCATTATTACAAGAATTCTTTCGATTTCAACAAAAGAAAACGGGAATAAATTAATTTTAGGAGTTGATAAAAATAAAAAATTATTTAATATTAATGATGTATCAAACGTTACCAATGCTTTCAATGAAGGAGATGTGATTGAATTAATGCCAACAAAAGCTTTTGGAAATTCTATTTCTATTGATAATAATTCCTTTGTTAGAAAATTAGATGACGATAATGCAATTCCCTCCCTGTCAAACCTTCGTACAAAAATAAATGATGTAAAGGTTGATGGAAATTATTGTATAGAGGCCATAGTTTTAAAAATTCCAGAAAGACGGGAAGTTCAAACAAAATCAGGGGAATCAATTGCTTTATCTGAGATGTTTGTTGAAGATGATACTGGTCAAATTTGGGTTAAAGGATGGAGAAACCAAGCTAGGTTAATTGAAAAATGTGAACTAGGAGAAATAATTTCTATAACTGGGCTTAATGCAAGATCAGGATTAGAAGGAAGGATAGAATTATTCTTAACAGCGTTTTCTAAAATCACAAAGAAAAATTAAGAATCCCAAAATCCTCTTGTAATCACGTATTGTCTTTCTGCCTCATAGATTTGTTTGAATATAATTTCCTCATCTACTATATTTCGTAAAATTCTCGCAGCAGTATCTGCCCCAACCCCATAACCGGACATGACTGTAATGGCTAATTTACCAAAATTCTCTACCAGAGATGCTACCTTCCAGGCTCGTTTAAATTTGTGATTTTCTTCTCCAGATAGCTTTTTGCCTTCATGTTTTTTTCTAATTATTTTCGGAAGGTCATAATCTGAATAAAAAGTAGCCGTAATTTGTCTTGATTTACAATAGGGACAAGTTAGCAGGTTTTTTACTTCATTTGTTTCAACTACTCTTTCCCATTTTCCACATCGTGCACAAACTAATCGATGTTTTGTTTTTGCAAGTCTAGCCTTAACCAGATCAAGGATCCCTTTATCAAGATTAATCGGAGATGAGTAGTACTTTGTGGTATGATCTAAAATTGGTTCTGCAAGTTTTGAAAAGTTATCAACTTCTAACCATTTAGTTAGAATTTTATTTTCCTTAATTTTTTGTAAAATTTTTTGGGTATTTGGTAAATCATATTTATCGTGAAATAATTCCCGTAAAGCTTCTTTTACAAGTGGAGTCTTGGAATATCGTTCATATAAAAAGCGGGCAGATTTTTTTTCATAAATTGCTCCACGTCTAACAATTCCGAACTTTTTCGCAACACACCAAGTTCTCCAATTTACATTATGAGTTCCCCTTAAAGAGGCTGTTACCATTGAATATAGATCATAATCATCGTTTAAGACTTCCAGAAAAAGTTTTTCTGAAATCCTTGAACTTGAAGATAAAACGATTCTGTAACCATCAGAACGAGAATCAACCAAAAATCCAAGAATAGAAGATAGCATTGACGAAATTAAAGTAGCTAATGTAGAATTTATTTTTGTTCCAAAACAAGAATGCAAAACGATTGCTCCTTGAGACCTACAAGATTCTATTACAATGGTATTTTCATTAGGAATTGGATCAAAAACTAACTTTTCAATGGTATTATTAATTAATTTCAAAGATCCTTTCTTTACTTTGGTTCTGAATTGTCCTACTTTTTTTGCTGTGTAATAATCTATAGGAATGCTTTCTCCTTCCCAATAGGGAACTGTAATGCCACCTCCTCTAAATGGTTCTACGTTGACACAAAATGATTTTTCATCTACATTTAAAATTCTCCATTGGGAACCCTTTAGGACAAAGATATTTCCTGAATCACCAAAATCTCCTACAAATCTTTGATCCAATGAACCAATAATTTTTTTTCCGACGCTGTCAAAAACCTTGAATTTAAGAATATCAGGTATTGTTGACAAATTTTCAAAATAATATTTGAAAGCACCTCCTTTTTTTCTAAAACTCATGTTAATTCTATCAAAGAAAATAAGATAGTTAGATTCAAGTAAATCTAAAACACTAACCAAATCATCTAATTTTAAATTTCTAAAAGAATATGCTTGTGTTATTATTTTAAATGCTTTATCAACCGATATTTCCCCTAACTGCATTACAATCCCCACGAGGTGATGAGCCAAAACGTCTAGAGAACCATTATGAATTTCTTGAGGTTCAATAGAGCCTTCTTTAATTCGCTCTAGAATTGCTTTGGCCTCAAATTCATCATCGGAATTATTTGTTATAATCAAGCCTTTAGCTGACTCATTTCTATTGTGTCTGCTTCTACCTACTCTCTGTACTAATTTTGAAACTTGTCTAGGTGAACCATAGTGAATTACCAATTCAACAGAACCAATATCTAATCCCAATTCAAGTGAGGAGGTACAAACTACAATTCCTTGTTTACCTTCTTTAAGGGAGTTTTCTGTTTCTTCTCTTATTTCTCTTGAAAGCGAACCATGATGCAGTTCTATGTTTATTGTGGATTTGTCTTTTAAAATTGAAGCTAAAAATTCTGCTTCTCCTCTAGTATTAGTAAAAAGTAGTATAGGTGAATTTAAATTCAAATTCAAAACATATTCGATTATTTCATCAGCAACATCCGAAATAGTTCCCTCTACATATTTTATTTCTACATCATATTCTCTAACCGAGTAATCTCTAATTATTTGACATTTTCTTTTGGTTCCCACAACAAATTTACTAGCTTCTTTGAAATTTCCAACAGTAGCTGATAATCCAATTCTGATAAGAGGATAAATGGAATTTATCTGAAGTCTTTCTAGACTTAATGATAATTGAGAGCCTCTTTCACTTCCAAGTAATTCATGTACCTCATCGATAACAACCCACTCTAGGTCGGATAAAGCATTTAACATCTTTATTTGGGTCAGTAAAATTATTAGAGTTTCTGGTGTGGTGATTAGGATATCTGGAGGATTTTCGGAAATTTTTTTTCTGGCTCGTTGAGTGGTATCACCATGTCTAATTTCTATTGAGAGATCATTTTTCTTTGCATAGGTAGTAATTCTACGGAAAACATCTCTATTTAGAGCACGTAGTGGAGTAATGTAAAGAACTTTAATTTTACCAATTTTTTTAGAATTTTTTAGGAGTGAGAAAATTGGAATTATGGAGCATTCGGTTTTTCCTGAACCCGTAGGTGCTACTACTAAGCAATCTTTTTTTTGTAATATTATTGGTGAGGCTTTTTTTTGAATTTCTGTAAGATTGTTAAATCCTTGATTACTAAATAACGAAAGAAGATTCAAGTTAGGAATTTGATTTTTCAACTGTTTTTGATCGTGATTTTTCATAAACCATTACGCCGACTAACCCGATTACAAATAAAATTACAGTAATTACTGGAATAGTATCAAAAATATCTACCATGTATCAATTATTTTAGAGATCATTAAAAATCTTCAGAATAATCAGATAGTCCTGAAGAATTTATGATATATGTAAAGTAATGATGATTTAATAACCAATTTACTTCTCCGTGATATTTTTTAGAATTTTTTGATAATTTAATTTTGATATGGGTAAAAAGATCTATTGCTTTTCTCATATTTTCTACATCATTATCACCAATATTTCGGACCATGTTTGTAATTACTATTGGGATATCATTGTTAATTGCAATTAATGATAAATCATGGAGGTGTTTCATGAATAACGAATTTTTTTTAAAAATAGATTTTTCTGTGGTGTATTCATAAGAAAATAAATCTGTTATATTATCAATTGCAATGAGGGAAAAATTCATTTCCTTAAAATTTTTAATTGAATTTATCTGCTCAGATGTATTGGTTATTCTGGAGACAGTAATCTTATCTAAAATTTGGCCCTCTAATTTTTGATGTTTTTGCATTTCCAGAATTCTTTCAGGTCGGAACCCCCCTGTTGTATCTAGATATAGAACAGTTCCGCCTTGTTTTATGACATTAATGGAAATTTGCCACAATAGTTGGGTCTTTCCGGTTCCATTTGCACCATAAATATCTGTAATAACACTTGATGGAATTCCACCAGATAAAAATTCGTCTAATTTTTGTAAACCGGTAGAGATCATTTAGTTAATTATAGAAAAAGAGAGAAAAAATTTAAGGAATTTCATATATTTACAAAGAGGCAAGGCTTTTATTCAAGATAACAACGATGCCAAATTAAGTGAATAATTAGTGTCACAAAATACTGCAAAAAGACCCTTAACCATGCTTCAAAAAAGTACAAAGAAGAAAGTTATTGTTAGATTAAAAAATGAAGTAGAGTATAAAGGGAAAATGGATAATGTTGATTCATACATGAATTTGATCATGACTGATGCTGAAGAACTTCACGAAAATAAGGTAATTGCAAACTATGGCAGAGTAATAGTCAGAGGTAACAACGTTTTATTTATAAAAATTGAAAATGAACTATAAAATCTAGTGGTTCCAATGACCAATAATTTTTTGTTTACATCAGAATCAGTTACTGAAGGACATCCAGATAAGATATGTGACCAAATTTCAGATGCTTTTTTAGATGAGTTTCTCCGACAAGATCCCGACTCAAGGGTAGCTGTGGAAACCCTTGTTACAACTGATTTTGTGGCAGTAGCTGGAGAAGTTACATCAAAAGCAAAATTTGATAAAAAAGCTCAAGAAGAACTAGTAAGAAAAACCATTCGAGAAATTGGTTACAACAATAAAGATTTGATGTTTGACACTGAATCTTGTGAAATAACATTGAGACTACATTCTCAAAGTCCAGATATTAGCCAAGGTGTTACTGCAACAAAAGAAAAAGAGCAGGGCGCAGGAGATCAAGGGTTAATGTTTGGATTTGCAACAAATGAAACAAAAGAATTAATGCCTATGCCAATATTGCTTTCCCAAAAACTTGCTCAAGAACTTGCTAAAGTTCGAAAAAATAAGGTACTACCTTGGGTAAGACCAGATGGGAAAACACAAGTTTCAGTAAGATATGAAAATGATAAACCAACAAAAATAGAAACAGTTGTGATTTCAACCCAGCATACTCCAGAAGTATCACAAGAAGAAATTTCAAGAGAGATTATTAATAAAGTAATTAAACCCGTTTTGGGAAATCTTTGGAATGATGACATTAAAATTCATATCAATCCAACAGGAAAATTTGTAATAGGAGGACCTCATGGGGATGCAGGTTTAACAGGAAGAAAAATCATCGTTGATACTTATGGTGGCTTTGGAAGACATGGAGGAGGTGCCTTTTCTGGTAAAGATCCGTCCAAAGTTGACAGATCAGCTTGTTACATGGGGAGATACATTGCAAAAAATATTGTAGCAGCAGGTTTAGCTGATAGATGTGAGGTGCAATTATCTTATGCTATTGGAGTTGCAGAGCCCATATCTCTTTACGTTAATACTTTTGGGACAAACAAAATGCCCGAAAAAGAAATTGAGGAGTTGGTAAAAAAGAATTTTGACATGAAACCGTCAGGAATTATTTTACATTTGGATTTGAAAAGACCCATTTATAGAAAAACTGCTGCCTATGGTCATTTTGGACGAAATGAGCCTGAATTTAATTGGGAAAAAACCGATAAGGCAGAATTACTAAAGAAGGCTTCCGGACTCTAATAAATTTGGGATAGATTGAAATGGGATTTTAGAAATACTTTGTAATGTCCTGTGATCTCCTTTAAAATTACCAATAAGTAAATTGAGATCATCTAAACCAAATTCACTATGAGACTTAGAAATTGCAGAGTGGTATGCAGATTCAAGGTCAAGTTTTGTGATTTTAGTTTTTGTAGTTTTTGAAAAAAGTTTGACGTATTTTAGATAAGGAATCAATTCAGAACCCACAAGATCAATGGTTTGATTTTTAAATTTTTTATCTACCAAGGATTTGGATACTATTTGAGTAACATCATTAATGTAGATGGGTTGAATACAATAATTTCCACTGCCAGGAACTTGGATCTGCCCTTTTTTAATTTGTTTTTTTAGATGTTTTGTTAAAAGATCATCTTTCCCAACAATATATGATGGTCTAAAAATTGTATAATCCAATCCAGATTCTTTTATTAGTTCTTCTGCTTGATATTTTGAAATAAAATACTCTAATGAGCTTGTTTTAGAAACACCCAAGCCACTAAAATATACAATTTTTTTTATTTTTCCTAGTTTACATAAATTGATAATTTTTCTTGTAAATTCTACATTTATCAAATTATAATTATTTTTTATCGATTGTTTTCCAATTCCGACAAGATGTATTAAACCAAAAGAATTTTTAATTTTAGGCAGAATTATTTTTTCATCATATTTTTTAGAAACAATTTTTGTTTCATTTTTAAAGTTTTTAAAATTTTTTCTAGATATTGAAATTTGTTTAATGTTATGTTTAGAAAGATATTTTCTAACATTTTTAGCCACAAAACCACTTGCTCCAGCTACAACAATTTGAAAATCCTTTGTCATATTCAATTCTAAATAGGTTTGATTTTAAATATATTCCAAAAACCGTAAACAAGAATTAATACATCAAATTAGTCATTTTTACTGTGGAAAATTCAGATAAAAAAAAACTGAAAACAGGTTTTACAACTGGAACTTCCGCTACAGCCGCAGCCAAGGCTGGATTATTGACCATAATCAGTCAGAAAAAAATTGAAAACATTGACGTTAGATTACCAAAGGGGAAGTCTATAAAAATTCCAATTCATTTTTGTGAATTTACAAAAAAAAATGCTCGGTGTTCTGTAATCAAGGATGGGGGTGATGATCCAGATGTTACACATGGAGCAGAAATTATTGTTGATTTGTACTTGACAGAAAAGAAAAATGAGATTGAAATAGATGGTGGGGAAGGAGTTGGAATTGTTACAAAACCTGGTTTAGGTCTAGAACTAAACAAACCAGCGATAAATCCAGTTCCAAAAAAAATGATTAAAGAAAATTTAACTGAAGTAGCTGAAAATATTTTAAAAGAAAATGGGATCAAAGTAATAATTTCTGTTCCAAAAGGAAAGGAATTAGGACCAAAAACGGACAATCCAAGAATTGGGATTCTACATGGAATTTCGATATTAGGAACCAGTGGTATTGTTATACCATTTTCTACGGCCTCCTTTGCTGCATCTATTAGGCAAAATCTAGATGTTGCTATTGCCATGGGAAATGATACCGTTGTTTTAACAACTGGGGGGAGAAGTGAGGATTTTGCCAAAAAAATAATTGATTTACCAGAACATTGTTTTGTTCAAATGGGAGATTTTTCAGGATATACCATCCAACAATGTTCTAAAAAAAATATCAAGAAAGTATTTGTAGTTGGATTTATTGGTAAATTGGCAAAAATGGCAGCTGGAGTAAAGCAGACTCATGTGAAAGGATCAAAAGTAGATATGAAGTTTTTGTCAGAAATAGTAAAAAACTGTGGAGCAACTGAAATAATAATAGATAAAATTCAAAAAGCAAATACTGCAAGACATGTTTCGGAGATAATTAAAGAAAATAAAATAGATGGTTTTTTTGAAGAAATTTGTACAAAAACAATCCACCATATGAAAAAACTTTCTGAGGGAAAAATTGACTTAGAGGTAATATTGTTCGATTTTGATGGGAAAATACTAGCAAAAAAATCCGAGTAGTAAGGTATTTTATTAAATTTAGAAAGTCTTGATTGTGGAAAAAATTTCAGTTTTGGCGATTACTAAAAATGGAGTTGATATAGGAGTAAAATTAAAAGAAATTTTTCCTTATTGGAAGGTATACGCACCCTCTAAATTCTCAAAGGATAAGGAAATCATTTGGTATTCCGAGCCAACATCAGAAAAAATAACGGAGTTATTCAAAAATAGCAAGGCCTTAATTTGTCTTTTTTCATTAGGTGCTGTAATTAGATTAATTGCCCCGCATTTGAGAGATAAAAAACAAGATCCTGCAGTAATAGTAATTGATGATAAAATCAATTTTGTAATTAGTGTCCTTTCGGGACATTTAGGTGGAGCAAATGAATTGACACAAACTATTGCCGAAAAACTAAATTCAACTCCTGTAATTACCACGGCAGCAGATGTAAACAAAACAATTGCTGTAGATCTTTTAGGAAAAGATTTGGGATGGAAAATTGAGGATGAATCTACTGTTACAAAAATAAGTGCACATATGGTAAATGAAGAAAAAATTGGAATTTTTCAAGATATAGGAAAAACAAATTGGTTTGAAAGGTTACCAAAAAATGTTAAATTTTATGATAGCTTAGATGAATTAAAGAAATCTGATGCCAAAGGCCATTTAATAATTTCTGATAAAATAATAACTGACGAGATTATTAACAATTCTGTAATTTATCGTCCCCCTAGTTTGGTTATAGGAATTGGTTTGCATTGGGACACCTCAAAAGAAACAATCAAGGATGGTATAGAAACGTGCTTAAAAAAATTTTTACTTAGCCCAAAATCTATTGCCAAGTTGGTCTCAATTAAAAAGCCAAATGACGTTCAAAGTTTAATTGATGTTGGAAAGGAAATGGGGATTCCAGTTGAATATGTAGAAAGAGATGAGTTGGCATCAATTCCTGCTCCAAATCCCTCTGAAATTGTCAAAAACTATGAAGGAACGTCTAGTGTTTCTGAAGCTGCGGCAATAAAAATTTCAGGCGGGAAATTAATCGTGGAAAAGCAAAAATTCCCGCCTAATTTGACCATAGCAATAGCGAGGATTATGTCTTGAAGCGTGGTTTGTTACTAATTGATCGTGGAAGTAGGGAAAGAGAGGCCTCTGAAGAATTAGAAGTAATTTGTAATGGGTTAATGGAAAAGGGAAATTATGTGTTTACAGATTATTGTTTTCTTGAGGTAGAACCTCCATATATTGAAGATGGGATAAAAAAGTCTCTAAAACAAGATATAGAATCTCTTACAATAGTTCCATATTTTCTATATCCTGGGAAAAAAGTAAAACTTGCAGTTTCTAACGTAATGGAATTTCAGAAAGATACTGATGTAAAATTTGTTGTAACAAAACCTATGAGTATGCACAAGACCCTAGTTACTCTTGTTGATAACAGGATATCAGCAGCTTTAGATGCAAATAAAATTTCTATTTCAAATAAAGATGTCGATATTATGATAATTGGTCATGGTAGTAAAGATCCAAATGCACAGATGTCATTGAATTATGTAGTTGATGGATTAAAAGAAAAGTATAGAAATGTTAGTCGTTGTTTTTTAGAAATAGAGCAACCGGATATTTTTGAAGGGATAAAACATTGTGAAAAGAATTCGCCAGAGGTTCTTGTAATTGTTTTTTATTTTTTACATGAAGGGGCACATGTAAAAACTGATATTAATAATGATCTAAATCCTGCACTTGAAAAATCCAATTTGAAAAAAGTGTGTATTACAAAACACCTAGGAACAGACAAAAAAATGATTGATTTAATTTTTGAAAGGGCAAAGGAAGTAGAAGATGCAAACTAAAAAAGGACAATCAATAGAGGACGCAAGCATGGAAATGATTGAAAACGAAATTGGAGTTCACAATTATAATGAAAACGAATGGCCTATTGTAAGACGAGTAATTCATTCAACAGCTGATTTTGACTTTGCCAGTAAAAACAAATTGATTTTTTCTGAAAATGCAGTTAATAGTGGATTAAACGCCCTCAAAAATGGTTGTAGTATAATAGTTGATGTTAACGGAGTTTTAGGAGGTTTAAACAAACAGAATCCAAAAGATTTTGGAAATAAAATTATTTGTAATATTTCAAGCTCCGAAGTTATGGAATTAGCAAAAAAACAGAATAAAACCCGATCTCAGGTCTCTATGAGGTTAGCCGCCTCGGATATGGAAGGGGGAATTGTGGTCATAGGCAATGCCCCCACGGCGCTATTAGAGGTAATTCAGATGATAAATGAAGGGCTCATCAAGCCTGCTCTAATTATAGGAATACCTGTTGGTTTCATCAGTGCATCTGAATCAAAGGAAGAGCTCTCTAAACTTCCAGAAACTGCGTTTATTACAAATATTGGGAGAAAAGGAGGTAGTTCTTCGGCCTCTGCTATTGTAAATGCTCTCTATAAACTGATTAAACAAGAATTAATTTCTTGAGGATTTAATGCAATTTTTTACAAAAACTTTTGCATAATCAGAACTGTCAAAGTATAGGTGACCATAAGATGCAAGCGTATTATTTTGAATCATACCGTCATATTGGTTTTTTATTCCATCACCAATTTTTAATTCAAAGGCAAATTTTGAATCAGAGGAAACAGACTCCAATTTAGAATAATGAAACTCGTGGCCTTGAAGTCGGTGTTTTTTTTCAGAAATTATATTTTTAGAAATTATTTTTCCTAGAGTATAGTTTAATTTCATAATTTTTGTCATCTTTGTGTGGGCATCAAAAATGCCAACCATCTTTCTATTTTTTTTTCCATAATCAATAGATTTTGTTAAATACATTAGCCCTCCACATTCAGCATAAATAGGAACATTATCTTCCGAAATTTGTTTAATTTTTCTTCTCATTAGAGTATTTTTTTCTAAAGATTCTCCTAAAATTTCAGGAAATCCACCTCCAATGTAAATCCCATCACATTGTGGTAATTTTTTGTCCGTTATTGGGCTAAAAAATTTAAGTTTAGCTCCTTCTCGCACTAAAGCCTTCAAATTATCATGGTAATAGAAATTAAAAGAATTATCAAGGGCAACTGCAATTGTGGTTTTTGGAGCTTTAGAATTTTTAATTTCCACTTTTTTTAAGGAAGAAGTGTTTTCTATAATTTGTTGAATTTTTTCAATGTCTAGTGAAGTAGAAATTATTTTTGAAACGTTTAAAATTTTTTTCTTGAGAAAAATATCTTCTTTGGTAGGTATCAACCCAAGATGTCTGGACTGTAATTCAAGACGAGGATTTTTTGGAATTACTCCAATTATTGGTAATCGGGTTTTTTCAATAGCTTTTCTGCAAAGGTTTTCATGCTTTTTACTCCCAATTTTGTTTAAAATAATACCCTTAATTCTTGAATTTTTATGAAATTTTATGAAACCCAAAATTGTGGCACCAATGGATCGGGCTGCTTTACTGGCGTCTATTACTAGAATTGTTGGGGATTTGGTTAAAGAAGCGACATGATGAGTACTTGCAAAATTGGAATCTCCTTCAAATCCATCATAATATCCCATTACTCCTTCAATTATTGAAATGTCAGATTTGGAGTTTGAAACAAAACTTTCCAAAAGTTGGTTTTTACCCATCAACCAAACATCGAGATTAAAGACATCCTTCCTCGAAATTGAGGAAAGGTAGCTAGGATCAATATAATCGGGACCTACCTTAAATGGCTGTACCGAAAAACCTTTTTTTTGTAATGCATAGATAAGAGCGCATGTGATTGATGTTTTTCCAACTCCACTAGTAGTTCCGGCTAAAACAATTCTTGGAATTTTCAATTTGAATGTCTAATTATATTTTTTTATTTAAATGATACAATTGAAAAATCTGAATGTTTTTACTGAGAGAAATTAAAAAGAAAATATGAGCCAATCAGGTTTAACAATTGTCTATACCGGAAAAGGGAAAGGCAAAACCACGGCGGCGTTAGGAATTGCATTAAGAGCCACAGGTTATGACAAAAAAATTTGTATGATTCAATTTATTAAAGGCTCATGGCATTACGGGGAGATGATTTCATCAAAAAGATTAGAGCCTGAATTTGAGATGGTGGCTATTGGAAAAGGTTTTGTAGGTATAATCGATGATAAGACTCCTTTAGAAGAACATCAGAAAATTGCAAATGAGGCAATTAAAATAAGTGCTACTAAAATTCAATCTGGAAAATATGATATTGTGATTTTGGATGAAGTAAATTATGCAATAAATTTGGATCTAATTAAATTGGAAGATGTTTTAAATTTAATAAAAATAAAACCACAAAACTTAGACCTAATTTTAACGGGTAATTATGCAAGAGATGAGATAATAGAATTAGCAGATTTAGTAACAGAGATGAGGGAAATTAAACATCCATTTCGGCAGGGTAAAAAAGCAAAAAAAGGAATTGATTTCTAACTAGCAACATTAAATTACGCACAATAAAATTCAAGAAGAAATGGCTACAGAAATCCAAGAAATGCCAGAACAAGGAGAGATTGTTCTTGCTACGGTTACTAAGGTAATGGATCATGGGGCTTATGTTACATTAGATGAATATGATGGAATTCAAGGTTTTTTGCATATTTCAGAGATTGCACCAGGATGGATTAGATCGATAAATAGATTTGTAAAAGAGAATGAGAAGAAAGTTCTCCTAGTTAAAAAGATTAATCGAAAGAGAGGAGATATAGATCTTTCTTTAAAGCAGGTTTCAAAAGATCAAAAAAAGCACAAATTAAAAGAAGTAAAAAAATTTGAAAAAGGAAAAACATTGTTAAAAAATGTTCAAGATAAAACAAAACTTTCAGACGCTGAAATTGAAAAATTAGAAGATGATATTTATTCAAAATTTGATTCAGTTTATGATGCTTTTATAGAAATTGGACGAAATGGAATAGATTCAATTAAAGAACTTAAATTTTCTAAAAAAACTGCTAGTGTTATTGAAGAAATATGCTCTAAAATCAAATTACCATCCGTTGAGATTAGAGGCATTATGGAAATTACAAACAGTACATCTAATGGAATTGATATTATAAAAAAAATTCTTCTAGATGTCCTAAAGAAAGATTCTTCTATAGATATTACTTATTTGGGAGCCCCAAAATATCGTCTATCTATAACATCAGAGGATTTCAAATCGGCAGAAAAAAAGTTAAAGCCAATACTTCAAGAGATTCAGCAAAATATAGAAAAAAAGAAAGGGGAATTCAAATTTACCAGAGAGGAATCAAAGAAAACAAGAGAGAATTAAGTTGAGATTTCTATTAAGAAAATGTCCTAAAGATTATCAGTATACTCTTAAAGATCAATGTCCTATATGTAAGGAAGAAACAATTACCGCTCACCCAGCTAAATTTTCTCCAGATGACAAGTACATGAAATATAGATTGGCTGAGCGCTATAATCAATAAAAAATTATTTTAAAGGATTTATGGTGCATATTTTCCTTCTAGTCTAGCTTCTGCAATTACATGACCCTCCATTGCTTCTTCTATCTGTGATTTTGTTGACCCCTTTTCACTATTCAATTCTCCATCTAGTGCATATAATTTGAAAATATAGGTATGCTCTTTGTCTGGTGGTGCTGGACCTCCATATGTAATTTCTCCAAAATCAGTTTTTCCTTGGATAGTTTTTGGTGGTATTGAATTTTCTAAAATTTCTTTTGTGTTTGGATCAATGTTCCAAACAAGCCAATGAACCCAAATTTTTCCAACTGCTCCCATAGCATCAGGATCATCCATAATTAATACCAAAGATTTTGCATTTGCTGGTACGTCTTTAATTAAAAGTGGAGGATTTACATTTTCTTTTTTATAACCATATTTGCGAGGAATTTCCTCCCCATTTTGAAAAGCATCACTTTCAATTTTCATATACATTTTTTTAATTGTAATTGGTCCAGTTAAATTTTACTAAGATTCAAAAACTATTTTATCATTTGAAAACGAAATTATTGACCCCCCATTTTTTTTAATTTCTTTTTTTAATTCCTTATCCATTGTTCCAATAATTCCGCCATGATTTTTTACATAATTTATCAATTCTATGTCAGCAAATTTACCTTGTATGGGGATGATTTTAAATTTCTTAATATAATTAAGAGTGGCAAGTATATCATATTTTTTTTTTATATTACTTTTCAAATTTAATAGTTCATCTTCAACTACTTTGGGAACAACAAAAGAAACGGGTCCTATTTCGACATCGATTTTTTCAATATTTTTGATTCTTGTTGTAGCCAGATGGATTAAAAAATTTGTATCACAGATAATCTCAACCAACTATTCCTGCCCCAATTAATCTCCATCTATCGGAGATTCTTCTGCTAATAGCTACGTTTTCATTCTCAAAGATACATGCAGGTCTTCTGAGTTCCATCTCTACATTATTTGCTTTAATTTGGGATACCTTACCTAGGATTGGAGCTGTTCCAATGTTTAATCGTAAGAGCTCATCCTTTTGTATTGGAAGCACTTTGGTATCTTCTGCTATTCCCACGGCAGAATCAAAGAGATTTACTTGAAGTTTAATGTTGCTAGAATTATCGGGGAGTGTTTCAGGTTTTCCAATAACTGATCCAATAAAGGAATCACTCCTAGTCATTGCAGGATCAAGTTTAGTTCCAATTGCAACTAAGCCTCCTGGTTTAACTGAATCTACAATTCCTGCAGCAGTACCTAAGGACGTTATTTCGGTGTGTAGTGATTCATATGTTTTCTTTTTATTATTCATAATACCTGGTTTAATTTCAATTTCATCACCTATGCTAAAATTCCCTTGGGTTAAACTCCCCCCTATTATCCCACCTTTGATGTTTTTTAATTTTGTACCAGGTTTGTTAACATCAAAAGATCGTAACACATGCATTATAGGATCTTTGGATTCATCTCTATCTGGTGTTTTAATTGTCGATTCAATTGCACCGATTAATGCATCAATATTTAATCCAGATTGGGCTGAAATAGGAATTATTGGAGCTTTTGCAGCATGTGTTCCTTTAACAAATTTTGTGATATCTTGATAGTTTGAAACTGCGTCTTTATATGAGATTAAATCTACCTTGTTTTGGACTAGAACAATTTGTTGTATATTGAGGGTTTGTAATGCCAAAAGATGTTCTTTAGTTTGAGGTTTAGGGACTTTTTCATTTGCAGCCACTAGTAGTAATGCTCCATCCATTAATGCTGATCCTGAGAGCATGTTTGCCATTAGACTTTCATGGCCTGGACTATCGACAAAACTTACAACTCGTGATAATTCACTTTCCTTTCCACAGTTTTTACATTTAGGAGTTGTTGAATATCCTAAAGGATCTTCACATGAGGAACATTTGTAAAATGCAGCATCGGAGTATCCTACACGGATTGTAATTCCACGTTTTAATTCTTGACTATGCACACTTGTCCAAGATCCTGTTAATGCTTGGATTAAAGTTGTTTTTCCATGATCAACATGACCTGCAGTTCCAATGTTTACACATGGTTGATATCCATATTTTTTTATGTACCAATCAGGAAGTGTTTCTCGCCAATGCATGAGTCAAAATGTAGAATTGGTATATGTTAAGTTATTCTTTTTTTTCTTCAGAGTTTTCAGATTTTTCTTCAGAAGCTTCTATTGGAATTTCTCCATCAAATTTACAGTTTAGTTGATAAATTTCTTCAGAAATAGTATTTCCTCTCATAAGCTTTCTTACTCTTTGTCCAATTTCGGTATCTTTTAATCCAATGCCTTTAGAGAGAAGAACTCTTTTTCTAGCCCCACCATGAATATCGCTTCTCATTGGAACTCCAGATTTATCACTTCCACCGGTGACTTTTAATTTTCCTTTTAGTCCAACAATAGAAGCATCGGTTTCATTTCCAATTAGTAAACCTAGCAATGGATTACAATCGTTATCTTTCAATTCTTTGGTTACAGATTTTCCTTTAATGTCTGATACCGTAAGTTTGAAATTTGTCAATTATTCGAAAACATAGGCGAAGGACTAATTAACCTTTGGACATTATTTTTAAATTAAGAATTTTTATCTTGTATATGGATAAAGAAATTAGATGTCCTAAATGTGATGGTAAAATGGTAGACATGCAAGCATGCCACATGTTTTGTCCCAAATGTGGATCTCATTTGGATTGTTCTGATAAAGGAAATTTTTGGTAATTAAAAACCAGGTCTGTCTGGAATATAATCAGCCGACATGTTAATGGCTTGATCTTTCATTATCTCTAAATAGGTGTCATAATCAGCCTCAAAATTACAATGAGGGCATTTTACACTTGTAATTTCCTCGTTTAACACCGCTACTTTTTCACATTCTGGGCAACGAGCATCCATGAAATCCATAGGTGCTTAAGATATTTAATCATAATTACGTGAGGTAGTCCATGCGGAGTTAGTTTAGCCTGGTATGACGTCAGCTTCCCAAGCTGAAGG
>JAHELB010000020.1 GCA_024644385.1 Nitrosopumilaceae archaeon | reverse complement strand
ATCTATTTCCTAATTGAAGATATTCAATTAACTACACAATTTCTACGTCATCTTTCTTGGATTAGAGAAAAACAATCTTCCTTAGATCTTTTAAAACATGAGCAGGGTCATTTTGATTTAGTGGAATCTTTTAGATCTGTTATTGAAAAAAAGATTCAAAATGAATTTAAGGACAAAAAATTTTCTACACGTGGTAATAATGAGGAACAACAAAAGCAATTTGCCCGAGAAGATTCAGGATCAATGATTAAAAAAAAATTAGAGGCATACCTTCATGAATTATCTCAAATGAGGAAAACATACGATAAAGAGACTGAATTTGGCCTTAACTTGGATAAGCAAAAAGAATACGATAAAAAATTCATTGAATTAAGGAGATAGAATTAATTTTCAAACTTAAAAAATTTATTTTAAGAAATATTATTGATGAAATTAACTAACCCTCTATAATATTTAATATGAAAATCAATATCATGTATTTCTGTTTGTCGTAATTCTTCAAGTTCAGGTCCATAGTCACGTCTATCTACTTTAATCTGGTTCAAAGTATTCTCATTTACTTCAATCATATGAAACAAACTATGCAAAACCTCCCCCTTGGTAAGTGTTTTTTCACACGATTTTTTTAACAAAGCTTCAACCCACTCCATAAGAGTTAATGCCTAAATTGTTATTTCCTTTCATAAATTTGAAAATTTCATGCTTTTACTCTATTTTATTTAGTTTCATAATTTTGAAATAAATTAAAATCAGATTAATTTGGATACATTATTCTATAATTTTGTGCTCAAGTTTTTCTTGCTTTTTTCTTTCTTTCCGTAATTTCCCTATTTCGTTCTACATCTGAATGGACCTCAACGTGTTCATAAAGGTCTTCTTTTGTATCAAAAATCTGTTCACAGTAATAACATTGATGCACAAAAATTATACGACTTCCCTCAATTAATTATTTTATCTAAAATCCCTGCCTGATAATTTATTTTGAGAATTTTAATATATTTTTGAAATTTCTCAAATTTTTATTAGACATTTTTCCCACGAATTTAGTATTTATCCTATAGATTTCCTTTGATAGGCATACCACTAAATTTTTAATTTTTAACACACAATAGTTATCCAAATAAGAAACTCATACAGATTAAAATACTATTTTCACGATTGTTTCTTGTGTTAGTTACATACACTACAAAAATTAATGCCCCAATTGAGAAAATTTGGAATATGCTAAGATCTTTTGATAAAGTCGAAAGGTACATGCCAATAGTAAGTAGTACATCAGTAATAGGGAGTGGACAGGGGTCAAAAAGATTCTGTGATCTAAATTTAGGAGCACAAATTTATAAAATTCGAGAAAGGTTAGATTTACTTGATGATTTAAATCACTCACTAACCATTTCTGTTGAAGATGGTCCTATTCAGATGAGGGGAATGACTTTTTCTGTTATTCTTAGTAAATATGAAGAACAAAAAACTGATGTCACCATAATGACAAATGTAGAAAATTCTTTGGCTGCAACCTTTGCCAAAAATATTTTTGCAATGATGGGTACAGGACTAAAAAAACTCTATGAATGATAATGAGGATTTTTAAAAAAAATTAGGCACATCCAAAAATTGTTGATAAATTTTCATTTTCTAAAAAGGAAAATTGAAAAGGTAAAAAATAAAAAATTTTAAATTAAATTTTTTAAAAAAACGATCACAAAAAATCCGCATTTAGCTAAGAGATCCATTTTTTTGTATATATTTTTATTAATTATTATTTAGAATAAAAAACCCATCTCTCTATATTTGACAAGACCATGATTTTAATATACATAAATTTGAAAGTAAATCTTGTCTCTTTTAGAGCACTTTCCCAAAAATTTTTCCCCTAGGGGAATTCAAAAAACTATTCTTGCTGAAATAGAAGATAATTTGAAATCAGGATATAAAAAATTGATTATATGTGCTCCTACAGGAGTAGGTAAATCGTTAGTTGGTGCAACAGTTTCAAGTTATTTTGATAGTTCCTTCACCATTACAGCATCTAAACATCTTCAGGATCAGTATGTCAAAGATCTCCAATTTCTTAAATCTGTAAAAGGGAAACAAAACTTCCCATGCTTAAAATTAATGGAATCAGAAAAAGTAGAAAATCCTCGGAGAGCCATGAGGTGGGGGTTAACGTGTGATAAGGGTCAGTGCCAAGAGAAATTTATCAAAAATGGTAAAGAAATTACTGAAATTTGTAAATTTAAGCCAAAAATCAAGCAAATTGAAGAAAACAAACACGAGGAAAGTTCCTGCCATTATTATTTGCAAAAATACGAGGCACTCATCTCAAAACATTCCCTTTGGAACTATCATTCATATTTTCAAATTATGAAATTTAACAAAAAAACTTTTGCAGATTACCTGGATAGAAAAATTTCAGTTTTTGACGAAGCTCATAAAATAGAAGATCAAATAATTCAGTTTATCGGTTTTGATATATTTAATGGTCAAATTGAAGAATGTGATTTAAGCAAAGAACGATACAACTTCTCTGATTTGGATTCTTTGATTCAACTAATTGATGATATTGCCTTTTCTTATGCAAAAAAAATAAAGGATAAAAAAGAAGAAAGTGATTTTCAAAAAAATCCTGACTATGAACTAATTACAAAATTGGAAAGAAGATACGAAAAAGCTGCACAAGCAAAAATGGATATACTTTCAGATAAAGACAATTTTGTAGTAAACGATCCACAAAAAGATTACAATGGAAATTTTAGAACTATATCGCTAAAGCCAATCGATGTTTCAAAATTTTCTAAATTATTTTTTAATACAGAATATCAAGTTTTCATGTCCGCAACAATTGATCATAAAAGTTTCTGTGAGAATATGGGATTGGATCCAAAAGAAGTAGCGTTTATTGATACAAAAAAATCACCTTTTCCGATTCAAAATAGGACTATAGATTTTCTAAATATCAAACGACTAAGTTACGGTTCAACAGAGTCTGATGAATTAGAGGTGATACAAACCATTGATCGAATTTTAAGTGAGCATTCTCAAGAAAGAGGACTTGTTCTTACTTCGTCAATTTCAAGATGTCACAAAATTCTTGGCAATCTTTCCCCTGCAAATGCTAAACGTGTAAAAATTTGTCATAGTTTAAACAATGATGGAAAAACTCAGAATGAAATAATATTAGAACATTCCAAAGACCCAACCAGTGTTTTACTTTCTTCCTCGCTTTGGGAAGGTGTAGATTTGAAAGATGATTTATCTAGGTTTCAAATTATTGCCAAAGTTCCATATCCGAACTACACTGAAAAAAGGGTGAAGGCAAAAATGGAGAAATTTCCGCTTTGGTATACCTCCCAAACCCTAACTAAATTACTCCAGGGATTTGGGCGGTCAATTAGAAGTGACACAGATTGGGCCAAAACATACGTTTTGGACAAGGCAGTTCATAACGTCTTATTCAAGGCTCAAACAATGATCCCCCGGGCATATTACGACGTTTTGAAGTTAGAAAACCAATAATAGATTACAAGTTTGAGCAAAAAACATTCCTGACGGAAGTAGTTGACACTTCAAATCCCCATCCCAAAAAACAATCTTACAAAAAAAAACTAGAAAACCTCTTAAATGATTTTAGTATAATTATCCTTCATGACCTGGGTCCCGATATTCAAAGTCACCTCTTTAGATGTCGATAACGACATTTCAGTACTTAAAGGGATAATGGATTCATTTGAAAAAAAAATCCATTTTACAAATGGATACAAGTTTAGTCCTGAAGCCGAATTTGCAATGGGATGGTGGTTTTATGAAATCTTCGTTAAGATAGACTTTTTTAAAAAATTAGTTCAAATAGAGCATTATGCAAATCCCAAAATTAAAGATGAACGTGATATTATGAATCTGATTCAAATACAACTCAAAAAGAATGGCTCAAAAGCCAAACTAAAACTTGTTGCCGAACGGTCAATATTCCAAAGATATTGGACATGGCTTTTAAAGTGAACAATTTTTTCCATACATTACCAAAACAAACTTTGGGTTAATATTTATCAAATTTGAAAAAACACCGAGGGTATAATAGAATAAAACTTGGTATAAAATGTAAATTATGAAAAAAAGTACGATTGTAAAAAAGCTTTGGTTGGATATTTTATTTAAAAAAATAAAAAGCACAAATAAAAAAGAACCAAAATTGCAAATTAGTGATTTGGATGAATATTCCGAGGTTGTTAACATTGACAAAATAGGTATCACAGAATTAGGACAAGGAGTAGTGATTTTCAAAACAGATGATGGTAAAATATTTCCAATTTCGGCGTTTTCTTCAGACACTGCAAAAATAATCTCGGATCTTCGAGAGGGAATAAACAATGAAATGCCATCAATATACAGTATGCTTGAGCAAGTTTGTGAGACTCTGGGGTTGATGCTAGTCAAAGTAAGGATATATGACAGCGGTCAAGCACTAAGGGCTAATCTGTATTTTACTGGAAAAAAAGACCAAGTTCTAAGAAATTATAGAGCATCAGATGCAATTGCACTTGCTACATTATACAGCATTCCAATCTTGGTCAAAAAGGATCTACTAGAACAGAGTCCCAAAATTAAATCATGATTCTGATATATTTTCATTCAGTTAATTTTTTTTCACCCCTCTTAATGGGTAAGTCTAGTCTGATTTGAATTCTATTTCTTGTAATTTCTCTACATTTTCTGAATCAAGATAAAATTCAATATAACCACACTTTAAGCAAACCTTAGCACGATCAAGCATAATACCTCCAAATAACGGTGATTTTTCACTTTTTAGAACTCCAAAGTGCTGTGACCATCGCATCTCACTTTGACATTTTGGGCATACAGTGTATGACAATGTAAATAATCCCCAATCTAACAAAGATAAATCAAATCATAATTTTCACTATTGAAAATTGTAGAAATAATCATAATTGATTTCTAGAAATGATAATTGTTCATTGAGTTAATATCATTCTGAGAATTAAAAATGCAAGTGCAAAAAGAAACCGTTCTCTATGAGCGATTACCGAATCATAAAGTTAGATGTTTAGCTTGTGCTAGATACTGTGAGCTTGGTGAGGGCCAGATTGGTTTGTGTGGAATTAGGGGAAATAAAGATGGGAAGCTTGTTCTGTATGTATATGGAAAAGTTGCAGCGTGTCACATTGATCCTATTGAGAAAAAGCCAGTAACTCATTTTATGCCAGGAAGTAAAGTTTTCTCAGTTGGGACAACTGGATGTAATTGGTTATGTAAATATTGTATAAATTTTGATCTCAGTCAACGAAGGAAAATTGAAGGTGTAGACATCTCTCCTAAAGAAGTTGTAGACAAGACTCTTCAAAGAGGATGCCATGGGATTGCATATACTTACAATGAACCAAGTATTTTCTTAGAATTTGCCCGAGACTGTGGTGTCTTGGCAAGAAAGAAGGGGTTGTTTAACATTTTTATTTCAAATGGTTACGGTACCCCTGAATCAGTTTCAATGATGGGTGAATTTCTAGATAGCATAACTGTTGACTTTAAAGGTAATGGAGAAGAAAAATTTGTTAGGAAATATGTGGGAATACCAAATTCGCAACCAGTTTTTGATACATTAATTGAAATTCGCGATAAAACAAAAATTCATGTGGAAATAACGGATCTAGTTGTCCCGCAAGTTGGTGATGATCTAGATCATGCAAAAAAACTTTGTAAATTTGTGTATGATGAGTTTGGACCGGACATGCCTATTCATTTTTTGCAATTTCATCCTTCATACAAGATGATGGAATTTGAGCCAACACCAGTTCAGACTTTAGAGAAGCATCATGAAATAGCAAAGAAAGTAGGTTTGAGATATGCATATGTTGGAAATATTCCAGGACATCCTTTAGAGCATACTTATTGCCATGAATGCAAAAAAATTGTAATTAGGAGATATAATTTTGATATTTTGGAATGGAATCTGGATGAGAAAAATAGATGCAAATACTGTGAAACCCAAATACCTATTGTAGGAAAACTAAATCCTGCCTATAAAGAAAGAAGATTTGAGTTTGTTTTTTAGATAATAAGATATTTGGGAAAAACGAAACAGATTTCAAAGATGGTTAATTGACTCTACTTGTGACAGTCAAATGCCAGTGCAAAGAATGTGAATGTAAGGAGATGGTCTTGTCAATGGATAAAGATGACAAGTTTCTCTGTTCAAGTTGCAGATTAGGAAAGCATGGTCACAAAGTTTGATTTATTAAATTTCCTAAAATTTTTATAAATTAAAAAATCTGTAGTAGATAACAGATTCTATAATCGTAATTTTTCCTCCTGCTATCTCTAATTTATCTGCTGATCGATGATCTATAAAGGTTGTGAACAAATAGATCATTGATATCTAAAAATTTAGCAATTTTTGGTTTAAAAAATTTGGATTACAAGATAGGAGTTGTAATTGCCCCTTTAGCGGCAGATCCTACAAGTGACGCATATTTGGCTAATGCCCCTGAGGTGTAATTTGGTTTTGGAGGACTCCATTCTAATCTTCGTTTTTCCAGCTCTTCTTTAGATACATGCAAATCGATGATATTGGTTTCAGTGTCAATTGTTATTTCATCATCATTTTTTACCAAGGCTATCGGGCCCCCTACATAGGCTTCTGGAGCTACATGTCCTACCATAAAACCTCTAGTTCCACCTGAAAATCTTCCATCAGTTACCATTGCTACTTTTTTACCTAATCCCTGACCTACCAGGGCGGCAGTTGTAGCAAGCATCTCTCTCATACCAGGACCTCCTTTAGGTCCCTCGTATCTGATTACGATTACATCTCCTTCATCAATTTCACCTTTTGCAACTGAATCAAATGCAAACTCCTCTCTATCAAATACCCTAGCTTTTCCAGTAAACTTTGTCATTTCCACCCCGGCTGTCTTGATAACAGCCCCTTCAGGAGCTAAACTTCCTTTCAAAATAACTGCAGTTCCAACAGAATGGATTGGACTTTCAACCGATTTGACAATTTGTTGTTGTGGTTCTGGAATTCTCATGGATTCAAGATTTTCTTTTATAGTTTTTCCAGTTACGGTAATACAGTTTCCATGAATTAGATTTTTGTCTAATAATTTTTTTAAAACAAATGGTATTCCTCCAATCTTGTCAAGTGAATTCATTACGTAGTTTCCACCGGGTTTCATATCAGCTAGATGTGGAGTTTTCTTTCTAACTCTTTCAAAATCATCATAGGTTAATTTCACTCCTACTTCATTTGACAATGCCAACAGATGAAGAATTCCATTTGTTGAACCGCCTACAGCATTTAACATTGTAATTGCATTTTCAAATGCTTCAAAGGTCAAAATTTGATTTGGCTTTATGTTTTGTTCAAGTAAACTAACGCATGCCTTTCCTGTATCGTAAACCATTTTTTCTCTTCTGTCATCTTCAGCTGGTGGACTAGCACTGCCAGGTAAAGCAAGTCCTATTGCTTCAGAAATAGATGCCATGGTATTTGCCGTAAACATTCCACCGCAAGAGCCAGCATTAGGACACGCAGTGTTTTCAATCTCCTTCAAACCTTCTAGGGACAAATTTCCAGCATCATAAGCTCCTACTGCCTCATAAACGTCAACCACGGTTAATTCTTTACCGTTTAAAATTCCAGGCATTATAGTCCCTCCATATACAAAAACTGAGGGCAAATTTAATCGAGCCATAGCCATCATAGTTCCTGGAAGACTTTTATCGCAACCAGCTATTCCTACCAACGCATCATATTGATGAGCTCGAACCATTAATTCAATAGAATCGGCAATTACTTCTCTTGAAACAAGCGATGATTTCATTCCTTCATGTCCCATCGCAATTCCATCACTAACAGCAATGGTTGAAAATTCCCTGGGGGTTGCACCTCCGTCAATTACACCCTGCTTTGCTTTTTGCGCCAATTGAGGAAGATGAATATTACACGGTGTAGCTTCATTTCCAGTATGGCATACTCCCACAAATGGTTTATCTAGATCACTATCGGTTAATCCCATTGCTTTGTACATTGCTCTATGTGGAGAGCGAGCTGTCCCACTTACAACATTTCTACTAGATATTTCCATAACATCAAATTTTCCAATGGCTATAATTTAGACCTTTTTGAATTTTTTTTCCAATCATGTTTTCTCTCATTAAGCCTTTAAATTCTGAATACCCCAAAAAAAACTATTGGAAAACAAATCACTGGTGTGCCCTGTATGTCAAGGCAATAAGGCCGAGATGCTAGGAAAAAACGTAAAGCTATCTGGACAATTTGAGGATAAAGAATTTCTGACTACAGAGATGACAGTTTTAAGATGCGTAAAATGTGGTTACTATATGCTTTTTGATAATACCGCTGATTTTACAGCAGATGAACAATAAAACAAAAGTAATTAAAAATTTAAAAAAATCTAACCTAATTTTTGAAGTCCTTGCGCCTTTAACTCTAATAATTGAGCTTCAATTTCATCTGCTGTTTCTGCTCCATAAGAAATTAAAATTGTGTCGTCCTCAGAAATTTCATAATCTCTAATATCATCTACTGGCTCTTCATTTATGAAAAATTTTAAGGAATACTCTTCATCAGTACAGAAACTTCTACCATCTTTAAATGTGAAACACTGATCATCTAAGCCCAGGCCTAATGATTCAAACAAAAAACCCAAAGTCACTCCCGTTGCATGCTTGTGAATTGTTGAACCATCATTTCCTTCAAAGTGTATCCAACTAGATTTTATCTGGTATGCAGGTGCTGAAAAATCAAATGAATCCCCAAAGACTTTGACTAGAATTCCTGCATGTGAGTGCTCGCTGCCCAGCGCGCCGGCATTTTCTGGTCCACCAGGTACGGCGCTTTGGTCCAAATTTACAAATGTCCATGCTGCATATCCTACAATTACTGCGATAACTGCAAAAACCCCGACTGCAATTAGTGTGTGTTTTCTTTTTTCCGAGGATCTTTGAGAGGCATAATTTTCCCGTTTTTGCTCCCTCTCTCGTCTTTCTTTTCGGCCCATTTAATGTAAAAATTTTGGAAATTACCCTAATTAACTGTTCGACGATTAAACAATAAATAAAATCAAAAATCGATATTTTATTATGAATTGTATCTTTTGCGATATTTTGTCAGGCCAAAGAGGAGGGCATTTTATTTATGAGGATGAATTACATATCTCGATTTTAGACAAGTATCCAATAGATACAGGTCATTGCCTGGTTATTCCTAGAGAGCATCATGAGAAAATAACTGACATGAAACCAAGTGCCGTGGGGGAAATCTTCTCTGTTGTACCAAAAATAGCCAAATCAGTTTTAGAGGTGACAGGAGCTGATGCTTTTAGCTTGGCTCAAAATAACGGGAGGGCTGCCAAACAAATTATCCCTCATGTTCACATTCACATTATTCCAAGATACAATCACAAAGGAACAGTTTGGACCAAACGTTCAATCGAAGATGATTTTCAATTAAAAAAACTTGCAGAAAAAATTAAAAAATCAATTACTTAGAATGCCCAGGATTATACCTCAATATGGCTCCAACTTTTCCTATACTAGATAACATGTTGCCATATTCTGCAGACCCTGATATTACCTCTATTTTACTTCCAGTCTTTGCTGCTATCAGTGCTAAATAATCTACGATATCTCGTTCACTTGCTTCTACCTCCATAGAGTTACAACTAGGACATGGATTTGTTGTAAATTGTGTCTTTTTTGGAATTACTTGTGGTCGCTCTATAATGTCTTCTTGGATGTTTTGACACCTTTTACACTTTCCTTCTACTCTGTGTAAATTTGTGTCATCTGTTATTATCAATGTATCCACTACATTATTTGTTAAAAATTCAATAATATCCTTTAATCCATAAACCCCCCGCCCAGAATGTGAATTAATATGTCTGAATAAATCTTCTACAAGTTTTTTTTCTTCTACCATCCTAAAATTGGACAAAATTTCAGAAGATTTTTGAAATGCCTCTCTAATCCCCTCGGCACCGGCATATGATGAATCTATTGTAGATATGATCATGTTTTGGAGACGGTATTCTAGATAATTCCCATTTATAAAATCCTCTTTTGTTGGGCCAGGCCCTGATATTATTAATCCCTTTACTGGATAAATATCAATAAAATATTCTCGGGAGGTTTCTGCTACTCTATTATAAAAATAAGATAATTCCATTTCTCTTAATTTCTGAAATCTCTTTGCAGATTGGCCTCCCTGTCTGTGCTTTCCGGCAACACCTGAACCCGTTTGTGATAATACCTCTATTTTCTCCCCATGTAAAAGTCCCCAACCGCAATCCTTTGCATCAATTGCAATAAAACCAATCAAATTGTCGTCTTTTAACATATTTTTTAGAATATCTACATGAAAATGATCATCGCATCTGTAAAGATATTGTTTTAAATCTTTAGGTGGATCCAATTCGTAAATTTCTATTACTTCGTTTCCTAACGGTCCACCTTGCTCAGGAGCAAAAGCTCCACAAAAAATTACTAGTCCTCTTTCTGGAGTTTGTTTGTAAAGTTTCAATCTTTGAATGACTTTCCCTAAGGAATCTACGACATGGCCTCGCGTCAAATCTGATTTTATATTATCTGCAGTTCCCTGTTCTTCTCTAAGAGTGTTAATTATTTCATGAAGTTGTTTTCCCTTTGGAATATATACTGTAATTAATTCAGTACCATGACCTTTTTTTTCGGTTAACTCGTCAAGTGTTTTTCTAATTTTATAAAGTTTAACTGAATCTTGTTTTTCAATGTTAATTTTGCCCATTTGTAACCTCTGCTGATTAAGCGAATATTAAGTTTGGTTGATTTTTTATCACGGCGTGTTCTTTAAAAAATCAATATCATAATTCATCAATCGTCCTTAGAAATGTCTCTAAAGGTTGATTGCCACGTATTTTGATAATTTTTTCATCATTGAAAATTAAAAATGATGGAGTGGCATCTATTCCTAAATCTTTTCCGAGTTGATACAGTCTATTTACTTTATCTTCATACTTGTGATCATCAAGACATTGATTAAAATTCTCTAAATCCAACCCTACTGAGGTTCCAAATGCATTTAGGGACCATCTGGTAATCCATCCCGTTTTTTCTCCTCCCCAATTTTTGTACAATTCGTCATGGTATTGCCAATATTTTCCTTGATCCTGGGCACAGTATGAGGCCTCTGCTGCGAGAATTGAATCTGGCCCATTTAATGGAAAGTCCTTGAAAACCAAATTTACTTTTCCTGTTTGGATATAATCACGATCCAATAACTCTAAAGTGGTCCCATGAAATCGGTAGCAAAAAGTGCATTGGTAATCACCCCATTCTAAAATGGTTATGGCTGCAGAGGCATCTCCAAGAATGGGAGACCCGCCTTGAATTAATTTAGTTTTAGTAAGAAGATCTGGATTTTTTTCAGATACTGGATAAAATGCGATAAAGGCCCCCGAAACAATTCCAATTAATATGGGGATAATTAAGATCGTTACCTTTTGTTGCAAGATAATTTTTTGTCTTTTCTATATTTAAATTGGATAAATTATCCAAGGACTTAAATACATTTTTTCAAGAATACCTGCATGTCTCAATCAAGACAAATTAACCTATCAAAAGAAGGGGTTCCAATAATTGCAATTGCTGCGTTAGCTATTATTTTTGGAATCGGACTTTTTGTAGTTGGATTTGACCAAGGACATATCTTTAGTATTGCTTTTGGAGAACAAGCGTTTGAAGATCTATACATCCATGAACTAACCCATGACATGCGTCATGCTGCTGGGTTTCCTTGTCATTAGGAGTTTATTTCATGAAAACTATTATTTTTATAATAATTGTCCTAGCGGCAGGTGCACTTGCTGGCCTTGTTCATGGTACAGCTAATCTTTTCTTAGTAGAACCCTACCTTGATGTGGCCATTGGAATCGAAAACCAAAATTTGTTTTCTTCTGGTCAGGAAGATGATACTCTAGAATTTTGGGTTGAATATGAGAGGTATAGAGAATGGCAAAAAGGAGGACAAGTTTTTGCCGGAGTTATTTTGGGAACATCGATAGGAGCATTATTTGGAATCATATTTGCATTATCTAGAAATTCGTTACCTGGAAACAATAACATAAAGAAAGCTCTAATTCTTGCAGGAATTATGTGGTTAACAATTTACCTTGTACCATTTTTAAAATATCCTGCAAATCCTCCCACAGTAGGAGAGGCTGACACTGTTGTACTCAGGTCAATTTTGTATCTTTCATTTATTGCAATTTCTGGTTTTGCTGCATTAGCATTTTTTAAATTGTCTAAAAAATTCAAAAATCAAAAGAAACTTTTAGCATTATTTGGTTATGCTATTTTTATGGCTATGGTCTTTGTAGCAATGCCAGAAAATCCTGATGAAATCACAGCGCCAATGGATTTAGTTAATGGATTTAGAATAATGTCCATCTTGGGGGTCTCAGCTTATTGGACTGCCTTGGGAATAATACTTGGGATTTTATGGAATCGGTTTAAGCCCAACAAGGAAGTACCCTCTTTTAATTAATCATTCTAAATCTCTGGAATGAGAATCAAATCATGTCGTTTAAATAACTCTAGATAAATTTGGATTTACTTGACAAGACGAATAACTTTGCCACAGCTAAAAAAATATGATATTACCCAAAAAGTAATTGAGGCACTAGCAGATGCTGAATCCAGAGCAATCCTTTTTTCGATAATAAAGCACGGAAAAACAGCTACAGAACTTTCAGAGAAACTCAGAATACCTCTTAGCAGTGTTTATAAAAAATTAGGAGATCTTGAAGAGCTAACTCTTATTGAGATAGAAAAATGGATGTTATCTGACAAGGGTAGAAAATACAAGGTCTATAAAAGCAGAATAAGTAAAGCAGATATCTCCATTCGTAAACCTGAACCTGTACTAAACTTGGTATCTAACAAGTGAACTCTATGGCTCAATCAAACATTATTCAATTAAGTGAATTTGATATAACTCAAAAAATAATTGAATCACTAAGCAACGTTTGTACTCGAGCCGTTTTATTCTCCGTAAAATTAGAGTCCAAAGATGCCAATCAAATTGCTGATGAATTAAAATTGTCCTTATCTACGGTTTACAAAACCTTATCTTCTTTGGAAGACCTGGCGCTAATTGAGGTACACAAATTTATTTTTTCAAGTGAAGGAAAAAAAATAAAAAAATATCGTAGTAGAATTGGAAGAGTGGAAATTACTATGAAAAACACCGAACCAATTTTGCACTTGTATCCAAATAAAAAACCATAAAACTTGAACTTTTAATCTTCGATAATTCTTGTTCTATAATCTTGGAATGAAATTCTAGAATGAAAACCTAATTTAAATATCTTAGCTTAAACTAATCTCTCTAGTACATGAATCAAATTCTCACTCTGAGCCTCTTGGCGATTGTAATTGGAACAGTTTTTGTGGCTAGTTCAATTTCACAAAATGTAGAGGCACAAAGTCTAATTCCAGATTGGATTAAAAATAATGCTGCTTGGTGGGCTGAGGGTTCTGTAGATGATCAAACTTTTCTAAATGGAATTGAATTTTTAATTGAAAATAAAATCATTAACGTATCTTCTGATGCACAATCTCTTGATGTTGATTCTTTGACAATTGGATTTATTCCAGTTGAAAAAGCCGATGAGTTGACACCAAAGGCTCAAGCATTAGAGAAATTTTTAGAAAACAAACTTGGTGTAGATGTTGAAATTGTTGTTCCCACAAATTACGAGACCATTATTGAGGGAATGAGATTTGGTCATATTGATGCGGCCTTTATGGATACAGGACCAGCTTGGATTACTCACCAAAGAACTGGTGCAGAAGCTGTTTTAGCAGAATTGGTGGCAGGCAAAGTAAATTACCAAGCAACTGTTTGGACACTAGCCGAAAATGATTCTATTCAAACTCTTGGGGACACGGTTGGTAAAAGGGTGGCTTTTACTAGCATTACAGGATCATCTGGTTTTGTACGACCAATGGGGACACTAGTAACAGATGGATTTGTAAAGATTGAAGGTAATGATATTGTAGCATTGGAATCAGCCCTAGCTAAGAATTTTGAAAGTTATACATTTGCAGGAGGTTACAAAGCGGCATTAGAATTACTTCTAAATGGTAAAGTAGATGTAGCATTCGGATCTGACATTGCCCCTCAGAAATATCTAGAGCAACCAGATCAGGTAAAGCTACGTGCTGTTACCACAGTGGGACCTGTCCCATCTCATGTTTTCATGGTTAGTTCTGATATGTCAAAGACTACTAGAGATGCTCTAGTCGATTCTTTAATCGAACTCAATTATGAGGAGAATAATGAAATTTTGAAAAATCTTTACGGGGCAGAAGCTCTAGTACCGACAACAACAACCATGCATATTGGAGAATTCGGAACTTTTATTGACACCTTAACTGGGTTGGACCAAAAAATCTTAGATTCCTACAACAAGAGCAAATAAAAGCGGTTATCCTGATATGGAACTACTGCAAATGAATTCACATTCTTTTTCAACAATATCCACCAAAAAAATAATTCAAATGAATGATGTATGGACTTCATATGATTCCAAAAATTATGCTGTAAAAGGAATAAATCTTTCAATTGACAGAGGAACAAATTATGCCTTTGTAGGTCAATCTGGTTCTGGAAAATCCACCTTGCTTAAATTAATGAATGGAATGATGAGCGCAAGTAAGGGAACTATCAAAATTGATTACCAAACACCAAACATGAATGACAAAAAATTCAAATCAATGATGCATACAATTGGGTATATTCCTCAGAGTCTTGGATTAATAAAAAACATTACAGTATTAGAAAATATTTTGATAGGTGCATTACCACGAATGAAAAAATTTCAATCTTTTTTTAAAATATTTCCTAATGAGGAGATTCAAGAAGCAAAAAAAATTCTGAAACTTGTGGGCTTGTCAGGAAAGGAAGAAAGAAAAGCATACATGCTTAGTGGCGGAGAAAAAAGACGAGTTGCAATCGCAAGAGCATTTATGCAAAAACCAACAATATTGCTTGCAGATGAAATTGTTTCTGAACTTGATCATTTTACTGCACGCGAGATAATGAATTTGATTGTTGATGCTCAAAAAAGAATGAATCTTACTGCCATAATGGTTCATCATGACATGCAATTAGCATTAGAGTATTCCAATAGGGTTGCAGTGATTAAGGATGGAGAGAAAATTTTGGAAATTGGGGTTGAAGGTGACAAAATTGTGGATTTTCAGACTGGCGATCTTACTTCAGATGAAATTATGGAGATGTATTCAGATGAATCAAAAAAATAACCTGATAGTTGGAATTATAATCGCACTAGTTGTTGTTGCTTCTTACAATGTTGATGCAAATCCTGTGGAATTTTTTGAGGGCATTCCTAACCTGGCAATAGTTGCCGAAGAGATGACCCAGGTGGAAGCAGAACTCTTTGGAATCGCTTTTTGGTCCATGTTTGAAACAATTCAAATGGCATTTATTGGAACAATAGTGGGTGTTGCCATTTCTCTACCTCTAAGCATGTTTGCTGCACGGAATCTAAACAGCAAATTTGTATATGGTCCAGTGCGGGCTATTCTTGCAGCAATACGAACATTTCCATCTATTTTATGGGCGATTTTATTTGTAATTATGGTCGGTCTGGGGCCCTTTGCAGGAGTTTTAGCGATTATAATGTATACTGTGGGATTTGTAGCCAAATTACAATATGAAGCAATTGAGACTATTGATGCAGATCCGATGGATGCTGTTTCGTCAATTGGTGTATCTAAATGGCAACTAATTCGTTATGTTGTGTTACCAGAGTCTGCCCCTCATTTGCTTAGCCAGATGCTTTACATGTTTGATTATAATGTCAGACAAACGAGTATTCTTGGTTTAGTTGGGGCTGGAGGAATTGGCTTTTACATTATTAATTATATCAAATTCTTTGAATATGGAAAGGCTGCAGTTTTTATGATTGTAGTGTTAGTTACTGTATTAATTATCGATTGGGTCAGTGTAAAAATCAGAGATAAATATATTATAAAATCTCAGCATGGAATGAAAGTTGTTAAAACATAAATTAAAAAAAATCAATAAACATGAAGTAATATGATCAAAAAATAATTTGTAAATTTCAAGTTACAATTTTATCTAATTGATTGTTTTCTTTGGCATTTTTAATTTCCCTTGCAATTCGTTTTCCCATACTCATAGGTTCATTAAACAAAAGGGAATAGTAGGGGGAGCCATCCATGTAGATATTAGTACCCGCAACTATTCTGGCTGAAAATTCAAAAGAGGTGAATTTAGCGTTTTCATCATACACTCCTTCAATACAAAATGGGCCATTCATCCCAGGTTTTACTATTCGTTTAGCAGCTTGCACAAAATTCTCTCCCATTGCATAGACTTCGTCTAACAGTGATTCTCTTAGGACTAAAGGACTGTTGCCAATCACATTAAAGGAGGGAACTTTGTTATTTTTTAGCTGCAATTCTGATGGAATTCTAGCTAATCCTTCAATATCTGATTCATGTCTTTGATCAACTCCAAAAAATTCTAATTCTTCTTTAATGGGTGAATAAAAAAATTGCAAATATGCCAAAACTCCTGCTGCATATTCTTGAATAAAGAGAGGCTCTGTTTCAGAAATTACTCCTTGATATATTAATTCAGTTCTCTTGTTATCGAAATCTTCCTCGCTATTAGCCATAAAGTATCCTTTGCCTCCTGCAGCCCCCTGTCTTTTTACAATTACAAGGCTGTTTATCTCATCAGGGCTAGAAACTTTTTTTGGCATAGGAAGTCTTGCCTCCTTCATCAATTCTTCTTTTTTCTCCCTATCTGATTCCCATTTTAGAATCCATTTATTTCCAAAAACAGGTGTTTTTATGGATTCAATTTGTTCAGAACTCATTTGTGCAATTAGAGTTCCATGAGGAATAATGATTGCATCATTTTGCTCTAACATTTTTTGGGGTTCTGGCTCCAGGACCTCCTTGAACGAATCAACAAGGATAAACTCATCAATAAAGGGAAATCTTCGGTATAGCCTCTCTCTTTTTTTTTCACAAACAAGCAGTGTTCTAAAGCCCTCATCCTTAGCTCCTTTTAGTACCTGTAAAGCACAATGTGATCCTAATGTTGCAATTGCTGTCAATGTGTGTGTTTTCTTACCTTTTGGACTTTATGAACTATGTGTGGAAGAAACGTACTCAAAAACCTCATCAATTAACTCTGGGGCCAAATCGGATTTTAGACTATCAGGAACTGCTTTCAAAATAAAATCAAACAGTGTGGTGTTTTCAGGTATATTACCACGTTCTTGAAAGAGGGAATAGACAGCTATCCCATTTGAAATTATTGCAATTAATTTTTCTTTGTTTGTGAGAGGCATATTTTAATCTCAAATCATTCCAATGATAAATGTTTTAGAGGAAAATTAATTACACCATGAAATGACCATTTTAATTAAATTATGATAGAAACAGAGCTTGGAGACTTACGTAGATCTCATTTTTCAAACGAATTGGATTCTTCAAAGGATGGAGTTGAGGTAGTTGTTATGGGATGGGTTTTGACCGTAAGAGGACATGGCAACATTAGTTTTTTGACACTTCGTGACAAAAATGGAGATATTGCAATTGTGGCTAAAAAAGGGGATTGCCCTGATGAAGTCCGTGAAAAAATATCCTCGTTAAAACCACATTCTTCTATTGCTATATCAGGTAAAATCAGGACATCTGAAAAATCTCCCAAAGGGTTTGAAATAATCCCATCTGAAATCAGAGTATTTTCAGAAGTGCAAAAAATCCCTCCCTTTGAGCCACTTGCAAAGACTGTGAAAAACATTGATACAAGATTAGAAGTAAGACCCATAGATCTGCGTCGTAAAGTATTGCAAGATATTTTCAACTTACGAAGTAAAATATTGATTTCGATTCGAAATTATTTTTCTGAGCAAAATTTTTTAGAAATAAACACTCCAAAAATGATTGCTACTGCAACAGAAGGTGGGGCAGCTTTGTTTCCAATTTTTTATTATAACAAGGAGGCATTTTTGGCTCAGAGTCCCCAACTTTACAAAGAACAACTGACTATGAGTTTTGAAAAAGTTTTTGAAATCGCACCAATTTTTAGAGCTGAACCATCAAGAACTAACCGACATTTAGCCGAAGCAATCTCTATAGATTTGGAAGAAGCCTTTGTAGATTATAATGACATTATGGACAGAATTGAAGATATTATCAAAATATCTGTCAATACTGTAAAAGAGTACGCTAAAGTAAATCCCGATACCGATTTTATCATTCCTCAAACAGCAGAGAATATTCCAAGGTATAGCTATAATGACCTGGTAGAAAAGATGCAAAAAGTTGGCGCCAAAGTAGAGTGGGGTGATGATCTTTACCCTTCGAACCTAAAAAAAATTGGTTTAGATGGTTTTTACTTTATCAAAGATTGGCCACTTGGCCCTAAACCATTCTATGTTAAGGAAAGTAAAACAAATCCAAAAATTTCCGAATCGTTTGATTTAATGTTTGGTGATTTAGAACTTTCATCAGGAAGTACAAGAATTGAAAAAAGAAAAGAGCTTGAAGAAAGAATGAAAAACAAAGGAATGAAGACGGATGCATTTGATTATCATCTTGGAGCTTTTGATTATGGAGTGCCTCCACATGCTGGATGTGGTATCGGTCTTGAAAGATTAATCATGGCACTTACAGGCACAGAAAATATAAGGGATGTTACATTTTACCCACGAGATGTTGATAGACTAACACCCTAATGGAATTAATGTTGATAAACTGACTTGTACTATCTATCAATTTTTTAAATGTTAAAAAAATCTATCAATAATCTATTTTTTTAATTCTTACATTACTTCCTTTTATCTCTAAATAGTGACCAATAAAGTTTGTAAGCTGCTCCCCAATTTTATAGCCAAGGGCTCCTTCCATCATTCCTGATTTTTCAATAATATCGGCCAATTCTTCTGTAATTTGAATATTAAAAAATGTCCAACCGAATTTTTTGAATGGTTTATCGACTGTATATCCGTTTTGGATTTTACATTCAGCCTCTAGTTCTTTTAGTGCATTGACTACTATGGGATACTCTTTTTCATAACTTCTTGTAGATAACTGAAATAATGGATTCAAGATTTGCTTACTCTTTTTTTATCCCTGCAAATACCACACAAGTAGTTTTTCTTAAAATTTTTGATCTCTTTTTTAAATTCATCTGTCTTAGAAAATTTTTCTGATGCCTTTATTCCTCCAGGTACCTTTTTTTTACAATTAGTGCAATTTAGATCCAAATTTAATCTAATTGTCCTTTCATTTCCTTTAATTTTTCCAATTATCACAAATTTTTGCTATATGTTTAGTATATGAAATTTTTTCAATAAACGGTAATATATTGAAAATTGAGCACTGAAATTATGTTGGCATTTGATTTTTTTATCCCTAAAAACGTTAATCAGGTAAAGGCACTACATACAAACCGAAGGAATTTGGAAATATTATTTTTTGGTGAATAAATTGGTAACGGAAGAGGAAATCGAACTAGTTGCAAAATTTATGAAAATCGATGTTCATGATCATAAAGAATACGTAGAAAAAGTCCACAGTATGATTGATTTTTTTAATATTTTGGATTCGGCAGGGGTAGAAGACGAAGAAATTATCATAGCTGATTTACCCCTTTCTAAATTACGAGAAGATATGCACATCCCATATGAAGATAATTTGATTGAGAAACTGAAAAATTTTAAAGGTAACTATGTTAGAGCTCCAAAGATGATTTAATTGAATCTAAAAATATCTGCTCTAGAGTTTATAGAGGAAGTAAAAACTGGAAATATTTCTGTTGAGGATTTTATTTCAGCAACAATTGATCAGATAAAAAATATTGATGAAAAATTACATGCATTCCTACATGTAAATCCAGAATCGGTAGAACAGGCAAAAAAAATTGATAAAAAAATAAAGTTAGGTGAAAAGGTTGGCTCTTGTTTTGGAATGCCTATTTCAATTAAAGATAATATTTGTATAAAAAATTCTAAAACAACTTGTGCATCTAAAATGTTGGAGAATTTTACAGCGCCCTACGATGCGACTGTAATCTCTAAACTAAAAGAACAAGATGCTATTTTTGTAGGTAAAGTAAATCTTGATGAATTTGCAATGGGGTTAACTACAGAATTTAGTGCCTTTGGTCCTAGTAGAAACCCTTGGAATACAGATTATGTGCCAGGAGGTTCCTCTGGCGGGAGCGCTGTTTCTGTAAGTGCATTTGAATGTGTGGCTTCCTTGGGTTCTGATACAGGAGGTTCTGTTAGAAACCCAGCTAGTTTTTGTTCTACGGTAGGATACAAACCCACATATGGTTTGATTAGTCGCTATGGATTAATCTCTTATGCAAACAGTATTGAGCAAATTGGGCCAATTACAAGAACCGTAAAAGATACTGCCTTTTTGCTTAATATTATTTCTGGCCTAGATCCAAATGACAATACTACCATTGATAGCGGAAATGCCGATTTTCTGACAGACATCGACTCTGGTATTGAAGGGAAAAAAATAGGTGTCATTCAAGAAATGATAGGAGATGGGATTGATCCGGCAGTTCTTTCGGCAACAAACGATGCTGTTTCCAAATTAGAGGGATTAGGAGCAATTTGCGAACCAGTATCAATTGACATGGTAAAATATTCTGTAGCATCTTACTATACAATAACAGCGACCGAAGCTGGCAGCAATCTCGCTAGATTTGATAATCTAAGGTATGGATATGACCTTCCTCTGGAAGGATATGAATTTAATTCATACATTTCCAAAGCTCGAACTAAATTTGGTCCTGAAGTAATCCGAAGAATGATACTTGGAGGATTTGTTCCTTCAGCAGGCCATGCTGGAAAATATTTTCTTAAATCCCTTAAAGTAAAAAGTAAATTAACTAAAGAAGTAAATGATGCTTTTACAAAATTTGATTATCTGGTTGCACCAACAGTTCCGGTTCTGCCATTTAAAATTGGTGAGAAGATTGATGATCCTATTGCTTTATTCCTAGTCGACATTAATACTGTAATTGCAAACCTTACAGGAATTCCATCGATTTCTGTACCGTTCTCTATTTCTAATGGATTACCTATTGGAATACAATTATTGGCAAAACAAAATGATGATAAAAAATTGTTACAAGCTGCTCGTGCACTTGAAACTACAGTTCAACTACCAGAGGTTCCAATTTGACTAAAATTGGATTAGAAATTCATTGTCAGTTGACTAAACTTGAAAGTAAATTATTTTGTCCTTGTAAAGCAAACTATCGAGACAATGAACCTAACTCGAACATATGTCCAATCTGTATGGGTCTGCCTGGAACACTCCCACGATTAAATCAAAAAGCAATTGAGAAAGCAACCCTAATTGCAATGGCGCTAAATTGTAGTACTCCTGAAAAAATTGCATTTTTTAGAAAAAACTATTTTTATCCTGACCTTCCAAAAAATTTTCAAATTACACAGCTAAACATCTATGGTGACACCAGCATTGGTGGAATAGGGGAGATAACTATTGGTGAAAAGAAAATTAGAATTACCAGAATTCAACTTGAGGAAGATCCTGGCAGGCTAATTTATGAAGGAAGCTCTTCAAAAAACCAAATCACACTAGTTGATTATAACAGGGCAGGAACCCCTCTAGTAGAAATAGTTACAGAACCTGATTTTGAAAATCCAAAACAAGTTAGGGATTTCCTCAAAGTGCTATCTGATTTACTAGAAAACTTAGATGTCTCCGATCCCAGCTTGGAGGGAGCCATGCGGGCTGATGCCAATGTTTCAATTCTAGGCGGTAATAAAGTTGAAATTAAAAATATTAATTCATTTCACGATTTAGAAAAAGCTGTACATTTTGAAATAACAAGACAAGAAAGTCTTCATTCAAGAAACATCCCAATTGTGCAAGAAACAAGACACTGGGACGACCAAAGAAAGATTACAATTTCTTCTAGGTCCAAGGAAGGCGACTTAGATTATAGGTACTTTCTTGAAGGCGACATCCCGTGGATAAAAATTGGAATTGATGTTCAAGAAAAATTAAAATCCACAATGCCGGAAAGTATCGTCTCTAAAAAAGAACGTTATGTGAAAAATTATGGCATTCCAGAGCAAGTAGCAGAAGTGCTATCATCAGACAAATATTACTCTGATTTGTTTGATGAATCTCATAACCAAACTAATGCCAAGGAAATTTCAAATATCATTACAACTGATCTTATGGGATTAGCAGATACAAGAGAAAAAAGAGAACAATCTAAATTAAATTCCTCTCATTTGAGTGACCTTGCAGATGCGATACTATCTGGAAAATTGACCAGGAATTCTGCTAAAAATGCACTTTATGAAATTATTAAAAGTGGAAAAGAGTTATCTACAATAATCTCTGAATTAGATTTGGGCAATGTATCTGACAAAAATAAGTTGGAAGAAATTATCAAACAAGTCATGTTAGAAGAACCTCAAGCCGTAGAAGAATCAAAATCAAATCCCCAAACCATTAATTTTCTTGTTGGCAAAGTGATGCAAAAAACTAGAGGAAAGGCAGATCCGCAACTAACTTTGGAATTATTAAAAAAGAACTTAGACTAGGACATGAAAGATCTCTCTTTAGAAATTATAGAATTTATCAAAATTCTGGCCAATTCGGATTCTACAATTTTAGAAAAAGGCATGAACTCTTTTATAAAAAACAAGTTAAACTTGGAAATAGCCACGATTTTACGTGACTATTATTACGAAAACACATTAAACAAACCACCCTACTGGATTACCAAATTTGAGGATGCAGGAATATCAGAAGATGAGGGTAAGGCTGCAATTGCATGTGCCAGGAGATTGGGATTGGATATTTCCTGAAATAAAAATTTTTTATCTTGAAGATACTCGAACTATTAATTGTCTGATTTTGAATTTATACCTACAGTAGAACAAAGAGAAAATTCTAATATTTTCAAATTTATGAAAATAAACAATGTTTCAACATTAAAAGAATTATCACACAAAGCAAATTCTGATTTAGGGCAGTTTTGGAAAGATGTAGAAAAATATTTTGCAATAGAATGGGACAAACCATATCAAAATGTGTTGGATGTTTCCAAAGGATTACCTTGGTGTAAATGGTTTGTTGATGGGAAAACAAATATCTATAAATCTTCTGTTGAAAAATACTGTAAACTTTACCCCAATAAAACCGCGTACACTTTTGTTTCTGAGGATGGAAGAATCTCTAAGACCACTTATTCAGATTTGGATAAAAAAGTATCCAAACTTGCAAATGCCTTAAAGTCTTTGGGAGTTCAAAAGGGTGATGTTGTAGCAATTTATCTCCCAATGATTGAAGAGTCTATTTTAGCAATTCTTGCTTCGGCCAAAATTGGAGCAGTACAGACAGTAATATTTTCCGGTTATAGTTCTGAATCATTACAAATAAGACTGCATGACTGTAAAGCAAAAATTCTTTTTACCAGCGATGGATTTCAAAGGAAAGGAAAGCTAATTTCTCAAAAAAAAACTGTTAAAGAAGCAACTAAAAAAATAAACATAAAAAAAATAATTGTTCCATACAAGGGGATAGACTCGTATGAAAAATCGGACGATGTCATTTTTTATAATGACTTGATCCTCCATCAATCTGAATCGTGTTCAACAGAGATAACGGATTCACAAGATCCTTTATTCATTTTATACACCTCTGGAACAACTGGAAAGCCCAAGGGAGTAGTTCAGGTTCATGGTGGATTTTCAGTTTTTGCTGCCTACCAGGCAGGCTTTTTGATTGATACAACGGAGAATGATGTTGTTTTGTGGCCTGCAGATATTGGTTGGATAACGGGATTGGTCTGGAATGTTTATGGCCTTCTTCTGAGTGGCGCAAGTGCAGTGATTTATGATGGGGCATTAGATTATCCAAATTTTAATAGAATATGGGAAATGCTGCAAGAATTCAAGGCAACTATTTTTGGAATCTCTCCTACTGCTGTCAGATTGTTTAAAAAAAATAATATTCAACCATTAAATCTCTATTTGCTAGATAAAATTAAAAACATACCCACTACTGGAGAACCTCTTGATGAGGATTCCTGGAGGTGGTTGTACGAAAAAGTTGGAAATAAAAAAATCCCAATTATGAATTTATCGGGTGGAACCGAAATTGGGGGAGCAATGCTGTCTGTTTTTCCAGGAATGAAACTAAAACCTACTACTGTTGGAATTCCTTGCCCTGGAATGAATTTAGATGTTTTCGACGAAAAGGGTAATTCATTAAGAGAAGAAAATGGCTTTTTGGTAGTAAAATCTCCTTGGCCTGCAATGACTAGGGGTCTTTTAAATGATAATCAAAGATATTTAGATACATACTGGTCTCGTTTTGAAAATATTTGGTTTCATGGAGATTATGTTTTGGTCGATTCTGATGGACTTTGGTATATGAAGGGTAGGGCAGATGATGTCATAAATGTATCCGGCCACCGGATGAGTCCGGCGGAAATTGAGCAAACCGCAATTAGTCATGAGAAAATATCTGATGCAGCTTCAATCGCTATTCCTGATGACATAACCGGTGAGGCAATTATCTTATTTATTGTACAAGAAGGAAATAAAGAACCAGGACTAACTGCAGAAATTTCTGATTTTATATCTCAAAAAATTGGTAAACTTGCCAGACCTAAACTTGTGTTTTTGTTATCTGATCTTCCTAAAACAAGAACTGGAAAAATTATGCGTAGATTGTTAAAGGCAAAATTATTGGGTTTGGATTTGGGTGATTTATCTCCACTTGAAAATCCGCAAGTTTTAGAAGAAATTACAAAACTAGATTGAAAAAATTGTAGATTACTTGGAGTGAAATGTACCCTACCTACCCCCACTTTTTTCAAATTCCTGTTTCAATTTTCCATACTCTTCAATTGAAATTTCTCCTTTGGCTAATCTAGTTTGAATTATACTCATTGGTTTTGATTTAATCCTTGGTAAGGTAATTTTTCTGTAAATACTTGATTTGTTAAATGAAAAAAGTCTTGTATTGCTCTCTGCTTTTCTCTTTACTCCATATACAGCGCCAAATAAGATTCCCAATCCACCCAAAAATAAC
>JAHELB010000062.1 GCA_024644385.1 Nitrosopumilaceae archaeon | reverse complement strand
TAGGGTCGCGCAAATTATTCAATAAAATTTGCACTTTTTATCATAAATTATATAGAACATTATAATATTTATCATTTATTTATAATTATTCTAAGTAATTGTAATAAATATTATAATTTTTACATTCTCCCCATAAAAATTGTCAAAGGTCTAGGGAAAATAGTAGAAATTTTGGGAAATTATTAAATGAGGAATTATAAACATCGCCAAATCTTTATAGATTATTGCCAGGAAATTCTATAGGTCAACGTCTTGTATTAACAAGTTTTGGAGAGAGTCATGGTAAAGCTATTGGTACAATTTTGGATGGGTGCCCTGCGGGATTAGAAATTGATGATAAAGACATCCAAAAAATGCTAGATTATCGAAAACCAGGGACATCTCTCATCACGACTCAAAGAAAAGAAGGGGATAAAGTGGAAATCATTTCTGGGGTTTTTAGAGGACATACTACGGGAGCTCCAATCACTATGGTCATTTGGAATAGTGATCAAAAATCTCGAGATTATGAAAATTTGAAAACTAAATTGCGCCCTGGTCACTCAGATTATCCAGCCATGATAAAATACAATCATTTTAATGATTATAGGGGAGGTGGAAGATTTTCTGGAAGGTTAACTGCAACCCATGTTATGGGAGGAGCTATCGCAAGAAAACTTCTCAAAGTCACATTAGGAATTGAAACCAATTCTTTTACAACGCAAGTAGGTAAAATCGAAATGAAAAAGGAAATTAATAAAAAAATGATAAAAACAATTTACCAAAATGATGTTAGATGCCCAGACGATAAAACAGCAGAAAAAATGAAAATAGAAATTTTAAAAGCTAGGAAAAAAGGAGATTCGCTTGGAGGAGTTATTGAATCTATTACAACTAACGTGCCAGTGGGGTTAGGAGAACCAATTTTTGGGTCACTAGAATCAGATTTGAGTAAAGCAATTTTTTCGATTCCCTCTGTAAAAGGAATTGAGTTTGGATCAGGATTTGAAGGTTCAAAATTATTTGGATCTGAAAATAATGATCTTTACACCATCAATAAAGGAAAAATTATTACCAAAACAAACAACTCTGGTGGAATACTAGGAGGAATTTCAAATGGGATGCCAATAACATTGAGAATTGCGTTTAAACCTGCTTCCTCTATTTCCCAAAAACAGAGCACTGTAGATATCAAAACTAAGAAAGTTACAAATCTGGAAGTTCAAGGTAGACATGACCCATGTGTTGTTCCAAGGGCTCCACCTGTAGTAGACTCCCTTGTTGCATTGACATTAGCGGATCACGCTCTTATGGCAGGAAAAATTAAACCTGTGTTGTAAAAAAATGTCGGAAATCAACGAACTTCGTAGTAAAATGGACGAGATCACCATAGAGATGATAAAGATGCTAAAAACAAGAACAGAAATTGCTAGGGAAATTGGCGAAATTAAAAAAAATGCAGGTAAGGGCATAACAGATGAATTAAGGGAAGAGAGTCTACGCATTAAAATTATTTCGTTATGTAAAGAATTGAATTTTGATGAATCAATTGCTACAAAATTTTTAAATTTTCTTCTAAATGAATCTGTAAAGGTACAATCCAGTAACAAAGAGACCCATCTTTCCATTTTTCTAAAAGCAAAATCCCTTGAATCAAAAGGGAAAAAAATTATTCATATGGAAGTAGGGGAACCAGATTTTTTACCACCACAAATTGTTAAAAAATCACTTTCTGAAGTTTATGATAAGGGATTTTTGAAATACGGGCCTTCAAAGGGAATTCCGCAATTTAGAGAAGCTCTTGCAAAGCACGTATCAAAACTTTTTGAAGTAAATGTAAAGTCAGAAAACATCTTGGTGAATCCTGGTGCAAGATTTGGAATATTTACCGCAATTAACACTTTACTTAATCCAGGAGATGAATTAATCGTCATAGAACCCGCTTGGCCAGCATACAAAGATTGTGCTTTACATGCAGGAGTAAAAGTAAGAGCAATCGAAACAACATTTGAAGATAGGTGGGAACCATCCATAATCCAAATAGAAAAAACAATAAATCCAAATACTAAAATGATTTCTTTGAATTATCCAAATAATCCAACCGGAAAAATCCTACCTTTAAAATTACAAGAGCAAATTATTGAACTTGCAATCAAAAATAATCTTTACATTCTAAGCGATGAAATTTATTCTCAATATGCATATGTTGATTGGAAAAGTATCCTTTGTTATAATTATGAAAAAAGTATAGTAACTCAATCATTTTCAAAATCACATGCAATGACTGGATTTAGAATCGGATACACTATTGCACAAAACGATATTATCGACAAATTGGCAAAATTTGAGGCTTTATGTCTAACAAATGTTTCAGAACCCATCCAATACATAGCTATGAAGGCCTTGGAGGCAGATACTGCAGATAATACTAATACAGTACGGCGAAGATTAGAATTATTGGCAAAAAAAGCAACAGAGATGAATCTGGATTTTGTGGTTCCAGATGGGTCGATGTATATTTTTGCTAGAATTAATCAGGCAGGATTTGATGGAGTACGATTTGCAAATAACCTATTAGATAAAGGATTGGCAGTTGCACCTGGCGAAGGATTTGGAAATTATAAAAATTTTATTAGATTATCGGCATGTCAAGATGAAGAAATACTTACGGAAGGAATGAATATACTAAGTGAAAATGTGAGATACATATAATGAAAAAATCAATTACGATTATTGGCGCAGGCGGACAAATGGGTCAGTGGTTTTCAAAATATTTTGTTAGTAAAGGTTTTCAAGTGACAGGATTTGATGAAGAGAATAAAATTAAGGGCAAAGACATAATTCAATCAAATTCTCTAGTTGGGGCAATTCTAAAGGCAGATTACGTAATTTTATGTATTCCCACAAGAAAAACTCCAGAGATAATTAGATTAATAGCTAAAGAAATGAAAAGAGGGACATATCTAATCGACATTTCCTCCGAAAAAACTAAAACGGTTTCAGCCTTGGCAAAGATGCCTGCAAAAATAAATCCCATTTGTATTCATCCCATGTTTGGTCCAGGTGTAAAGAATATCCAAGGGCAAAATATAATATCAGTTCCTGTAAAAGATGCTAAGAAAGAGCTAAACGTTGCAAAAACACTATTTGAAGGTGCAAATTTTGTAACCATAGATGCAGCAGAACATGATAAAAAAATTGCAGTAATATTAGGACTAACACACCTCCTAAATCTTGTTTTTGCAAATATTATTTCAAAGGATGAGAAAATTGCTTTGACGGAAAAAATGTCTGGAACCACCTTTAGAATACAAAAGACGCTTGCAGAAAGCATAATGACAGAATCCCCCGAATTAATTGAAACCATTATTGCAAACCCGGAGATACGAAGGGTCGCAGAGGATCTGTGGAAAGATGTGGGTAGGCTTCTTACCGCAGTCCAGGAATCAAAAACAGAAGAAGTCATCAGCTACATCACAGCATGTAAAGAGAGACTTGCGACTAGAACAGATCTTGATTTATCCTATAAAAAATTAACAAAAATGGCAAATGCATTAGAGAAAAAATAGCAGAAATGCGTTCTACCAAGATAGTTACTTCATTTATCAAAAATGATGATAAAGTTCTTCTCCTAAAACGAAGCAACACTGTTAAAACCATGAAAGGGTTGTGGGCAGGAGTAAGTGGAATAATTGAAAACAATGAAGATCCTTTAAGAAGAGCAAAAATTGAAATTTTTGAAGAGTTGGGAATTACTGAAGACAAAATTAAATTCTTAAAATCAGCTTCGGAAATGAAAGTAGTTTCACCTCAATATGACAATCATGAATGGGAAATTTTTCCATTTTTATTTGAAGTCGAGAATCCAATCATTAAACTTAATTGGGAAAATTCTGAATACAGGTGGGTCACATTTGATGAAATAAAAAATTACGATACAGTTCCAAGCATAGACAAAGTTTTACTTAGTTTGTTGTAACTTTTCTTTTTCATATTTTCTCTGTTGAGGAAGCATAATGTAAACACATGCGCCTCCACACATAGTACATGGAACACTGTTTCCTGGATGTTGGCCTGTTCTACTATGAATTTTAGCAGCTTCTTCAGGATCAATAGATAATGCTAATTGTTTTTCCCAATCAAGAGTACGTCTTGCCTCACTCATCGCCATATCCCATTTTATGGCTTTTTCGCGAATTTTTACAAGATCCGCTGCATGAGCTGCAATCCTATATGCAATTAAACCTGCTTTGACTTCTTCCGAATTGGGTAATGCTAAATGTTCAGACGGAGTAAGGTAGCACAACAAATCTACACCCTCACTTGCAGAAACTGCCGCTCCAATTGCACTAGCAATATGATCATGACCTGAGGCCACATCAGTAACCAATGGTCCTAAAACATAGTAAGGAACATCACCAATCAGGGATTTTGCTAGCCTCACATTTGCTGCAACTTCATTTAATGGAACATGTCCCGGACCTTCAATCATAACCTGAACATCTTTTTCATGAGCTCTTTTGGTTAAATCAACCATGTTGATCATTTCCTGAACTTGTAACTCATCATGAGAATCAAGAATAGAGCCAGGCCTTAGTGCATCTCCCAAACTAAATGTAACATCAAATTTTCGAGCCATTTCCACCAGATAATCATAATGGGTAATGTAGGGATTTTCTTTATCATGTTTGAGCATCCAGGCTGCAGTCAATGTACCGCCTTTACTTACAACTCCCCCATATCGTTGAACTTTTAATATTTTTTTTGCAATTTCCTTTGTAATGCCACAGTGAATCGTCGTATAATCAACTCCATCCTTTGCATTATTTTCAAATGCATTTAGAAAATCATCTTCGGTTAAGTTTAAGGGATTTTTGTGAACCTCTATGCCATAATTATATGCCTCATAAATTGGAACCGTTCCAAATGTAATAGGAGCCTCTTCTAACAAAGTTCTTCGTATTTTTTTTACATCACCCCCATCACTCAAATCCATTATAGTATCAGCATGATATTTGACAGCAATTTTGGCTTTTTCAATTTCTTCTTCAATATTTACATTAAGTGTGGATGTGCCAATGTTTACATTTACTTTGGTCTTTAGTCCTTTTCCAATTCCAACATTATGAATTTTCTGTTTCCTTTCATTATTACTTGGAATAATTATTGCTCCCTTTGCAATTTTTGGAAGTAACCATTCAAGTGTTACCTCTTCATCTTTAGAAACGGTTTTCATTTCATCTGTGGCCACTCCCCTTCGGGCTGCACTCATTTGAGTACTCATGAATATTCTACGAGATAACCTGATTTAAACAATCATGAGCACTGTCAAAAAATCTGATCGGGTAGAAAAATTAGAAAATCTTCCTATTAATAAAGATCGATCTTATATGTTAGAAAAACAATAAAGAACAAATGAGAACTGTTAGGGAATGCAAGCACTGTGGTAGGGAGTTTCAAAGTTTAAGAGATGACTATTGCTCCAATGAATGTCTTCAACAGATATCCTAATTCAATAAGATAAAAAAGCAAGTTTAAGCTAACAAAGATAAATTAATCCAGACCTTAGAAAAAATTCATGAATTTACTTTCTATCGGAGGCTCTGATCCTTCTTCTGGAGCAGGGATTCAAAGCGATGTAAAAACATTTAGTACATTAAATGTCTATGGACTCACAACAATTACTGCAATAACTAGCCAAAACACATCAAAGTTTGGATTGATAGAGCCTGTTTCAAAAAAAATTTTAGAAAATCAATTAGAATCAATATTTTCAGATTTTAAAATTGATGGGATTAAAATTGGAATGGTATACAATGCAGAACTAATTAAAACAATTTACGACATGTTAAAAAATAAATGCATTCCAATAATTTTAGACCCAGTAATAAAATCTACGACGGGTGGAATGCTGATTCAAAAATCTGCCCTGAAAGATTTTAAAAAAAAATTAATCCCTATCGCAACTGTCATTACTCCAAATAAATTTGAGGCAGAATTTATTTCTGAAACTAAAATAAATTCAAAAAAATCACTCCTAAACGTGGGGAAGGCTCTTCAAAACCTTGGGGCCCAGAATATTGTAATTACGGGTTTAGAATTGAAGAAAAACTACGTTACAGATTTTGTGTTGACAGATAATCCTTTTTTTATTGAAAACAAAAAAATTAGCATAAAAAATCATGGAAGCGGTTGTAATTATTCTGCATCAATGATATTTTCCTTGGCGCAGGGAAAATCCGTTTTAGATTCTGCAAAATTTGCACAGAAATTCACCGTTGATTCTATAAAAAATGCACAGAAAATTGGCGCAGGATTTGCCATTGTCCAAAAAAAATCTGACAAAAAATTTTTGGAACTAGCTCAAGCAATTAACAGATTCATGAGTATTAAAAAAATTTCTCTCAGAATACCAGAATGTCAGACTAATTTTGTGTTTTCAAAAAAATCCCCTAAAACCATTATGGATATCATAGG